>JAYTWK010000024.1:0-5736 GCA_043743715.1 bacterium
GAAGCACTTTCGGGTGGGATTCGAAGCCCTTCTCCCATATTTACGAGCGAGTCCTATCGTGAGTAAATGGGAAAGGGGTACTGCCCATTTAATCGGGACAGTCACGATTGATTTCTCCTATTCATGATGTAATATGTATCCATGCCTCGTCTCGCCCGAGTGGATATTGGAGGAGAAGTCTACCATGTAATCAACCGTGCAAATGGCCGGATGAGTATCTTTGAAACACCCGAAGACTATAAACTCTTCGAGCGACTATTGGGTGAGGCAAAGGAGCTTACCAATACTTTGAATTACGAAACTCCCCAACCCCAACTTTCTCCACCCACATCAAAAACCCCCAGTCTCCGTGAGGTAATGACAAATCTCAGGTTGTTTCTTCTTCAGCTAGACTCAGTTAGCCAAGTACATAGGCCAACAACGCATACACATAGTTCCCCAGATACCCATCAATCGATTTGGGTAATGAGGTGATAAGTCCATAAAACATTTTCAAATTACGGAAGTTGAGCTCTATGAGCATGCGAGTATCATAGAGACGTTTCTGCCATGCGGTGATAAGTTTTTTCATGTTTGCTTTCGGTCTGGCGAACAGGATACGCTTGTGTTCGACATAAAACTCTTGTGCGAGATTCTTCCCGATATATCCTGCTAGAGCGACGAATATGCCCATGATATCTTTGTTCATCTTCATAA
This sequence comes from bacterium, assembly GCA_043743715.1. Lineage (GTDB taxonomy): Bacteria > Patescibacteriota > Minisyncoccia > Phycocordibacterales > UBA6899 > MHLP01. The sequence goes on from JAYTWK010000024.1 coordinate 697, forward strand.
ACGTGACACGATCATTGCTATTGCCCGAACCAAAGCGCACAGCAAGCAGCTTGCGGTTTAGATCAGTGGTGATACTCATTTTAAGGCCGTAATAGAAGCCTTTTCCGGAATATCCCCATGACGCGAAGTCCTTCATCACCTTGTGATACTTTGCATTCTTATTGAGTGAGACAGGAATATCGGTACTATCGGTGTGCTTCACGATGTGTGCATGCTGCTGATGTTCTTTGAGGATCATTTGCAGGATGAGGAGTGCATACAAGGCAAGGCGATTCATGGAAACAACAAGTGTTTTATACGAAGCGGTGAGTGCGAAGATCTTCCAGATCGCTTTCTTGGTGGGGATACCTTGTGACTGTTTGAAAAGAGCGAGCGCAATAACTTCCTCTGGCATAATTGCTAATGGTCGACCTGTACTTTTTTCAATTTCAATTTGAGTTGCTTGAAGAAGAACCTGACTTTTGTTAGTGTGTCTGTATACAGTTTGATGACTGTTTTCATAACAAGAGGGAGCCTAACGGCTCCCTCTTGTGTTTTACCCTTTTTTGGTCAAATGGCGAGGAAGTTATGCACAGGGGGGAGTTTCGTAATTCAAAGAGAGACAGTACAATCCATGCAATGCCCGACCAAGAGATTCCTGAAATGCCGATTATAAGCGGTGCTGCACAATTAGGGCACCCACGCGGTATACAATGCTCTTCCGTCATCATCCTCATACTTTTCGCACTGCTTATCGGTGCTGCTGATGTCATCGGCCTCTTATCGCAGAATCGCCTCGACCTTGCCAACAAGAATGACTTGTCGACAAAAAAGTTTCTCACACAACTTGCGGAAAACAACGTTGCCTTTACTGATGCGGGTGTGCCCATCTTTCCTGATGAGCAGAAGTTTCTCGACGCCAAACAAAATTTGGTAGATAAGAAAAAAGATTTCATTGAAGCAGATCTGTCCGCCATGCAGCTCACGCTCTATCAGTCGGGGATGGCGACCAGAACCTTCACGGTGCTTGGTATTGGCAAAGAGGGAAGCTGGTGGGAGACACCGACCGGCTCATATTCCGCTATTGTCAAAGAACAGAATCACTATTCGTCGATAGGCAAAGTATGGATGCCGTGGAGTATCCAGTTCTACGGAAATTTTTTCATACACGGCTGGCCGTATCATGACGACGGTACACTTGTACCCAAAGGATATTCCGGCGGATGCATCCGGCTTTCGACCGACGATGCGAAGATACTGTATGAGAACATGACCGCAGGGATGCCGATCATTGTCAGGGAATTCCCGAAGGCAAAAGATTACGGTACTGCCGAGGTGAGTGGCGGCTCTGTCCCCGCAGTCTCTGCTGACGCATTTCTCGTATCAGAGCTCGTATCGGGAAAGACCCTGCTTGGGAAGAATAATGAGAGTGTCCTTCCTGTCTCGTCACTTTCAAAACTGATGACCGCCGTGGTCGCAAGTGAACTGGTGTATCTCGAGCGAACGACACTGGTCAAGAAAGAGCAGCTCACTGCGAGTATCGTGAACTTCGATCCGCAGGTCGGGGACAGGTACATCGCATTTGATCTCTTGTACCCGCTCCTCATGCAGTCGTCCGATCAGTCCGCGAACATTCTTGCGGGATTCCTTGGAAATAAGCGATTTGTCACCTCAATGAATCAGAAGTCTATCTCGATAGGCATGAATGATACGCACTTTGCGGATCCAAGCGGCAAGAGCATTGAGAATACTTCGTCGTCAGACGACACAGAGAGGCTGCTCAAGTACATCTACTTCAAACGTCGATTCCTTTTTGATGTCAGTAAGGGTGAATCGTACCGGACGTACAGCGGATTACATACCACTGAGCTGACAAACTTCAGTCAATTTGCAAGCGATACCCGCTTAGTGGGACTCACGACCGGTACCTCGACTCCTGCGGACAGAAATCTTGCTTCGGTCTGGGAATTTCCTTCACCGAGTGGTCCGGTCCCGGTTGCTGTCATAGTACTGGGTTCAGGAAATGCCGCCACCGACACAAAAGCGCTCATAGGGTGGGTCGAAAAGAACGTCACATTTAAGTAGTCGATCGTCCCTGCACTCGCTCGCACTATTTGCTATTATTGTACTCATGTCAGACTTACGTAACTCAACGCTTATTTTTCTGGTGAAGCGTACCGACGGAAATATTACCGAGATTTGTCTCGCAATGAAGAAGCGTGGATTTGGTATGGGGCGCTGGAATGGGGTCGGCGGAAAAGTAGAGAAAGGTGAAGCGATCGAAGATGCTGCACTACGCTAAACCCACGAAGATATCGCTGTCACTCCGACACAGCTTGAAAAGGTCGCCGAACTTTCATTTTATTTTCCTCACAATCCTGCTTGGGATCAACTCGTGCGCGTATATCTGTCTGATAAGTGGGATGGAGCGTCCACAGCGAGCGAGGAAATGGATCCAAAATGGTTCACACAGGACACTATTCCGTTCAAAGAAATGTGGCCAGACGATGAGTTCTGGCTCCCGCTGGTCGTTTCCGGCAGTAAAGTGCGCGGCGCACTCACTTTTGGCGAAGGTGATATGGTAGAGGCGCAGGCAGTATCGGTTGTTGATACTCTGTAAGAATGACAACGCCTTAGAAGAGCGCAATACTCACACGCTCGGAACGAGCGGGATAATCAGTGGTCACGAATAATTTACTCGCCGCATAAGGACTCGGGACGAGTCTGAAAATCAGTGCGCCACGGCAATCGCAAGAATGCGCTTGGGTTTATATGCACGCAGTGCACGCTTCGCATCACGAATGGTGGCACCGGTCGTAATGACATCATCGATAAGGATAACGGTCTTGCCGGTGATATCATCGCCGTGCTTCACGCTGAAGAGGTGGTCGACGTTCTCCTCACGTTTTGCTTTTCCTCGCACACGCGCCTGTTGCTCCACTTCTCTCTTCTTATAGAGCATGTCGGTACGCAGGGTGAGCTTCAGTCCGTCATTCTTTGCACATTCGGCTATAGTCTTCGCGATGATTGCCGCATGATTATATCCGCGCAGAGATGTCGCCTTTGCGCTCGCGGGTACTGGCACGAGGAGTATTTCTTCACCGGTCTTTTTGTTGCCGTATGCGAGGTGCTTGAAAAACTCACGATAGAGTGCGGTCCCGAAGTATGTACCGAGTGAACGTTTGCGTTTGTATTTGAGTGACCAGATTGCTTTCTTAACCAGCGGGTTGCGGTAGTCAAATAACGCAGCAGTAGTGCCAGAGAGGGCGATAGGATGGGTGGTGATAGTGCGTTCACAGATAGCACAAAGTGCCGAGCCTGGCTTTTCACAGCTGATGCATCGTTCCGGAAAGATGGCGTTGAGGAATTCTTCCCACATAGGAGTACTGTTGAGTCTACAGGTGATTCGGAGATTGTAAATTAGGAGCGCACATTGCCCATTTACGAAGGTGTGAGAGAGATGTGAAACTCCCGCTTGGGTTTTCGTTGTGGTATGATGGTCCAATGAGTAATCCGTTCGAAAAGATATTTGCAGGCCTTCTTCCGAAAAAAGGAAGCGGTTCGATTGTTGGTCTCGATATCGGCAGCTCGTTTATTAAAGTGGTGCAGCTCAAAAAGAAAGGCAATAAAGCAATGCTCGAAACCTATGGAGAGATTGCACTCGGACCCCTCCAGGGACTCGAGGTCGGACAAGCGACTAATCTTTCGGTTGCAAAGCTTGTTGAAGCTATTAACGACCTTTTCACCGAAGCGAAGGTGACGTCACGCGACATCGTTTTTGCACTCCCGCTGACTTCAACGCTGTTGACGGTAATCGAAATGCCCGATCTTGGCGAGGCAAAGCTCAAGGAAATGATTCCTATGGAAGCCCGCAAATATATCCCTACGTCAGTCACTGAAGTATCGCTCTCGCACTGGATCATCCCAAAACTCTCCCGTACATATATTGACCCGGACCAGGAGAAGAAAGACCTCAGCTCTCCCAAGATAAGCGTGCTCCTGGCTGCAGTCCATAATGATGTTATCGCAAAATACAACGACATTGCACACAAAATCGGTGCGACTGCAGCTACGTTCGAAATTGAAGTCTTCAGTACTATCCGTTCGACGCTCGGTCACGATGCATCTGCCTCGATGATCATTGATATCGGTGCCGCCAATACCAAGGTGGTTATCGTTGAAGAGGGGGTGGTGCGTAGCTCGCATCTCACCAACGTCGGTTCACAAGATATCACACTCGCACTATCACGTTCTCGGGGAGTCTCGATGATCGAGGCGGAAGAGACGAAGCGTGAATTCGGTCTTGACGGCAATCCTGCTGATGCGACTGTCGCCGAGGTCACACGTCTTGCGGTCGAGCGGATATTCACTGAAGCCAACCGTATCCTGACCCGCTATCAGAATGAAAAACATATCGTAATCAACAAGGTTGTCTTGACCGGAGGCGGGGCACTGCTCCGGGGTATTCTTCCGCTTGCATCGAGCAATTTTGAAACAGTGGTTGTTCAGGGGAATGCCTTCGATAAAGTAGAAGCTCCTGCCGTGGTTGAGCCACTGCTTAAGGATTCGGGGCCGGAGTTTGCGGTGGCGCTAGGCCTTGCCCTCCGCAAGCTCTAATCCAAAGCCTATTTTCCGCACGCTACTTGTCTTTCTTTCGGCAGCTTCGGAAGCAGTACAGCACCACAAAGAGTGCTTCCAGTTCCCTAAGTAAAATTACCTCAAAGGGAAATTGGTCGCTCATACAGCTTCTCGAATACTGCTTCCGTCCAAGACTTCGTATCGTATCTTAAACTATTCTTTTGATACCATGCAGAGGTGTGCAGAGTCGCCACATATGAATATGCCTCTTCGACATCACCTTAGTCTAGGACTTCGCACCGTATTTAATATTGAAAGACCCGGCATACCTGTAACTACAGTGCATTCAAAAGTGAGTTTCTCCTCCGTCATCGACATAAAAGCCATTTCTGTGTATAGCTTTCTCGCCAAGGGGATGATTCCTCTGTAGAATAGATATGAGTAATGGCCAATTTTTTTGAGACATCTTTTATTCCTCAGCAA
>JAYTWK010000025.1:0-29147 GCA_043743715.1 bacterium
ACTGACCGTGACAAAGCCTGCCGAACAGGCCTTCGCCGTCACATTCACAATTCCTAGCACTCCGCACATGGTCGGCGATGAACTTACGTTCACATGGGCCCTGACGGGCACGGTGACCTCGGGTTCTTGGATTGGACTCTACAAAGCAGGAGCAGCTGACAACTCGTACCTCGCATGGAAAAATGCGGCGGGAGCAAGTGGTGCCATGAGTTTCACTCTTCCGGCTGAAGGTGTGTATGAGATGCGTTATTTTAATGGGAATACGTACCATAAAGGGGGAACGAGTGAGTCGATTACAGTTACCAAGGCTGTTGATGTGCCATCACATGTGACGCTTACGTTCTCGAGTACCACCTTTGCCGTTGGTGACAATCTCGCGGTCAACTGGAATGTTGCGGGCACGGTGACCTCGGGTTCTTGGATTGGACTCTACAAAGCAGGAGCAGCTGACACTGCATATACTTCATGGAGGTTCGTTCCGGGCGTGACTGGCGTGGCAACATTCTTCTCGTTACCCGCTGAAGGTACGTATGAGGTACGGTATTTCAAAGGTAATACGTACGATAAAGTCGCCACCAGTGTTCCGATTACTGTAGTAAAGGGCGTCCAAAGTTTCACCGTCACCGTAAATCCAACTCGCGCTGTAATCGGCGAGACAGTGAATGTCTCTTGGGTAAGTACAAATACAATTGTCCGCAGTATTGATTGGATTGGACTTTTTGAATCAGGTACAGGAAATAACTCGTATATCAAGTGGAGGTACACTGCATTCCGCGATGGAGACGCTCCATTTGTCATTGAGCAGCCGGGAGTATACGAATTTCGTTATATGCGCGGTGCGGAAGTACTCGGAAGTAGCGCAGCGTTTTCGGTGACCAACACTATCACCGATGTGTCACTGATAAAAAATTATCCGCCTAAAAACAAAACCATCATCGCATTCGGCGACAGTCTTACTCAAGGCGTAGGCGCACCCGCCGGAAGTGACTATGTGACACAGCTCTCAGCGCTCTTAGGAACTCCGATTACCAATGCAGGAGTAAGCAGAAACACTAGTGCACAGGCCCTCGCACGCATACAGACAGATGTGCTTGATAAAAATCCGGGGATTGTCATTGTACTTCTCGGCGGCAATGACCTTTTGCAGAACATCCCGACGAGTGAGACGAATGCGAATTTGCAGCAGATTATCACCAAGATTCATCAAAGCGGAGCTGTTGTGGTGCTTGTTGGTGTACAGGGCGGACTCTATTCGGATCGTTTCCAGGAGATGTACCATTCGCTCGCACTCGCCAACGCGACAGTTTTCATCCCCAATATCTTGCGTGGAATCATCGGTAATCCGTTTCTTCTTGGCGACCTCGTGCATCCGAATACCAGAGGATATATGCTCGTCGCAGAGCGCATATTCCCGTCGATGCAGAAACTTCTTGCTGGATTGTAATTGGTGGTACCATAGAGTGATGACCATCGCCCTTACCTTGCCCCAGCACCTGCACCATGCGTACCTTATCGAAGGGGAGCGGGGAGTGGTATTGCCGGTGCTGAAGAAATTTTTGTTTGATAATAAACATTCGAGCCAGTCGAGCCCGGACTTCCACCTCTTTGAATTCGATGTATTCCTTATCGAACATGCGCACGAGATTTCACAGGAGCAGACGATGAGAGGAGTCGAGGGGAATAAGAAGATATTTATCCTTGCATTCAATACCATGACGAGCGAGGCGCAGAATGCGCTCCTTAAGACCATCGAGGAGCCGACCGAAGACACGCACTTTTTCTTCGTCACGCGCACCAAAGAGACGCTTATCCCGACACTCCGTTCGCGTATGCAGATACTGAGCATCGAGGGAGCGCATGATAAAGGAGAAACCAAAGCGGGTGAGGAGTTCCTCAAAGCATCGCTTCCTGAGCGTCTTGGCATCATCGAGCCATACACAAAAGCCAAGAAAGATGAAAAATCTGAAGCAAAAGAAGAAGCGCGGATATTTCTCATCTCGCTCGAAAAAGCCTTGTACGCAAAACTTCCCGCGGATCCGAGTCTTGCCGAGTCTCTTTCGGACGTCATCACTGCATCAAAATATCTCTCCGACCGTGCACCGTCGCTGAAACTCCTCCTAGAGCATCTCGCACTCACGGTCCCGCAGCTCTGATGTACATAACTGATAAAAAAACCGCCTCCGCACATGCATGCGGGGCGGTTCGGTTTTCGTAAGTGGTTCAGGCCGGGTCGGCTACCTTGTCTTCGGCGAGCTCGAGCCCTTCGATCAGCCTTGCAGCGTCGGCCGGCAACATAGTGATGCTTGCCGGAAGCGTGAATGTCACGCAAATCGAATCCCGTCCTTGGTCCTCGGGATGTGCTTGGTTCGCCGGGTGAAGCGAGACATGGACCCTGGCGTAGAAATTGTTTTCTAAGTGGTGCGCTTCGATGCGGTCCCTGCAGGTGCCGCGTGATGCCTGCGTCAGTCGGCGCTTGCTCGGATCATCATGCGGAATGTGGAATCCGCAGTCCGAGAGGCGCTGCGAGAGCGCACTGTAAACAGCGAACACCTCTAGTTTCTTGCACATGCGTCCATACGACTTTTCAGTCAGACTCATCTTGAGCTCCTTCTTCAGGTTGTAAAGATCGGGCTTGAACCCGATTGGGGGAACAGATGTAATGATTATAGTACCTAATAATTATTTGTCAAGTCATGAGAAAAGCGAAATTCTGGTACTATTCTTGCTATGTCATATAACTTTTCCGAATTCAAAATCAGTACGGGAGGTATAGAAGAGTGGCTCAAGAAGGAGTTCTCGCTACTACGCACTGGTCGCGCCACTTCAGCAATCCTTGATTCCATTTCGATCGACTCCTACGGTTCGCAGACCCCGATTGCGCACGTGGGCAATATCACCATGGAAGACGCACGCACACTTCGAGTTGCCCCATGGGATAAATCGCAAGTAAAGGCAGTTGAAGCCGCCATCACCAAAGCCAACCTCGGACTCTCGGTCACTACCGATGACGCGGGCTTGCGCGTGATATTTCCCGAACTTACCGGCGAGCGCCGCACGCAAATCATTAAGCTCATGAAAGACAAGCTCGAAGACGCACGTATTTCGCTTCGCAAAGAACGCGAAGAAGTCCTCAATGAATTCAAACAACTCGAGAAAGATGGTGAGATGAGTGAAGACGAGCATAGGAAGGGGAAGGAGGATCTGCAGAAATTTGTCGATGAAGCAAACGCTAAGTTCGATGTGCTCGCGAAGAAGAAAGAAGAGGAAATTAGTTCGTAGTATATAGATCGTAGACTGTAGCCGAACATGCTTCAGTATTTCCTACGAACTACGTTCTACGGTCTACGGACTGTATGCATGCTATAATGTCACTCACAACAAATACATGAGCATATTGCTTTTTTTCCTCATCCTTCTCCTTCTCGTCATCGCTCATGAATTCGGGCATTTTATTGTTGCCAAATTTTTTAAAATCCGTGTCGATGAATTCGCCTTCGGATTTCCACCGCGTATTTTCTCTATCAAGAAAGGCGAGACCAACTATTCGTTCAATGCGCTTCCTATCGGCGGCTACGTCAGCATCTACGGTGAGAATGCACTGATGGTGCAAGACGATGTTGATAAGGAGCGCGCATTCTCCTCAAAGTCACGACTCGTACAGTCGGCAGTCATTGTCGCGGGTGTGATATTCAATCTCATTCTCGCGTGGGTACTCATCTCCTTGACACTCATGATTGGTATTGCCGCTCCGGCAGATAATGATGGAGGCTATCCGGTGCAGAATGCCAAACTCATGGTGACCCAGCTCGCGGCGAAAGGCCCTGCAGAAGCGGCAGGCCTCCAGTCGGGCGATACCATTGTGACTCTTTCTGACGGCAGGGAGACGGTTGCTGCTGATTCTCCGGATACGGTGTCGTCATTCATTGGTACACGCGAGGGTAAAGAGATAGTGGTCGCATACACGCGTAAAGGAAAGGCAGGGCACGTGAATGTTATTCCTGTGCAGGGCATCTCGCAGAAAGGCGCCGCCATCGGCATTTATATGGACATGGTTGGCATACTCAAGCTGCCATTCTTTTCGGCACTTGCTGACGGTGCGGTGAAGACCTACCAATTCACCAAGCTTACTGCGGTAGGCATCTATACCTTCATTTTTGAGGCGGTGACGGGGCACGCGGATTATTCGCAGGTGACGGGCCCGGTCGGCATCGTTAGTGCTGTCGGAGAAGCTGCGGGCATCGGCTTCGCAAATCTCATTCTCTTCACCGCGCTTATCTCCATCAATCTCGCGGTCATCAATATCATCCCATTCCCGGCGCTCGACGGCGGACGATTCCTGTTCATTCTGATAGAGAGCGTCACGCGAAAGCCGCTGAAGCCGCAGATAGCCAATGCAATGAACTTCGTCGGCTTCGCACTACTGATGTTGCTGATGGTGGCCGTCACCTGGCACGACATCGCAAAATTATTGTAATATTTGAGCATTACTTCGCTATCGACGTTGCGAATCTCGTAGTAGTGGTATCATACAAGAGCGATACATTACTACCTCGGCGCCTCATACTGCATACAATATTCAAACAATGACGATAGCCACTCATAAGAAAAAGCGTACTATTGTCGGTACGCTTTTGATTATAGGAACCCTGGCGCTTTTTTTGTGCACTCTACCAGAATAGTGGAGAGCGAGACACTTGACCTTATAATTCCTCATAATCGTCTTCCTTATCATCACCCACCTCCGCTTCAAGATAATAACCGTCTGCGCGATTATATCCTCCCAATTTACGAAAACGTTCGACTTGTTGCTTGGCAGGAAGAACATCCAGATCATTATAATCAGGTCCTTGACTCAAGGGTATCCCAAGTGTGCGCGCATATGCCTCGAGGTATTCGCGCAGCTTTTCCTCAAGCTGAGTGCGATAGTTCACTGTATATGCTTGCCATCCCTCAACGTTGTCAACAACCAAGGCACGCTCTCCCGTCTTCGGGTCTTGCCCGATCCAACACCAAGCGCAAGCGATTGGGGTCTTCGTGACCTCATCGCAGATGAGCACATTCTGCATACCAAGATCCGTCACATAATCTGCAATAGGAGATTCAGAGCCGTGGTGGTCACTGTCAATACGGATACAACACGTCGTATGATTGCCGATGTACAGGTCCTCCCGCGAGCGCGATCCGATGCGCACTGACATTGGGCGACCACTGAGCAACTTGGCTGTTTTCGGATTGAATTTATAGATATCGTCATCCATGACCATTTCGCCGTCAACAGGAGGGACCTCTTGGGGTTGATCATCAAGGAATGAAAAAATAGTAGTGAAGTCAGTTTGTAAATGGTCCTGCTGTTCGCGGGTCTCATCTTTGATCTGACTCATCACACCTGTCGCACGTTCTTCGCCGATTGCAGAGGTCAATGTTTCTTGATATACCTCAAAAAGTTTGTCGAGGCGGTGTTTAAGCATATTGATGTGCGTACTAAGCGTTTTGCGCTTTTCCCATTTCAACGATTTCTCTTTCTGTGCCTCCTGCATTGCGAGGTCATCGGCGACCGCTACCTTTTTTGCTTCAAGTACTATCAATTCGTCGTTTATCCGCGTTGTCTCTAGGGCAATCTTAGCGAGCTTGTCGACCTCGGCATGGAGCTTGTCCCAAACGCGTAGCTGTCGCGGATTCTCCAAGCGAGCGCGCAGACTAGCGAGACCCCGCTCCATTCCCGCGCGCTTCTTCTCGTCAGAAGTTTGTGCCAACTGTTGCACAAGACTATCCACTTGTTCCCGAATGGCTGTGGTATCTTCGGGAATAGTCTTCTCTATGAGTTCTTTTTTGTATGCATCGACAGCCCCGATGATAGCCTGAGTATATCCAGCGATAGATTCTGGCAATCGCTTGATGGGTTGTACTATCTGTTCGCCAAGACTTAGCTGGTCGGCTTCGCCGAGCTCGAAATAGGTAGTATTGGGGTATTCAAGCCAAGAAACAGTATCAATCCCACTCTCTCCCAGTCGGGTAATAAGTGCGGAATTATTTCCAAAATCCTTTAATCGCTCTTGTGCAAGCAGGCGATACTCAATGCCACGACGATCGATACTTGGATCGGTGGTATCGTCAGCGGTAAGTACCTCGGTGATTGCTTTCTTTGAGATTGTATCAAACCATGACCAGTGAGATAATAAATTCTTTCCGAAACGATCGCCCTCAAGTATTGCGAGTGTTGATTCTCCTCCGAGAGGAAAATCATGCTCGGTGATGAATTTATCTAATCTAGAATGAACGAGCTCTAGAGGAAGTTTGAAGGCGTCACGGATGCGGAGCGCACTATCGAAATCGTCCTCTCTCATCAAAGTGCGAAATTCTTTTTCTGCGACAGAACGAACTTCGGGAGAAGCGAGAAATTCTTCTGTGATTAGGAAGGCGTCACGGATGCTGAGCGCCAGATCCGGATCACCCGACCGAAGCGTACCAAGAAATGTTTCTTCAACGGTAGAACGAACAAGCTCTTCAGGAAGAAGAGAGTCGTCACGGATGCGAATCGCTTCGTCGATCCAGCCATCCTGAAGCAAAGATATAAATGCATTTTCTAAGTTAGAACGAACTTCGGGAGAAGCGAGAAATTCTTTTGAGAGAGCGAAGGTGTCACGGATGCGGAACACGATTTTGAAATTGCCCCCCTGGATGGAAGAGAGAAATACTTTTTCTACGGCAGAACGAACTTCTGGAGAAGAGAGAAATTCTTCTGTGAGTGGGCAGGTGTCACAGATGCGGAGCGCTTCTCTGAGATTGCTCTTCCGAAGTAAAGTGAGAAATTCTTTTTCATTTTCATTTACATCCATGATCACGCCTTCTGCATCAGTAGACGGTGAAGTGGGCTCATTTGTTACTGGGCTTGCTTCCGGAGTTGAACTCTCCGATTTTATGATATTTTCGCCAAATTCTTTTTCTTCACCTTGTGGCATCTCTGTATTGTACTTTGAATTACAAAACTTCCAACCACCCAATGTAGCTAGTACCCATCTCAAACAACCATGATCTCGATGCCCTTTCCGTGTTTCGTGGGGCCAATAATAGTTCGTCAATAAAAAACCCATATTGTAGCGTGGGGGTATGTGAAGGGTAATATTGTTTCGAATTCGCACATGCCCTCCTTATCGGAGTTAAAACATTTTTGGCCAAGTATAATGATGGATGGTGAAGAGCTGATGAAAATAGGCACCAATTCAATAAAATTTTTGTCGGTATTTGTCAATACTCTGTAAGCGTAAATTTTCCGTTAGAATAGAACATATGCGACAATCACAACTTTTTACCAAGACTAGGCGCGAGGCACCGACCGATGAGGTGTCGAAGAATGCGCAACTCCTTATCCGCGGTGGATACATCTACAAAGAAATGGCGGGCGTGTACGCGCTGCTTCCCTTGGGGCTACGTGTGTTTAATAACATCGTGCAGATTATCCGCGAAGAGATGAATGCCATTGGCGGGCAGGAGGTGGTGCTTACAGCCCTGCAGCAGAAGGAGACGTGGGAACCGACCAATCAGTGGAGCGACAAAGAAGTCGATGTCTGGTTCAAAACCGCACTCAAGAACGGCACCGAACTCGGGCTCGCGGTCACGCATGAGGCAGCGATCACTAAAATGATGAAGGACTTCGTTTCGTCATACCGAGATCTCCCTTCTTACCCGTATCAATTTCAGACCAAATTCAGGAATGAGGCTCGTGCCAAGAGTGGTATCATGCGCACCCGTGAATTCGTCATGAAGGACATGTATTCGTTCTCTAAGGACAAAGATGAGCATGACGCATTCTATGAGAAATCAAAAGTAGCTTACAGAAATGTATTCACGCGTGCCGGTATCGGCGACACCACCTACCTTACATTCGCTTCGGGCGGCATGTTTTCCAAGTTCTCGCACGAATTCCAGACTATCTCGGCCGCCGGCGAGGATGTCATTTATATTCACAAGGGGAAAAACATTGCTATAAACAAAGAAGTGTATACCGACGAGATCAAAAATGAACTCGGACTGAGTGGTGACTTCATTGAAGCAAAATCAGTAGAGGTAGGAAACATCTTCACCTTATCCACTCGTTTCTCCGAAGCGTTATCGCTTACATATAAAACCGAAGAAGGAAAAGATGTCCCGGTATTTATGGGCTCCTACGGCATCGGCCCCGCACGGCTCATGGGTACTATTGTTGAAGTGCTTTCAGACGAGAAGGGAATCGTCTGGCCCACCACGGTCGCGCCGTTTCGCTATCACCTTGTTTCACTCGCAGCCGATGATGAGGGTGTGAAGCAACTTGGTGATGAACTATATGAATCTCTCACCGCAAAGGGAATAGAGGTACTGTATGATGAGCGCATCGGCGTTTCGGTAGGAGAGAAATTCGCCGATAGCGATCTCTTAGGAATTCCTACGCGCATTGTTGTCTCAAAGAAGACTACGGGGGGAATATTTGAGACTAAAGATCGAAAAAGTGGAGACATTCGTACTCTGTCTGTTGCAGAATTACTGAACACTTAATGAATACTTACTGAACGCTTACCGAACGCTTGGCCACTGTCTCAAAAGAGTGAGCCGAAAAATAAATACCCTTCGGTCAAGGGTATTTATGCTTTCAATTTCATCCTGCTCACTAAGTAGGCTCCAATAAATGTACATTTTCTATTCATGCACATGAAGTGAGTAACATCAGTAATATATTCAGGACCTAAATGAATCCCGACCTCTATCTGATGTAACAGTTTTGCTCGCTTGAAGGTCTCGGCCAGCTTTTCGTTTTCGGTACTCACTGTCGAGGTCATGAATTTCCCGAGCAATCCTTCCTCATTGCATGCGCCATCTTCGCTGATGATAATTTCCCAGCGGAGTGTCTTGATTCCCATCTTAACTACAAACGCACTTGCATGTGCCATGATGCCCCCTTATAAGGAAATTTGAACCACTGCTCTTACAATACAAATAATAATTGTACTTGTCAAATCGCAACAAGATAACCAAGATAAGGTAGTGGTGTCGAAAAAAGTCCTCGAAAGCGCAAAGCTTGAAGTTGAGGAAAGAATGAGAAGTGGAGTACACATGCTTTCTAAAGACGAGTTCCTTTCTGTCGCTCAGGAGCAGCATCATCAAAAGAATTTTTCAAGAAACAAAATTGTCCACCAGAATTCCTGCAGGATTTCTGATGGACAATGAAATGGGTGTCACTCACTTATTACTTCTTTTACTTATTGGAGCAATATTTATTTATCGCTTGTGATAAGTATGGTGTCGCATATAGTACATTGCGTACGTTATAAAAATCGACTCGAGTGGGTGGCGTCGAACATAGGCCAAGCGAGCAGCACATAGCGTGGTGGAAATCAATTGCGCGCTCAACTACTAGCATTATTCTTTCTTTTGTTTCTCCCTTTGTGTGGGTACTCAGTTGTCGCGAACGGTACGTATTCTCTTTTATTGTGATTATCAAGTATGGACCGTTTTGATCAATATACTCACGAATAGTAAGTACTGACATAGGATTCTCCATAAAATGTGAAAAGGACTGCGGATGGTCAACCAAAATAGACTTTACACTCAAAGTAGCTTTTGTCAATACGGGACACTTTTTTGACGAGAACTGGCTAGTAGCCTAGAATAGGGAACACTTATGTTCGAACGATTCTACAATATGCTCGGTAGTGATATAGGCATTGATTTGGGTACGGCAAATACCCTTGTGTATCTTCGTGATCACGGAATCATTATCAATGAGCCGTCGGTCGTCGCCCTCAACCAAAAGACCAATCGCGTCGTTGCAGTAGGGATGGATGCCAAGCAGATGCTCGGCCGCACCCCGGGCCATGTGGTCGCTATTCGACCGCTCGTCGACGGCGTCATCTCAGACTTTGAGGTGACCGAAGAGATGCTCGCGCATTTCATCAACAAGGCGGTCAAGATTTCAAAAAAAAGAGGAAGACCGCGCGTTGTCATTGGCGTGCCATCATCGATTACCAACGTTGAGACACGCGCGGTGCGCGATGCGGCGATGAACGCAGGAGCGCGCGAAGTATACATCGTCGAAGAGCCGATGGCCGCTGCTATAGGTATCCGTCTTCCGGTGAAGGAACCCGTTGGCTCGATGATCATCGACATCGGCGGAGGAACAACAGATATTGCTGTCATATCGCTCTCAGGTATCGTCAATTCAAAAAATTTAAAGATAGCGGGAGACAGATTCAACACAGACATCATTTCGTACATTCGCGACGAGTTTAAAATTCTTATCGGTGAACGCACCGCTGAGAATGTGAAGATTGCTATCGGCTCTGTGTTGAAGCCGAAGGAGCCGATGGAGGCTGCGATTCGCGGACGTGATTTACTGACCGGACTTCCGCGCGAAGTCATCGTTACCGACGCAGATATTCGTGAGGCACTTCTGCCAGCGATACAGGTTCTGCTTGAATCGACGAAAGAAGTGCTTGAAACTACTCCTCCCGAAATACTTTCCGATGTGATGAATCGCGGTATTGTCCTCGTAGGCGGTGGCGCGCTCATCATAGGTCTTTCGGAGCTTTTGCAGCAGACACTGAAGATTCCGGTCACTACCTCGGATGATCCTCTGACGGCTGTAGCGCGCGGAACAGGGATAGTGATAGAAGATATTGAGGGGTTTAGAGAGGTACTCATCGAACATGACAATGAACTCCCCCCTCGATAGTCCTCCAGAATTCGCGAGCTACTCGTTTTTCCCTCAGTAAGTCGAGTCGACTTAGTCTGACTAAGCCTTCTCGACATTACTTCGGTCCAAAACTTCGTATCTCATCGAATTTTGAATGACTATGACACCTTCCCAGTGCACCTGATTCCGATTCCTTATATGACCGAATTTGCATTTGAATTTTCTCACTACTCTCTACTAGCTACTGCCTACTAATTCATGATGATTACCAGCTTCAGGCATGACAAGATAAAGCAGGATAGGCGTCGAAAGATTCTTGTGACGCTCTTTGTGCTTTCGTTCATTATCTTTCTTGCCCGCGGGCCGGTCTCGACTCAACTTGGGGGAGTACTGGCATTCCTAGGGCGTCCATTTTGGGCGCTCGAAAATGAAATACTTCTCGGAGTTGACGCGGTCAGGACTCAGGTCACTGCGAAGTCAACGCTCGCAGCGGACAATGCGCACTTGCGCGAGCTCTTGGACGGCGTTGCCTTACAGGCGTACTCGCGCGATGAAGTAGAAGCCGAGAATGAGGCGCTCAAAACGAAACTCGGCCGTAGTCCCGAACATACCTTTACACTTGGTCGCGTACTTTCCGCGCCTCCGGTTTCTCCGTACGACACCCTTATCGTCGATGCGGGTACAGATCACGGTGTTGCGCTTGGGATGAATGTATTTTCAGAAGGTGATTGGAAGATAGGTCAGGTTACGCATGTCTGGGAGCGCAGTTCCTTGGTCACACTGTATTCCGCTCCCGACATCGAGCTCTCAGTCAGAGTCGGCTCAAGCTCAATACCAGCGGTCGCGCATGGTATCGGTAACGGTAATTTCCGCGTCATCCTTCCGAAAGGTGTCGACGTGTTCGAAAACGACCTCGTCAATATTCCGGCACTTGCTCCGGAGTATCTAGCAAAAGTTATTTCAATAGAAAAGCCTGCCGGTTCGTCACTTGAAGCGCTCTATCTGCAGTTACCGTTCAACATCTCAGAGCTCAAGTGGGTGTATATCGCTCATCCAATAAATGATGCAAAACAATAGATTCTCTCGTTACTATCATATGGAACATCTCAAGTTACGCATTCTTCTGGACATATTCCTTTTCATCGGTCTGTTTGTTACTCCGTTCTGGGTATCAGGCCTTGCCGCATTCGCGGGTCTCATTATTATTCCGTATTATTGGGAGGCGCTCATCTTCCTTGCCGGTATTGATCTTTTATACGGCGGCGGTGCGTCCCTCGCCAGGAACTACTGGTACCCGATGGCCATCGTCGTGGTGTTTCTTGCGATAGAAATAGTACGCGGCTACGTGCGCGAGGACTCAGATCTGCGCGGGTAGCGCTATGTTATACTCTTTTCACTATGGTATGGCGCACGAAACAGGTTAGGCGTTCGGGGAATAAAGACATCGACCCCGATGAGATTTTTCTCGACGATAAAAATATTCCCGAATTCGACGTACATCAGTTCGAGGGTCGCATCGATACACCGATAGGAAGGCGCACGATTGTCTCGCTGTCATCTGCGTTTATCCTGATTGCGCTCATCATGCTCACGCGCGCACTTAATCTCGAGGTCTGGCAGGGCAAGGAATTCGCCGCGAAGAGCGAAGCCAACCGCCTCGAGCATCAGCTGCTCTTCCCGGAGCGCGGCATCATCACCGACAGGAATGGCGTGCATCTCGCATGGAATTATCCGGGTGACGATGATCTCGGTTTTTCGCTGCGTGGCTATACCGAAACGCCTGGCTTTGGCGGACTGCTCGGCTACCTTCATTATCCCGCGCGCGATTCGCACGGGGTATTCTATAGGAACGATTATGAAGCAGATGTGGGAATCGAGGCGTTCTATAACGAGAAGCTGAAGGGCAAGGCGGGTCTGCGTATCATTGAGACCGATGCACTTGGTCATGTCATGTCTTCGAATACCATTGACCCACCTATACCCGGGAACGATATCACGCTCACCATTGACAGCAAGCTCCAGTCACTCTTATTTAAGCAGATAGGGAAATTTGCCGAGCAAGAAGACTATCGCGGTGGCGCGGGTGCAATGATGGATATCGATACTGGGGAAGTGCTCGCCCTCGTGTCGTATCCTGACTTCGATCCGAACATCATGACTGCCGCGACCGACACCGTAAAGATAGCAGAGTACAATAATGACAAAGGTTCACCGTTTTTAAATCGTGTCATTGGCGGTCTCTTCACACCGGGCTCGATAGTGAAGCCTATCTTCGCACTCGGCGCACTCACCGAAGGCATCATTGGGGCAGAGACTCTCGTCTATACACACGGATATATCACTGTACCTAATAAATATTTTCCGGATAAGCCGAGCCGCTTCAACGACTGGCGTGATCAAGGAACTATTGATATGAGGAGTGCACTCGAGTGGTCATCCGATGTGTATTTTTATGAGATAGCTGGCGGATTTGAAGGCCAGAAGGGCCTTGGGATTAAGAACGTCGAGAAGTACGCGCGCATGTTTGGCTTTGGCACCTCGACCGGGCTCGATCTGTATGGGGAAGTGGATGGTACAATACCGAGTCCCGAGTGGAAGGCGAGGACCTTCCCGGACGATCCCAATTGGCGCATCGGCGATACCTACTTTACCGGAATAGGACAATACGGTATGCAGATCTCAGTCATGCAGGCACTGCGTGAAGCGGGCATTATTGCTTCGAATGGCAAGGTCGTACAGCCGCATCTCAATTCGCGGGTGCCATCATCTTCATATCAACTGCCGATAAAGAGGAGTGACTTCGCTGTCATTCAAGAGGGAATGAGAAAGGTCGTGACCGAAGGCACCGCGACATTACTCAACGTGCCGGTCACCAAGGTCGCTGCCAAGACCGGCACCGCCGAGCTCGGTGTCACCAAGGCGCGCGTGAACTCGTGGGTCATCGGCTTCTTCCCGTATGATAAACCCAAGTACGCGTTTGCTCTCGTCATGGATAGAGGAGTGAAAGGCAACACCACCAACGCAGCATATGTCGCGCAGAAAGTATTTTGGGCAATGGCCTCAAGCACCCCGGAGTATTTGAATGGCGACACGAGCGACGTCACCATGGTAAAGTAATCGATTTTACTACATAGGGCAGTCCTATGTAGTCTGCTTGCAATCTTGCAATAGAGTACCGTTACCCGAGTATCTCTTGGAGTTCTCTGATGCCGACCGGCTTCACCAGATGGTGCGCGAATCCGGCACGCTTCGTGCGCAACTTGTCTTCATCCTGACCGTATCCGGTAAGCGCGACATACAGAGCCTTCACTTCGAGTTGCTTGAGTCTTTTGATCACTTCATACCCGTCCATGCCGGGAAGTCCGATATCGAGGAGTATTACGTCCGGCACAAACGACTGCGCTGCGCCGAGCGCCTCAATGCCTCCGAACACTACTTTGACCTCGTGTCCAACGAGCCGTAAGAGTGTCCCGAGCCCTTCAGCTGCAGCCTCATTATCGTCGACAACCAATATCTTGGATCCTATTGATGATCTCTTGACTTCAAGATGCGCAGTCTCTACTCGTGGTGCTTGTGTTTTTTTATTGAGCTGCATTGGCAATTGCAGATTGGCGGGTATCGGCAGCGTGACGACGAATTTGCTTCCTTTGCCGAGACCTTCACTTTCAGCATAGATTTTTCCCTTGTGCATGTCGACAAGTCGTTTGGTAATCGAAAGTCCGATACCGAGCCCTGCGCGCAAGTGTTCAATGGTAGTGCCAAATTGTGTGAACGGCTCGAATATCCGCTGGAGTGATTCGGGAGCCATGCCTATACCGTTATCTTTGAGCACGATGCGCACCGTCGCGCGCTCCTTCGTCACCGTGAGTTGTATGTTCCCTGATGATTCAGTGTATTTGCCTGCATTATATAGCAAGTTGACGATGACCTGCTGGAGTCGCACCCGATCTGCCTTCAGCCAAATAGGCTCACCGGGCATATTGATACTGAGTATGTGTCCACGCGTGCGATAGAACTGTTCGACCGTTTCGCGCGAATGCTCGATGATTGTCTGTAGCTCGACCGTCTCATTCTGTAGTGTAAATTTTTTATGAGAAATACGAGAAATGTCCAAGAGATCATCGAGCAGTCGTCTGAATACTTGGATATGAGTGTCTATGACGCCGATGAGGCGTGGTTTCTCCGACTCGCCGGTCTCTGGCATGCGCATAAGTTCGAGCGAGCTGATAATAGGTGCAAGCGGATTGCGCAGCTCATGTGCAAGCGTCGCAATGAAGGCTGCCTTCGCCTGATCTTCAGAGCTGATTTTTCGGAGTGTACTCTGCAGTTTTGAGAGCGCTGCTTCGAGTTCGTGTGTCGAGTTCTTCTGCTCTGCGACGATCGACGTGAAGGTAAGAAATACCATCACGAGTACTGCGATGAAAAGTTGTAGCGCCAAGAGTGCATTCTGGGGTAGCACAGAAGAGAACGGTCCCTGGTGGGACATGACGGATGATATCGCCATCAAGGACACGATGACGATAGAGAGCGTCGTGCCGAGCGGACCGGTGCGGAGTGCCGCCCACACCAGCGGGACAAATAAAAGGTAGGTGGCAGGAAACGAGCTTATGCCGGTGAACAGGGTTGTCCAGAAGACGATATAGCACATGCCGACAAGTGCGAGAGAAAGCGCTGCAAGTTCGCTTATTTCGGCGAGGGGTCGATGAAACAGTGGCTGGACCCAGCGGAGCAAAAACGGCAAGCAGATCAGTGCTCCGAGCATGTCACCCACGTACCATGCCACCCAGGTACCAAGAAGTGCTCCCGGCGCAAGGAGTCCGCCGGCCCACAGGCACATGACACCAATACTCGCGCTCACCAATGGGACCGCAAACGACACGAAAATAAGGTCAACCGCGTCGCGCAGTTTCAAGATGAGTCGATCAAATGACTTCGACCGCCTTAGCAGATCCGAACCTATGACCGCTTCGAGGGTGTTGCCGACGGCGATGCCGAGGGCAATGAATGGCCCCGCACCCGTTATCAGATTTACCAGGAATGCTGCAATGGCGATTGCGGGCCAGAGTCTTCGTCCATAGAGATAGAGCGCAGCAATGGATATTCCCGTCGCAGGCCACACAAGCGATGCAAAACCGCTGTCCGGATAAAAACTCAGCCCCAACTTTGCCGCCCCGAAGTAGAGACAGAAAAGGATAGCGCATTGTATTGCGTAGTACATGAAGCGTTTCAGTTATGAACCATAATAACTGAAGCAGCGATCAATGGTGCGAATGGTGCGGGTGCGAATTTCCAGTATTGATAGATCGTATTCATTTCATACTCATTCTAATCATGAGCGATGAAGACTTCATGAAATTATCATATTTGACATTTCCACTATGACCTTTTATTTTTGGCCGGATAAGCCAATATTTCCGTGGTTTGCCGTGGAAAGCTGAATATGCTATATTTCTCACACTATGGATCCCATTCGAAGCCGCGGTCACGAGGTTGCTTTGAGGGAAAATGGTTGTAACAGTGATATTTTATAATTAAATATTGCAGGAAATGCGAGTAATCGCGACCTGCTTCTAAATGGGATGGATACTCAAAAAGAATACTTAAGCAAAGAAAAATTTGAAGAGTTAAAGGAGGAATTAGACTTTTTGACCCACGTCAGACGCAAGGAAATCGCCGAAGCGCTCGAAGCAGCCAAAAGTCTTGGCGACCTTTCGGAAAATGCAGAATATCACTCGGCACGCGAGTTGCAGGCCGGTATCGAAGAGCGCGTTATGGTCCTCGAAGAGATTCTAAAGAACGCGGTTATCGTCGGCGGCAAGCACAAGACCGACGCAGTCGGCATCGGCTCGCATGTCACCTTGAAGCGTGGCAAGGACACCAAGGAGTACACCATTGCTGGCAGCGAGGAGTCAGATATCGCGGCAGGCAAGGTTTCAATCAAGTCTCCGCTTGGTGAGGCTGCACTCGGCAAGAAGAAAGGTGACAAGTTCTCATTCAGCACCCCCGGCGGCGAAGTACACTGCGAGATTTTAGAAATCAAATAAACCTCAAGTCACGAGTTCCAAGTTTCAAGTGAAATGCAAACAAATTTTTGTATAATCTTGTGACTTGATACTTGTAACTTCTATCTCATAAATGGCATCACTCGAGGAAATACGACAGGAACGTTTAAAGAAACTCGCCCTTTTGCGTGAGAAAGGTCTCGAGCCATACCCGAGCAAAGTTCCGCGCACGCATAGTTTGGGCGATGCGAAAGAGCATTTTATCAATCTTGAAAAAGAAGCGAGGAGTGTATCTCTTGTCGGCCGCATCATGGCTATCCGCGGGCAGGGCGCACTACAGTTCGTTGTGCTATATGACGGCACTGCCCAGTTTCAGGCGGTATTCAAATTAGACACGCTGGGTGACGCTGAGCACAAGTTCTTTGGCGAAGTTGCCGATATCGGGGATGCGATATCGGTATCCGGTACGCTCTTTACTACCAATCGTGGCGAGCAAAGTATTCTGGTATCTGGATGGAGCATGGCTTCGAAGTCACTTCTTCCGCTTCCTGAAAAATGGCACGGTATCACCGATGACGATGAACGCTACCGTAAGCGCTACCTTGATCTACTTATGAACAGTGATCTGCGCGAATTATTCCGCAAGAAGTCGGTGTTCTGGGAAAGCTCACGCGCATTCATGCACAAAGAGGGATTCGTCGAGATCGAAACTCCGACTCTTGAACTCACCACCGGCGGCGCTGAAGCAAGGCCTTTCGTCACTCGTCATAATGATTACGATATGCCTGTATATCTGCGTATTTCGGTCGGTGAATTATGGCAAAAACGTCTCTTAGCTGGCGGATTTCCCAAGGTATTCGAGATCGGACGGGTATACAGGAATGAAGGCTCAAGTCCCGAGCACCTCCAGGAATTCACCAATATGGAGTGCTATGCGTCATACATGGATTACCAGGGAGGAATGGAGATGGTGGAGCGCATGGTGAGGGAAGTAGCCGAGAAAACATTCGGCACACTTCAGTTCTCGATCAAAGGATTTGATGTTGATCTCTCGAAATCCTGGGAGATAATCGAATACGTCCCGTACGTAAGAGAAAAGACCGGTATCGATGTACTTACCGCGAGTATCGAAGAGATGCGTGGGAAACTGGACGAACTCAAAGTGAAATACGAAGGGGAGAACAGAGAGCGGCTCACTGATACATTGTGGAAGTGGTGTAGGAAGGGAATCGGCGGACCGACATGGCTAATCCATCATCCGAAGCTTGTCTCTCCGCTCGCAAAAGTGCACAAGGAGAATCCTGATCTGGTAGAGCGGTGTCAGCTCATCCTTGCAGGCAGTGAATTTTGCAACAGTTTTTCCGAACTGAATGATCCGATCGATCAGCGCCAGCGTTTCGAACTACAACAGGAACTCATCGCGCGCGGAGACGACGAAGCAATGATGGCGGACTGGGAATACATCGAGATGCTTGAGCACGGCATGCCTCCTGCATTTGGCTCTGCACCGGTCGGTGAACGCCTGTTTGCGGTACTTGCCGGTAAATCTATTCGGGAAACTCAGTTATTCCCACTGATGAGACCAAAATCTTCTTAGAAAAAATTTCTTAGGTTATAAAAACTTCGCAAAGAGCGAAGTTTTTTTGTTATCCACCAAAATATCATTTTTGACGAAATTCAAAATATGTTCTACATCGTGGAAGTGTGGATAACAGGGGTAGGTAAGTGGTTGCAGAGTGGGAAGTGGTGGGATAGAATAGTATCCATGTGGGAGAAAGTGGGAATCGTTAAAACGGTCCTCGATCCAACATGGGATGGTAAAGGTAGAATCTAGCCCCTGTATTGTCCGCTTGTGGGAGTGTGACGGTGCGGGGGTTCTGCCTTACAGGGCCACGAAAAAGTATTTTTATGCGTTAGTAAACAGAAACATTGAGCTTGGCGCAGTCTTCACGGTAGAGTGCGCCAAAGTCAGGGCTTCTGTTCTGGCGGGTCATCTCGGTGCACTTTGATTTTTTCATCACGTCGGTCCCGGAAGCAGTATCACTCATACAGCTTCTCGGGCACTTCCGTTCGAAAAAAATCAAATTGCCTCCGATCTGCCTCCGCCAGAAAAATGAGTTCTGAATTGTGAGTTTTCGTCAACGACCTTATTTTTAAGATGCAGTGTGAGGTGTAAGGCTAAGAGGGGTACGATGCTGTAGTACCCTACTGCTTCGTGACACGCGCAGCCGACAACGAATCAATGCGCTTAAAAAGATGGTCGGGAACAATCTCACAACAAATATAATATGTTTATAGGCGAGTATATACATTCTGTAGACGATAAAAAACGCCTCTCGGTACCGGCAAAGTTCCGCAAGGACTTAGGGAAGAAGGCGGTGATAACGCTTGGACTCAACAAGTGTCTTTCGCTGTATCCGACCAAAGAATGGAAGGCATTTGCCGAGAAGCTCTCTAAGCTTTCAATGGGCAAGTCAGAAGACCGCGGATTCTCACGCACAATGCTCTCCGGAGCGTTCGAAGTCGAGATAGATTCGATAGGCCGCATTCTCATTCCTGAGTCGCTCAAATCCTATGCTTCACTCAAAGAGAAGGTAGTACTCACGGGAGTATATGACCGCGTGGAACTCTGGGATGAAGAGGGCTGGAAGATTTATAAGGCGCAAATGGTTGCCGAGGCCGACACAATGGCAGAGCAGCTTGGGGAGCGCGGTGTATTCTAATTCACATGACTTATTTCTCTGACACATTACTCACTCTCGGCCACATGCTGCAACACGGGTACACATACCTTACTCTGCAGTACATTCATGCGGTCGATGTGGTGATGAATTCGCCTGAGAAATAAGTATGGCACTTTTATGAGCCATGTAAGCGTGCTACTTCAGCCTTCGATTGACGCACTTCACCTTGCAAAGGGGATGACGGTGGTCGACGGCACCTTCGGATTCGGCGGACACAGTCGCGCCATAGCGAAGGTCATAGGAAAAAGTGGCAGACTTATCTCATTTGATGCTGATGCGTCGGTATTTGACGATGCGCATGTGAAAGAGATAGAAGCGCTGACGAAGTTCACATATGTGACGGAAAATTTCCGCACCATTCTCGAGGCGCTCACGCGGCTCGAAGTGGTGGAGATAGACGGCGCGCTGTTTGATCTCGGACTCTCAAGCACACAGCTTGAAGCATCGGGTCGCGGGTTCTCATTTCAGAAGGATGAACCGCTCCTCATGACGTTCAAAAAAGAACCGAGTGAAGATGACGTCACCGCCAAGGTCATAGTGAATTCATGGAAGCCTGAAACCATCGCGACGGTGCTGCAAGGTTTCGGAGATGAGCGGTATGGATGGCGGATAGCACAGGAGATAGTCGCGGCGCGAAAGCTTGGCGAGATAATGTCTACATTCCAATTGGTCGAGATTATCAAGCAATCGACACCAACCGGCTACCATCACGGCAAGACGCACTTCGCTACACGCACGTTCCAGGCACTGCGCATGGCGGTGAACGACGAGCTTGGTGCGATAGAGAAGGGGATAGATGGCGCATTCACGAAGCTGAAAGTAGGTGGACGAATAGCAGTCATCTCGTTTCACAGCATCGAAGACAGGCTGGTGAAGCAGCTCTGTAAAAAGAAAGTCGAAGAGGGGAGTGGGAAGGTGGTATTCAAGAAGCCACTTACGTCTCTCGACGATGAGCTTCTGGTGAATCCACGAGCACGAAGCGCAAAGCTAAGAGTGATAGAAAGAATCGAGTAAACACGTGCAGCGAAAAAGTTTAGATCTTTAACAATACAATTATGACTAAATTATGACTAAGAAGTTATCAGTGACATATCGAGCGACCATTGATAGGAGAGTACCTATCGAAGTAAAGTCGCGTGCGGGTAAGAAAAAAAGTATGTTTAGCGGCAAGTTTCATGTTATCAGGGATAGGTTCGGTCTCGTATAAATCTATATAAATTTGTAGTCAAACTTCATCATGGTAAAAGCGTTAGTAGCAAGTTTTGAATCGAACGACCGCCGTATCTTCTGGATAGCGGTAGGGTTTTTGCTGCTTTCGCTCGGACTATATGTCTATTTTTTAAGTATCTCGGTTGTCTCGGTGGTGTCCCGTAAATCGGCGCAGCAGCAGGCGGTGCGACTTGCCGCCAGTATTTCAATGCTTGAATCTCAGTATGTCGCGCTCGATAAACGTATCGACCTGACACTTGCGCATCAGTTGGGTTTCGTCGATATCGACGTACCGACATATCTCTCGAAGAACGGCGACGAGCGTTCATTCTCATTACGAACCGAATCCTCGCGGGAATAGCTTTCTCATATGCACGATGACGAGCGAAAACGGTTACGGCTTCTCGCCGCTGTTGTCGTCCTGTTCGGACTTTTGTTTGTAGGACGGCTCTACATGCTGCAAATCGTGCACGGTGACGAGTTCGCTAAGCAAGCCAATTCGCAATATGTCGCGACCGTCCCTAATTTGTATAACCGCGGTAATATTTATTTCGAGACTAAGGAAGGTAAGAAGGTCGCAGCGGCCACGGTCAACAGTGGTTATGTGATAGCACTCAATCCAAAGCTCATCACCGACGCAGAAAGAGCGTACAAGCAGATGGTGACGGTCATTCCGACGCTCGCGCATGACGAGTTCGTAACCAAAGCAGGAAAGAAGCAAGACCCGTATGAAGAGGTGGCGACCCACGTACCCGAAGCGGCAGCGAACGAACTCAAGGCAAAGAAGATTCCGGGTGTGCAAGTGTTTCGACAGACCTGGAGATATTATCCCGGCGGCAATCTCGCCGCGCAGGCGATAGGCTTCGTCGCATATCAAGGGAATGAACTTGCGGGTCGCTACGGTCTCGAGTCCTACTATAACGATATTCTCACGCGCAACTCCGAAAATCTGTACGTCAACTTCTTTGCCGAACTATTCCGCAATTTCAGCGATACGATATTTGACCGTACTGGGGATGATACCGGCGACCTCTCGCTCACCATCGAGCCGACGGTGCAGGCACAGCTTGAGACCGAGCTACAGAGCGTGATGAACGACTGGCATTCTGATGAGTCGGGTGGCATCATCATGGATCCGAAGACCGGCGCTATCTATGCGATGGCAGTGAATCCTTCTTTCGACCTCAACGACTACGGTAAGGTCAAACAAGTGGGACTGTTTGCCAACCCCATTGTGCAAGATGATCGCGAGATGGGTTCTATCGTCAAGCCGCTCACTATGGCGGCGGGGCTTGACGCGGGAGTGATCAGCGAGAGTACAACCTACAACGATACAGGGCATGTCACTCTTAATAATAAAACGTTCGGTAATTATGACGGAAGGGGACGCGGACCATATACGCCGATGCAGACCATTTTGAATGACTCGCTCAACACCGGCGCGGCATTCATTGTTACAAAGCTTGGCAATGTGCGCTTCGCGGACTACCTTCTGAATAAATTTCATCTTGGCGAAGAAACCGGCATCGACCTTCCGGGCGAGCGCCAGGGACTGATGACGAATCTTGCCTCGAAGCGCGATATCGAATTTGCGACCGCGTCATTTGGCCAAGGCTTCGCGGTGACACCCATCAACATGATAGCTGCGCTCGCAACCCTTGCGAACGGCGGCTACACTGTATCGCCGCATGTGGTCGATGAGATAGATTATTCGTCGGGTAAAATCAAAAAACTCACACAGAATCCTCCTGAGCAGGTGCTGAAGCCGCAGACTTCCGAGCGGATCACGCGCATGCTCGTGACGGTGGTCGACAAAGCTCTCCTCCACGGCTCGGTGTCTATCCCCGAATACTCCATCGCCGCCAAGACAGGAACCGCGCAGATCTACCGTCCCGCAAAGGAAGGAGGAGGATACTATGAGGACAGATACCTGCACACATTTTTCGGCTATTTCCCTGCATACGATCCGAAGTTTATCGTTTTTATGTATACCTATTACCCAAAGAACGCGACCTTTGCTTCACATACCCTCACCATGCCATTCATCCGCACGGCAAAATTCCTGCTGCAGTATTACGCAATACCTCCCGACAGAGCGAGTGCAAACAAGGCAGGGGTCGGGGTGACCAAGACCGCTCCGGCTACAGTGACGCACTAAACCAATTCGGCTGATGATGTTTTTATCGTAATGCGGTATGCTGAATAGACAAAGGTAGAGAGAAAATGCTTGAAATGTCGACGTAAATCGCTAAAACAATCATGAAAAAGTTAGCCAAAAAAATAGTTATAGCGCTCCTCTCATGGGAGGCTAGTATGGCGCTCAGGCGGCACAAACCGTTCATCGTCGCCATTACTGGTAGTGTCGGCAAGACCTCGACGAAGGATGCTATTGCGACAATACTACGCGAAGGCGGGGAGATACGTGCGAGTCAGAAAAGTTTTAATAGCGAGATTGGAGTGCCGCTCACTATTCTCGGCCTTTCGAATGCTTGGCTGGATACCTATGCATGGATGAAGAATATCTGGAAGGGATTTCACACCGCGTTTTTTACTTCACGCTTCCCGAAGACATTGGTGCTCGAAGTTGGCGCCGATCATCCGGGCGATATCAAAAACATCACCAAGTGGCTGAAGCCGGACATTGCAGTGGTGACGCGACTACCGGACCTGCCGGTACATATTGAACATTTCTCGTCGCCGGAAGAAGTGAAGAAAGAGAAAGCCGAACTTGTGCGGGCGCTGCGACCTGGAGGCATCTTCGTAGCGAACGCGGATGACCCTGCCGTGGTCGCACTCTCGTCACTGACGCGCGCACGCATGTTGACATTTGGATTCGGCGAGACGGCGCAGGTGAAAGGAAGCTCTCCTGAAGTCGTGTATAAAAATAGTGACGGCAGAAATGTTCCCGCAGGAATGAAATTCCATCTCGACTGGCAAGGTAATAGCTTCCCGGTCATCCTCTACTCTGTACTCGGCATCTCGGCATGTATGTCGGCACTCGCGGGTATTGCGGTCGGTATTGCACGCAACATGAACGTCTTGGATGTGGTAAGTGCGATGCAGAAACTCGAGACACCAAAAGGGCGTATGCGCATTATCTCCGGCGTATCCGGCTCAACCATCATCGACGATACTTATAATTCTTCGCCCGTCGCGCTGGAAGCGGCACTCGAGACACTGCGCAAGGTAGATGCCAATCATCGCATCGCAGTCCTTGGCGATATGCTCGAACTTGGCGAACACAGCGAGCTTGAGCACTGGAAGCTTGGGCGTGTTGCAGGTGGATTTGTCGATCAACTCCTCTCGGTAGGGCGTCGTGCGTCCGGTATTGCTGAAGGAGCGAAGACCGCAGGACTTCCGGAAGGTAAAATTCACATCTTTGCCAATTCCAAAGAGGCGGGAGTATGGCTCGCGTCACAACTGAAGACCGGAGACGTTGTGTTAGTGAAAGGTTCGCAGGGAAGCGGAGAGAATATGATCCGCATGGAACGCACGGTGAAAGAGCTTATGGCGCATCCTGAAGACGCCTATACCCAATTAGTACGGCAAGAGAGAGAGTGGCAAATTCAATATAAGGACTAGAAAAAATTGAAAAAGAAAAGGCCCCGCATTGCGGGGGCACTTGGTATCAAGGAAAAAGAGAGTCAGAATCAGTACGCCTCGTCGTGCTCCATCATCAGCTAATGCATGTCGTGTTCATTGGTTTACACGAAATATCACCCTTATCAAATAATGTTTTTACTAACTCTGCCGATAGGCAGAGTTAGTAAAAACTGATATGGTAAATGAATGCTGTATCACAAGCCAGGAAAACAGAAGAGAAATAATCTTCAGCAGGTAATCTTGCGGGCGATAGCTGACCAGGGCGCTATGTCATTTGATGCTGTAACACAGGCCGTTATGCGGTTTTTACAAGAGGGAAAGAAGCGTAAAACAGCTCCGGAGTACAATCTTTCGAGAGCAGCTTTGCGTTTGGTCGAAAAAGGGTTATTGAAGAAAGAAAGGAGTAAGTCCGGAGATACACTTGTGCTCACCAAGAAAGGGGAAGCACTGATGAACAAAATCAAGTACGGAACACTTGAACTCAAGCAGCCAGATCATTGGGACAAAAAATGGAGACTTGTTATTTATGACATCGCGGAAGAACGAAAGTTTCTCAGAGTCAGACTAAAAGAGTCTCTGAGTAATATCGGGTTTATTCCGATACAAAAGAGCGTTTGGGCCTATCCGTTCCCGTGTGAAGATCTCCATGTGATGTTGAAGGCAGATTTTCGCGTTGGAACGGAAGTGTTATACGTGGTGGTCGAAAAGCTCGAGAATGATAAATGGGCAAGGGAACATTTTCGTCTCGAACATTGAATATTTCCTAACTCTGCCTATCGACAGAGTTAGGAAATATTCAATTTATAGTTTTGTAGCCGAATGGATTGGACAATATCCCAAAAATTGGTTATTGTATAAAAGTTTTCAGTAGT
The DNA here is from genome assembly GCA_043743715.1 of bacterium. GTDB lineage: Bacteria > Patescibacteriota > Minisyncoccia > Phycocordibacterales > UBA6899 > MHLP01. The sequence continues at coordinate 25,094 of JAYTWK010000025.1, forward strand.
AAATGTATGGCCCTATCGTCTAACGGTTAGGACGAAGCCTTCTCAAGGCTTAAATCAGAGTTCGATTCTCTGTAGGGTCACCTTCAAGTGCTAGCACGAGAAGCATACAAAAGCCTCTTATTTTAAGAGGCTTTTTGTATGCTAAATTAACGACTTAAGGTGGTAGAATCCACCCATGTCAGGAAAGATGAAAAAGCCCAGCCCTACCCACAGACAAGAAGAAGACTCCCTAACTATTCTTCAGAGTTTTTTCTTAGGTGTGGAAGAAATCAACATACAACATATTGGAGGCAATAACCCTTCGACAGACGGTCTAGTTCATTTTTTTAATGCCGACGGCTCTGGTCCAAGGACTTTTGAAAGATATGGAAGAACTCAAATTGCAAAAACTGACTATCAATTGAAAAGTACAAAAAATAAAGGTAAGAAAGAATACAAATTTTCCATTGAAGATCTGCGGTATTACTCAAAGTGCCCTAACCCTGTTTTTGTCTTCTTGGTGGATATTCAAGATAGACTCTGCTATTGGGAGGTAATTGACTTAGATTATATTAACAATGAACTAAAAATAACAGATATTGATGTCACAGATTTAAAATCAAAAACAGTTCATTTCAAGGATGAAAAATTGATTGCAGGTGAGAGCGTAGAAAATCTTTTTAATGATTTTACGAAAATACCGTCCATCCTACTCACAGAAGTTCCAAGTTCTGATGTAAAAATAGAAGAAGAAAAGCTTGCAGAATACAAAGGTAATATTTCTCAATTGATCCATGTAGACTTGGAAAAAATACTCGATTTGGAAGCATTAATATTTTTCCATTCACCATTCACAGCAACAGAAGAGGGTGTTTTCAATTTGATACTTTCTAAAGCAGGGCTGACTTCGGTGGAGTTTCAGTTTTACACAAGCAAGCTTGTAGATACTGGCATTATGACTAGGGTCGGGGACGTATTGTCAGTTACGGATAGCAAGGCAGCACAAGGACTGCTCAGCGAGCTGATTAATAGAGAAGGCATAGAATATGTATATGGATAAGCAAAAACTTTCAAAATTAGCTTCTCTGAATAACGATATAGCAAATAAGTTTTTGCTTGATTTTGCCATTGCTAAGAAATCAGAAATACCGAAATATAAAACAAACGAGGAAATCATTGAGGCTCTTGATTATCTCGGTTCTATTTTCTATCGAGTACCAAAGATCGTTTTAGAAATTTGCGTAGAGATTCTTTACAGGAAAAAAGTAATCAAGGCACAAAAGCTTCATCATGGTCTTGAGGGAGAAGATTGGGAGAAGGTTCAAGTTAAAGCCTTGGAATTACTCAAGAACATACGATACTACGAATTAGAAAAGATCGTAGAAGTTGCCTTTGATTTCGCTAACCACAAAGATCAGTCAGTAAGGAGTACGGCTGTAAAGTTAATTGATGATATGGCTGAGTATAACTACCAGGCAATGCCTCATGTAGGTCTAAATCCTCAGAAGGTTATTTTCGGATATATCAAGAAGAATATCTTTAAAATTGACCTTGAGACTAATTTCAATCCGATCAAAGTGGCGATTGAAAAAATGCTTGAGACATCTGCCGATGCCACCATTCTGACTGCGCCTGACACCATCACTCTTAGAAAAGGTGATCTCAATGGTACAGATAACTTGAAAGATTTGCGACAAAAGATTATTGATTTTATCTTTGCAGTATACGAGAAAAGCGAGAAAAATATGACGAAGACTCTTGTCGTTCAGATGCTTGCTCATGCGTGTCAGTTTCCTATGAATAGTGATCGGAATAGTCCGATTGGGCTTATTGTGAAAGAAAACCGTGAACATATAATTTCAAAGCTCGACAAGGCAATGTTCGATAAGAAAGGTAAATTAAAGGCATCTCTATCTTTCTGTTTAGAAATAGAACACCTACTCTTCTGGCACTTCATCTTTCATAAGCAACAGAATGAAGTTGCTCAGCCTCTATGTGACAAAATCAAAAAAGATCCTCTTTATGAAAAATTCAGCAAGTTTGTTCATGATGATTCGTTGAGGTATGAAATTGGTTCTGGTCAACAACAAAAGCAAAATCGTGAAGATGTAATTGAGTATGTAAGAAATGTCACTATCTCAAGCCAGGAAAAGGTTACCGATGAATTGAACTTATTTGCTACGGATACTGATGTTATCGGAGAGTGGAAGTTTAGAACTATGCAACTACTACTTGAGATACTTGGCACCCACAAACCGGAAATCGTACTTGATTTGATCATGGATTCAATCAAGTATAAAAAGCCACTTTCTAATCAAAAGTTTTTAGCTTTCTCCTTAAGAGGTATTCGGCTTTCAAAAAATTATGAAATATGGGATAAGGCGGTTAACTTTATTGTAAAGAAAATGAACTCTGATTTTGTGGGCAGTATTCCTGCTTCATTGCACATATACGCTGATATCTTCACCGATCCTATTTTAAGAAAGGAGGACATATCATTGCTTACTGACTTAACTGGTAGAAAAGGAGTTTTTGATTTTCTTGGATCTAAAGATCACTCAAGAAACGTCAATTACAGCACAATGAACGCACTCAGAGCGGTCTACAGCCTTGATCCTAAGAAAATAGAAAACTTGATTGTTGCAGAATTAAAGAGCGGTCCGCATTTCTTGGATAATTACTTTAATACGCTGTCCATTTATTCAGGTAGAGAGGGTGGCATAGATTTTAGCGAATGGTCAGATAAAAATAAAAAGTTTATTGCAAGTAAAATTATAGAAGTTCCTGTAATTGATTGGCATATTGATTCACTAATAAATAATCTTTACTCAGACCCTCTGGATATTATTCGAATCTTTATTGAGAGAATAAAAAAAGAATCAAAACTATTTAAATCAATGGACGATTATTTCAATCGGAAGGAAAGATATGAAGCGATACCTTTTCATATGAATGATCAGCTAGTGGATCATGTTGTAAACCACAAGAACTATCCCACTATAGTTCCAGAGCTTGTTAAAGCATCTAGAAATAAAGATTCTTCGAGGCGATATGATTTTGCTAAATTAAGCAAGCATTTCAATATCTCCCCGTATTCTCTATTGGAAGCATTAAGTGACGATGGAAAAGTAACCGATAAAACCCTCAAAGAAACTCTCGCTATGGTTTACGACTTTGATGGATTGGGCATTGAGCTTGCGGTTAAGTTGGCGAGCTATACAAGCAATGAAAGAATTCTTGATCAAATTAGAAATACCCTACATAACACTGGTGTCGTTTCTGGTCAGTATGGAATTGCGAACTCTTATGCAATTAAGAGAATTGAGCTTGAAAAATATAAGGACGATCCAAATGAAAATGTGAGAAAGTTTGTAGAAATGGGTGTTAATACGTTGAAACTTTCTGAAGAAAGAGCGAGGAAAGATGCTGATCAGGACAAAGAAAAAAGGAGAATAGACTTTGAAACTAATTCATAATTATGAAAAATAACGCTCATCTTGGAGAAACAGTGGAGCAGAGACTTGAACGGTTTACACAAAATGGTCCACATGAAGTAGTCGCTACTATAACTAATTCGATGGCTAATCATCTAGTTAATGAGCTACGGACTGTTTTTTATAATCCACCAAACTATCAGACATCATTAATGTTTTTAGGAACTCATTCAATAGCTCTTACGATTGCCCACGGCTTCTGGAATAAAGGGGGAGAAAATGGATACAAACTTTTCTTGGAGCATTTTATTGATGGCGATACACCAGATACAAAATTTTCTACAGTTGCAGATAGAATCCACGAATGGAGGAATGTTATAGCACATCGCTGGATAAACGTGGCAGGTCACAGCCTTGGCTACGACTTCGATATGGTTGAAGGTTGGAGAATAGAAGACGAGTTCTTGCTGATAAATCCTAAAATATATCTTGACCAATTCCTTAAGGCTTTTGGTGCAGGTGGAAGAATATACAAATACGATACAATAGACTCGCTCCCCAATAAGACCCACCCGTCAAAAAACACACACAGGTGTGCTTTTAACTCTGGTAACTCAAGTGATAGTTCCACAATCCCGCTG
>JAYTWK010000026.1:0-7509 GCA_043743715.1 bacterium
AATATTTCTATCTCGTCTCTCTCTGTATTGGTTAATCTTGGTGATGAACTCATAAGATTCATTGTACAGAGTGTCCTAATAGATTACGGAATTTAGGGACAACCCCGTATCGACCACGGCAATGAACTCTACCATGTCATCAATCGTGCCAACGGCCGCCTCATGATCTTCCGTACTCCTAAAGACTACCAAGCCTTTGAAGCACTCCTAAGCGAAGCCAAAGAATGGTTCAGTATGCGTATCCTCGCCTACACAATCATGCCGAATCATTGGCATCTCGTCCTCTATCCTCGAAAGGATGGTGATGTCGCACTTTTCATGCATTGGCTCACCACCACACATACTCGACGCTATCATGTGGAGACCAAGACGATTGGAAGTGGACATCTCTATCAAGGACGTTATAAAGCATTCATGGTCGAAAATGCTTTGTATCTACTCACACTTATTAAATACGTCGAACGGAATCCTGTCCGTGCAAAACTCGTCAAACACTGTGAAGATTGGCATTGGGGAAGTGCATGGCGAAGGATCAGTGGCGCACCGAAAGAAAAGAAACTACTCGATCCATCTCCGGAACCATTGCCGCATGGGTATCGTACATGGATCAATACAAAGGACAAAGATGACGACCTTGAAATTATTCGTCACTCGGTAAACCATGGAGTATTATATGGAAGTGATGAGTGGAGTAACGTGATGAAAGAACATGTTGAGACAATGAGAGAAAACAAATATTAAACCATGCATTTATTCAAATGTGTGGTGCCTGACCCCAAAACCTCAAAACCTGACCCCAAAACCCCCAAAACCCGGACTCTGGATCACTCACCGCCTCGTAGTGGAAATGGGTGGTAGTATTTCGGTTGAGTCTATCAAAGGCAAGGGCACCGATTTTATTCTCTCATTTCCGATTAAAGGATAATCTTAGATTATGAATGACATTAAAAAAATCATCCGTAGTGTGAAGTTCGGCGCAAAGGGTTTGCGTCATGCGTATCACGGCGATAAGAGTTTCCGGATGGAAATATATTACGGGTTTCCTATTTACCTGATTCTTGCCTTTATCCTCGCACCGCTTGAGCCATGGGAACTCGCACTATATACCTTCTCATACATGCTTATCCTGATGGTAGAGCTAATCAACACCGCATTCGAAAAGATGCTCGAGCGAGTCCACCCTGACGAGCATGAGATCATCGGCAAAAGCAAAGACATTTCCGCCGCCGCAGTGCTCCTGGCATTCATCTTCGCTATCATCGTTATCTTCATCCTCGGATACACGCGATTCTCTCACTCCTTTCCCTTCATGATGGGCTCGTTGTACGTATAACTCATAAATTGCAAAAATACCGTCTATCATGTCTATCATGACAGTGATGATAGACGGTATTTTTTTGAGTCTGTATTAGTTGATACTCACTTCAGTTGCGACGTAGTTCTCTGGCCTGTCTGCGAGGAGTTTCTCAAGTGCGGGGCGTGAGAGGAGTCCCTCTTGTGCACCGACGTACTGCACGACCGACATCGAGTTGATAGGTCCCCACGCCAGCGCGGTCTCAAATGGGAGTCCTAAGGCGAGTGCGATGGTGATGGTCGAAGCACATGCGTCACCTGCTCCGGTGCGCTCGTACGGTGGCTTTGGGTCAGGGTAGGGAGGCATGAAGAAAGTCTTCCCGGTATTGCCGTCATACGCGTACGCACCCTTCGGTCCGTCGGTGATGACTGAGATTTTGGGGCCGAGTGCACTCATCATCTTGCCGAGCTTGGCGGGCTTCGGTTCATTGGTCTTCAAGATAAGTCTCGCTTCCTCGACATTGCAGAAAAATATCTCGGTGTGCGCATAGAGGTCCTTCAAGACTTCGGTGCCGAGCTTGATTTGGAAGGTGCCGGGCTGGAATGCAAGACGGGTCTCCGGGTGCGACTTTAGATATTCGGCAATCTCCACATGATAGGGAAGCGAGTTGTCACCAACCGAAGAGAAGTAGAGCCACTTCGGGCTGCCGACGTCAGGCATCTTGTAAGCATACTCCTCGTGCTTGATAAGGATGGTGCGCTCCGCTCCGTGCCATAGCACATAGTGGAAATTGGTAATTTTGCCTGCGTTCACTTTTACATACGAGGTGTCGACATTGTTCTTCTTGAGCTCCCTAAGGACGTCCTGTCCGCGCTCCTCATCACCGACGTCTGCAATGAGTGCTGTCGTGAGGCCAAGACGTGATGCGGAGACCGCTGCGTTGGCTGCATTGCCCACGCCTGCGAGGATGGCATGAAACTCGTAAGGAATCTTCGCACCGCTTGGGAAGCATAGTTCATCATCGACTATGCCTTCAGGGTTCTCAGTGCGGATCATGCTCGCCTTATCGATACGAATGAAATCGTCGATGACGGTGTCTCCAATTGCTATGAAATCAAATTGTGCTGGTTGTTCAGGCATATATAAATGAAAATTAAATTGGACAAATTATACCATGCATACAGAAGGCTCCACTTGTGCTGTACACAGTATATATAGAGCGTACAGGCACTATTTAGTTACTACTGGAGAGCTTTTTGCGGGGGGATTTTCGTGAAGCGCTGCGTATTTCTTGTTATACTGTGAGGCATATGAATCCCGCTGGAGACCGCGGTCACGATGGGGTATAATAAGTTTTTTATGTTCAGTATTGTCACACACATTAACAATTTAACTATACAGGCTTTGCGAGTGATCGCGACCTGTCTCTAACGGGATGAACACCACATTACTTGAATCAACCGCTCGCACGCTGGTCGCTCCCGGAAAGGGAATACTTGCTGCTGACGAATCGACCACAAGTGCAAATAAACGTTTTTCGCTTGTCGGAGTCGAAGAGACGGAAGAGAATCGCAGACTCTATCGTCAGTTGCTTCTCACTACACCGGAAGCAAAGCAGGCTGTCTCGGGCGTCATCTTCTATGATGAGACATTTTGGCAGAAGACCGACGACGGACGGATCATGAGCGCACTGTGTGCAGAGAACGGAATCTTGCCCGGCATCAAAGTCGACGAAGGTTTGATTGATCTTCCAGGATTTCCCGGAGAGAAACTCACCAAGGGACTCGATGGACTCCCTCCGCGCATGGAGAAGTATCGTGATGCAGGTGCGAAGTTTGCCAAGTGGCGCTCGGTCATTACGATAGGCCAAATAGACGGAGAAGGCATACCTTCGAGCGAATGCATCACCGCGAATGCTTTTGTCCTTGCCCGTTATGCGCGCATCTGTCAGGACTACGACATTTTGCCGATTGTTGAGCCGGAAGTACTGTTCGACGGCAATCATACAAAGGAAGAATGCGAAGACATCACCACTAGGACCTATACCGCTCTCTTCATGGCAATGAAAGCATTCCGCGTACATATGCCAGGCGCAATTCTTAAGACCGGCATGGTGCTTCCCGGTAAGGATTCGGGTGTGGCATCAGTCCCGAGCGAAGTTGCCGAGCAGACGGTGCGTGCGCTCCACACCTATGTACCGAAAGAGCTCGGAGGAGTAGTATTTCTCTCAGGCGGACAGACACCTACGGCATCGTTCCTTAATCTCGATGCTATCGCCAAGGCTGGCCCGCACCCGTGGGGGCTGACATTCTCGTATTCGCGCGCACTGCAGGACCCTGTGCTCAAATACTGGGCTGAGCATCGCGAGGATGTAGAGGGCGCCAAGAAAATCTTCGCGCACCAGCTTGCCATCGCAGTGGAAGCAACCAAGGGGGAGCTCAAGAGCGACTCACTTGGCGGGGATTTCGTTTCGACCAGTCAGGATTTATAATAATATTCGCGGTGTCACAGAAGCTATACCCAAAGGGTTACACAAGTATGACATCAGTACAGCATCCTCATTAAAATGTAATTATCATCATATGAAAAAAATATTTGGAACAGCATTTGTACTCGGCGCGTTTCTCATCACTCCGACCGCATTTGCAAATACTGCAGACTACTCGCACTTCTGGTCGTTCGACGAAGGGACAGGTCGTAGTGTGAATGATTCGGTTGGCGGACAAAATGGCGTGATGACCGGTTCATCGACCGCATTTGGCTGGGCATCGGGTAAGGTCGGCACTAGTGTTGGTATGGACGGCGCCGCAGGCACAGGCATTGTACTTCCGAACGGATTCTTGAAGGGAAGCCAGGGTTCAATATCTCTGTGGCTCAATGTGCAAAATCTTTCTGATCAAAACATTATTTTTTCTGGTAAATCAACAACCGACAATAATATCTACGCAGCATTCATGGTGGATCGTGACGGCCGACTGCAGTTGCAGTTCCGTGATACGACAGGTGGAAATGACCGCAAGGCACAGGGGACACATCTTCTGAATAAGAATGAGTGGTACCACCTCGTACTTACTGCAAACGGCCAGGGCTACCACATGTACTGGAACGGTATCGAAATGACGGTCGCAGGAGAGAATATCGGTCGCTGGTTCCCTGAAATCACCAATCAGACGTTCATGTATCGCATCGGCTCACTGGACGCGACACCACTCTCCGGTTCGTGGAGTGGGTACCTTGATGACTTCAAGACGTACGACCGCGTACTTACTGCGGATGAGGTTGCGACACTTTTCACTGAAGGCAATGCCGCACGTCCGACTGTCCCTGTAGGCGTCGCAGCAAAAGCCAATCTCGCCATCTCTGGTGACCATATTCCGTACGGTGGATCAGTGTCACTTTATTGGACCTCGGCGAATGCTGATTCATGTACTGCGGGAGGCTCGTGGAGTGGTGCAGTTGCAACTTCAGGATATATGGTGTTTGTGAAACTCGCGACTGATTCGACCTACACCCTTTCGTGTACAAATAAATACGGAACCGATAGCTCGACCGCACGCGTCTTTATCGGTACTTCAACTCCAACTGGCACAGGACTCACGGTTGTTCCTGTTGCAATCGGAAACGGAAATGGAACGAGCAACGGAAATGGTCCATCAACGATTCCTCCCGGCATCATGATGAAGATTGTGCGCAATCTCACCGTGGGTGCAAGGGGCGAGGAGGTGAGGGCGCTTCAGCAATTCCTTGTACGCAAAGGATTTCTTGATGCTAATCTTCCGCTCGGATACTTCGGCGGTCTCACCAAGGCGGCAGTAGTGAAATTCCAAAAGGAGAATGGACTCCCTACAACAGGTTTCGTCGGCCCGATGACCCGCGCGATACTCAACGCTTCGAAGTAAATATTGGTAGATAAGATGGCTAAAAAACACCCATTTTCGGGTGTTTTTTAGTCCTATCCACAGCTTTTCCCCATGCTTATCCACAAAGAGCTATAAAAAAATTTACAGAAGAAATATATAGAGTAGTGTTGCAGTATGGCTCAAACTCATGCGCAAACCGTGCTTCGCGGAGGAATATTATCTCTAGGTCTATGTTCGGCTTTGTTACTCGCTGCTACTACGCAGGTTGCTTCTGCCGCCTCAAATTATCAGCAGACGATTACACTTTCGCCCGGATGGAACATTGTATCGACACCAAAATTGGTAGACTCGCACACATTTTCAGTTCCGGAAACTCTGAGTAATTTTTCGATTTACGCGCTTGATGCGTCCCGCATCTCCGGCTGGGCGACAATGGCGGACCTCAGCCAGAGTGAATTCACCCCGCTCTATGGATATTTCATCAATAATAAGACAGGGAGCACTCAGACGCTGACCTTCAACTACAAAGCGAGTACTACACCAAACGAGCGACTTTTCACTCGTGCATTTTCAGGTAGTGGCTGGTACTCATTCGGTATCGCCAATCCGAGCTATGCAAAACAGCAGGGAGGAAGCATTGCTGATACCAATAACCCCGACCATATTCTTAATTCACTTCTTGGCGCGACGAGCAATTATGACTCGGTCCTAGACTTCACCAATGGATCGTTTGGAGTGAATCCTGACTCGGCAGCTCTTGTTGATCCGTGGAAACTTGCGGTGCGATCTGCTGATGTCACAAACACAACCGAGATAAATTCCCTCAACGATTTCCGTGAGACGAAAGGTTACGCAATCTATATCAAATCAGCTACAACTCTGAATGGTTTTCAAAATGATAGCGCTAATCCAGCACCTATTCCGACTAAGGTGACACTTGATGCAACGTCTACTCCAGTAGGAAATCTTACTTACGGGCAAGTTGGTGCAACTCTCGCAGTATTCAAATTCACAAATAACGATAGCACCAGTGTGAGTGTAACCGACCTGATGTTCAAACGAACAGGAATTTCAGCCGACAGCACACTCAGTAATATTAGCCTTTATGATGGCGCTGACACCTTAGTTGTTGGCGGAGGAACTTTTTCATCGGGAGCTCTCAGTTTCTCAAATCCGACCGGGATCATATCAGTGGCTGCTGCAGGGTCAGCACTTCTAAAAATTCGTGCAAATGTGATCTCCACCAGCACCGTGAGTCAGACCGTTGGACTTATGCTGAGTAGTGCGACCTCAAGCGCATTTGCCGCAAGCGGTACTCCTGTTTCAAGCCCAGTCAGACAGATCGTTGCTGCTCCGCCTACATCAATAACGGTGGTGAAAGCTTCTGCGTATGCGAATCAAACAACAGTCGCACCTCAGACCGCATTTAAGATCGGAGAATATAATTTAACCGCAGGTGCAGGCGACGGACTCAATCTGAATCAGTTCACCATTTCATTCAGCGGCACCGGGGACGTGGCGAACCTTCAAGATATATATGTTGCATATGGTGCGAAGACAACTGCTGTAAAATCTGTAGTTTCATCGAGCTCAAATGTATTCAGTATAAGTGAGCTTGTTTCTTCAAGTGCGACCCTTAATATAAAAGTATACGCAACTATCAATGCAGGCGCTGCAGCATCTGTAAACTATCAGACAGGACTTCGAGTAGACGGCACAGCGCAATCAACAGGGTTACCTGCCGTAGGTTCTAGTACTGGCCAAATAGTTACCATAGGCATCGGTACGTTCACTGGAAATGTCGATGCATCAACCCCCATCTCTGCGCTTGTTGTTGGCAACACAACGCCGAAGATTGCTTCCTACAAATTCATTTCATCGAATGATGCATTCACAATCGTTGATCTTTCAGCAAGTACTTTTGATTCTTCATCGGTTATTGAACTCGTCTTTAAGGATGGAGCAACAGAACTCGGACGTCAGCCATTCAATGGCACTTCGCTCACCAAGACTGGACTTAATCTTCTCGTGGCAGCAAACACTAGTAAGGTGATTGATGTTTACGCGAATCTTGGTTCAGTTGGTACGAATGCAGGTAGTAGTGGTGGAAATGTAGGTGTCACACTTACTTCGCTCAAGTATCGCAACTCGAATGGCGTCGAGACTGCAACTAGTTCATTCTCGGGCAGTGGAATAGCGTCATCACTTATAGGTAATCCAATGTACGTCTATAAGACTAAGCCAACCATTACGAATGTTGCTCTTCCTACGACCGTTCTTGCGAATGGTACTCAGACTGTCTACCAGTACAGCGTTACAGCTGACGCAGGTGGAACAGTGGCATGGAGAATTACA
>JAYTWK010000027.1:0-9955 GCA_043743715.1 bacterium
ACTGCGAAAAGTATTGTGTGCAATTTTCCTTGCTTCGACGATTGCTCCAAAGAAGAAAAAAGTGGCCTAAAAAAGCCACGATTTTTGTATATTATGCCGTATTTGTACATAACAAGGAAGAGCGGTGTTCTTCCGGTCGCTACGATGCAGAATATCGCAAGCACAACTAAAACAACATCAACTGGAGGGAGGGAGGGCACAATAAAAACAAGCGAGAGCATTCCAAGCGCACAGAGCGGAGCCGGCGCATCCGCCTCGACTCCATCACTCACAGGAAAATTAGCACCCGAACTGGTGCGTCCCGGTGGATTCAGCAATTCCGATCCGTTCCTGCTTAAAGACTTCATAGGACAGAAGGTGGTCTTGATGCAGTTCTGGACGACCTCATCCGAAGAATCGGCGCACACGATTCCATATCTCACCGACTGGTATGGTAAATACAAGAACTACGGCTTGGTCATCGTCGGAGTACATACGCCGCGCTTTCAATTCGAACGCTCGAAGAGCACTGTCGATGACTATGCGCATGCGCACAATATGTCGTACCCGCTCGTGATAGACAACGGCGCGGAGACCTGGCATGCATACAAAAACAATTACTGGCCACACACATATCTCATAGATATGACCGGACATATCGTCTACGACAAAAAGGGCGAGGGTAGCTACCAAGTACTCGAAGAGAAAATCCAGTCGCTCCTCAAGGAGCGTGCGGCAAAACTGCACACTGCTGCACTTCCGGAAAATAAACTCACGACGTTTACCGGTATACCGCTCGACCCTTCGCAGCGCGTCAGCGCTGAGGGTTTCTTCGGAGCAGAAAGGAGCACTAATCTCGCGAACGGAACTGCGGGGAAGGTGGGGACACAGACCTTCGACTCGATTTCGGAACCAAAACTCGGAATGTCGTATCTTTTCGGCAGCTGGAATATATCCAGTGAATTCGCCTCGAACATGACCGAGCACGATTCGCTCATCTATCGTTATCACGGCAAGGTCGTGTATCTGCTTGCCGGCGCGAAGACACTGCGAGTCAAGGTACTCCTCGATGGCAAGCCGCTCACACAAGAAAATTCGGGCAAGGATGTACAGTTCGAAAAGGGGGAAAGCGTTATCTATCCCGGAAATACCAAGCTCTACCAAATTGTGAACGACCAAGCCGGCTATGGTGAGCATTCGATTCAACTTATTCCGGCGTCAGGAGGATTCAGTGTCTACTCGCTGGTATTCAATTAGATAGACCGACGCATTTACCATGGCAGAGTTGTCTTGATATACTCATTGTCTTACTCATTGTCTTAATCATGTCTTAATCATGACTAAGCATCCCGTGAGAAGTCGCGGATACAAAATCATTCACTTGCGAACCTATGTACACTAATTTTACAAATCATAATATGTCAGATGCGAGCAAGAGTGTTCACGTCCGACTTCTAAAAGAATGGAAAACGATACCCTCGTAGCGTACATAGCTACCGAACGTGCGCGCGGCGTGACGGATGATAATATCCGCGCTGAGCTACTTACAAAGGGATGGAGTGAAGCAGAAGTACTACTCGCACTCGGCGGCGATGCAAAAGGAGCTTCAGTAGCGCCGGTAGTACAAGTCTTACCGGGAATATTTGCACTACTCAAAGAGACTAAAAATACATTCATGAAGTCGCTGCAATTTTTTACCATCATCTCGCTCTGCCTCGTGCTGCCAATGTTTCTCATGACTTATGTTTCAGACGCTGCAAAGTCAGAAGGTGGATTCGAAATGTTTGGAAGCTCCGCAGTGCTTATGCCGCTCTTCGTCATATTCTATGTTGCGGTCATCATACTCGTTACTCCGACGGTATTTCTCGCGCTCTCACACAACGAACTTACCGACACTGCACTCGCATTCAAGAAAGGGAGCAAAAAGATGGGCCGATACTTTCTCTTTTCGCTTGCCAACGGGTTTATTATTATTGCCGGTTTCGTCTTGCTCATCATTCCAGGAATTCTTTTTGCCGTCTGGTATACGTTTGTCGGTATTATCTCGGTCGTCGACGAGGAAACACTCTCGGTAAGCGATGCACTCAGGCGCAGTAAGGCATATGTGAAGGGGAGATGGTGGTCAATTTTCTGGAGAATGTTTGCAGGTTCTATGAGTATGTACATTCTCTATATCATTGCGTGTTTCATTGTCGGACTGATATTCGGCTTCATGCATATTGAGAATGGAGTACTGAATACACTCGTCGCCAGCATGATGGGAGGGTTTTACATCACCGCGACATTCATCTACAACTTCGTGTTCTACGCGCACGCAAAGAAGTTGCGCGCATAATACGCCGGGGCGCAGCACACTCCGGGTATTCGTGTTACAATAGAGCAAAGTTTTCTGTAAATGTTTTATACCCATGGATCCTGTTAGAAGTCGCGGACACGAAAGAATCAAATTGACATGCACAATAAACATATTATTCAAAAAAATATAGGAACCCTGCGAACAGTGTTCGCGTCCTACTTCTAACGGGATGGACCAAGAACCCTTACAACAAGGCAGGCAGAGAATCGCTCGGGCAAGCCGCCCGCACGGAGGAAAACTGCTGCTCATATTTGTTCCGTTATCACTATTTCTTGGCTCAGGGCTCATCGCCTACGCCGCATACATTCTCCCAACCTCGAGTTTTGCTGAATACGGCCATCTGATTATCGGCATGATCGCTTTCCTCGAGGCCATCGTCATCACCATCATGATGGTATCGGTTATACCTGGTTACAACTCGTTCGTTACGAAGGCCGGAGATGCCTTGAGCTCCGCGGACGAGAACGAGAACAGGGCTGTGCGTGCGCTCATGGGTTCTAATTATGGCTTCTGGGATATCAATATCGCGAAGGATGAAGTATTCTTCTCCGCGCAGATGATGGCGATGCTTGGCTATCCAGACCATTCACAGCTCGGTAAGGTTGAGTTTTGGACCGGTAATGTCCACCCGGATGACGTCGAAGGAGTGAAACGCGCAATGGAATACCATCTCGACAAGAGAACGCCTGAATACTCTATTGAGTACCGCATGAAACGCGCGAACGGCGAATACCTCTGGGTTGCAGACCATGGGCAGGTCAAGCTTGGGATTGACGGCAAACCCGCCTTCCTCTCAGGCGTCACAGAAGATGTCTCGAACGTACGACGCGTACAAGAAGTGCTCGAATCGCGCACCACCGAGCTTGAAGAAGCAAAGAACAAGATTGAGGAGGAAGTCCAGAATGCGCGCAAATTCCAGAAGGCAGTCGACTCATCGACCGAGGCAGTCTCTATCTCTAGTCCTGACGGCACGATTGTGTATGTGAACCCTGCATGGGTCAGACTCAACGGATTCACAGACGCAGACGCACTCGGCCGCAATCAGCGGCTCCTCAAGAGTTCTGATACCAAGCCTGATCTTTTCACCGCGATGTGGGAGAAGATTACGGCTGGCATGACCTTCACAACTGAAGAAATCATCAACAAACGCAAAGACGGCAGTATCTACCATGCCGAACTTTCAATTTATCCGATAAAAGAAGGGGAGAAGCTGCTGTTCTTCGTCAGCCTGTGTCAGGACATCACCCAGCGTAAAGAAATAGACCGTGCGAAGACCGAATTCGTTTCACTCGCCTCTCACCAATTGCGTACACCTCTCTCTGCTATCCGTTGGTATTCGGAAATGCTGTTGTCGAAATACGTTGGTGAACTCAACGAGAAACAGCGACAGTACGTAAAAGAGATTTATGCGGGAAATCTGCGCATGGTCGAACTGGTGAACGCACTCCTCAACGTATCGCGCATCGACCTCGGTACATTTGCTATCGACCCAGAGCCGGTCAATCTTGTCGAGGTCTGTGACAGTGTACTCTCGGAACTTACCCCGCAGATAAACGAGAAGAAGCAAACCATCGAGCGGATCTTCGCTGGTGCACCGAAAGTCTACCAAGCCGACTCAAAACTCATCCGCATCGTATTCCAGAATTTCCTTTCAAACTCGGTCAAGTACACTCCACCGGGAGGACACATCACCGCTGAAATCTCGACCAAAGAGGGCAATTTGTATATCAGAGTTTCCGACAATGGGTATGGTATCCCCGTCAGTCAGCACGGCAAGATATTTGAAAAGCTGTTCCGCGCTGACAACGTACGCCAGAAGGATACCGAGGGTACCGGACTCGGTATGTATATCGTTAAGGCCATCGTTGAGTCGTCAGGAGGCAAGATATGGTTCGAATCCGAAGAGAACAAAGGTACAACCTTCCACGTTTACATGCCACTTGCCGGTATGCCAAAAAAGGGAGGTACAAAAGGCTTAGGCTAAGTTGTAAACTGTTATAATAAAAGAGGAAATGCTAAGATAATACCATATGGATGAAAAGAAAAAACTAAAGATACTCATTTTGGAAGACGAACGCCAGCTCGCAAAAGCTGTGCGAGAAGCATTCAGTACACGCGGATTTGAACCAATAGTTGTCTCGACGGTTGCGGAGGGCTTTACCGAACTCAAGAATTTGAAGACCGTCGATGTCATCTGGCTCGACCACTATCTTCTTGGTGCCGGCAACGGTCTCGATTTTGTCATCGAACTCAAGAACCATCCCGAATGGCGCATGATTCCGATTTTTGTTGTCTCAAACACCTCTTCATCGACAAACATCCGCTCGTATATCCAGCTCGGCGTATCCAACTACTACACCAAGGCGGATTATGATATCAATCAGATCATCAACGACATCGAGTACGCGCTGAAGGAGAATAAAAAACAGGGAGAAGCAAAATAAATCCTCAATAAGTCCTAAAAAAATACCATGACAGAGAAGAATAACAAAAAAATCCTTATCGTCGAAGATGAAACACCGCTGCGAAACGCAGTGACTGACATACTTACCTTTGAAGGCTTCACTGTGTTCCAGGCGAAGAACGGCCAAGAAGGACTCGACCTGGCACTCAAAGAGCATCCGGACCTTATCCTCCTCGACCTCATGATGCCCATCATGGACGGACTCACCATGCTCGAGAAGCTGCGCCAGGATCAGGAATTTGGCAAAACCGCGGCGGTCATTCTCCTCACCAATATCAATGACCCCGAGAAGGTCGCGATGGCGACCGAAGCAGGGTCATATGACTTCCTGGTGAAATCAGACTGGAATATTGAAGATGTTGTGCGCAAGATTAAAGGGAGGCTGGGACTCGCATAACGCACACGTATATGCCGCATATTCATAGCCTCGGGACTGACTTCGTAGCAGAGGTATATGTTGTGTGCGGCAATAGGGTGCTCTTGCGTATGCATGACACGCATAAAATATGGCTACCTCCCGGCTCCCATATTGAGCAAGTGGGGGGCAGAGATGATCCCAACCAGGCAGCGCTACGCGTAGTACTTGAAGAAGTCGGGATTAACAATCTGGTTCTGTATAATCCTCTTCCCGAAGCATGGGTAAACGCCCCGGAGGTAATGGAGGAGGTACTACCGCTTGTCCCTCCGGTGCATCTTTATGTCCACAATGTCGGCAGCGAAGGCCATGCGCACGTCGCGCTGGTATTCTTTGGTAAAACAGTTAGCGATAAAGTGGGAGAGGCCAGCACTACACGCGGGCAAAACGGCAGGCTCAAATGGTGTACACAAGAAGATCTTGAGGAAATGCACCTTCCGTCGAGTACGCTGCGTTATGCACTGCATGCACTCGCAATACTCGGCAGCTAGAAGATTTTGCATTTTGAGTTTGATGCTATATACTCGATACTTGATACTTACTACTTGATACTAAAACAACATGTTTAAAGAATTATTGATCAAAAAGCTTATCCAGTCCAAACTCGGCAATATCCCCAAAGGGGAGCAGGATAAGATTGTCGCGCTCGTAACTAAAAATCCCGAGCTGTTCCAGGAAATTGCGGTGAAAATAAAAGCGCAAATGGACTCCGGCAAAGATCAGATGAAAGCCACCATGAGCGTGATGGAGGAGTACAAAGACACCATTCAAGAGCTGATGGCTCCTGACGCGAAGTGAATTTCAGAATCTCGGCTCAATTGTATCTACACGCGAGTTCATACGACATACTGACGTTACACCGCCACAATGAGTACCCTTACCTATCGCCCGCACATTGATGGGCTGCGCGGTCTCGCAATTCTTGCTGTCGTGTGTTACCACGCGACACTTTTTGCTATGCACGGGGGATATATCGGCGTCGACATCTTCTTTGTCATCTCGGGTTTTCTCATCACATCGGTCATCATTCATGATCGAAAGGAAGGGACGTTTACGCTTGCGCAATTTTGGGAGAAGCGTGTGCGGAGGATTGTTCCGGCACTTCTCATCGTCATGTGCTGTACGTTTATCGCCGGGTACCTGCTTATCTTGTATCCCGAAGACCTCAAGAATTTCGGCGGGGCAATCGCAGCGCAAAGTGTCTTCGTCTCGAACATGTACTTCATGACCGCAGACAGTTACTTCGATGCGCCGTCCAGATATTCGCCGCTCCTTCATACCTGGACTCTTTCGGTCGAAGAGCAGTTCTATATTTTTTTCCCGTTCATCATACTTTGCGCGACATCGCTCTTTGCGCGGGCGAAGAAGAATCATGCACTGCTCTTTGTGGTCATAAGTATTGCAGTAGTGTCGCTCTTGTTTGATATTTGGCTGGTCAACATCCACCCGAACGCCAGATGGAGTATCCCGCTACTCCCTTCGCGTATATTTGCAGACAGTTCATATGCCACACTTGGATTCTACTTCCTTCCTGCACGCGCATGGGAACTTGCGGTCGGAGCTATCATCGCACTCGTTCCGCTACGCATTACTCACAAATTGCTTGCGGAAGTCTTGGGATGCGTAGGTCTAGGAGCAATGCTTGCAGCAATATTCCTCTACAGCGACAAGACGAATTTTCCAGGTATTGCGGCACTCCTTCCGACACTAGGCGCGGCACTCTTTATTTTTGCGAACGAGGGGCGTGTGACTTTGTCGGCGAAGATACTTTCATACCCGGCTTTGATTGGAATCGGACTCATCTCATATTCGCTCTATCTTTGGCATTGGCCGATATTCGTCTTTTCGCGCATGCTTATCGAAGCTCCGCTTGCACCTTCCATCATGTTTGCTCTTACTATACTTGCCGGTACGCTCGCATATGCTTCATTTAGATGGGTAGAGAGACCGATAATGAGAGGCAAAATAATTACGACCAGAAATGGTGTACTGGTTTTCGGCGCTCTCTCACTCGCGCTCATGCTCTGTGCAGGGCTCCTCCTTCGTCACATTTCGCTTGGCACCACAGAGCGTCTCACCCCAGGTGCAAATGAGATATTCACAGTGACCAATGAAAATGACGAGCGTAACGGTATGTGTATGAAATTGCTCGAGAAGGGCGGCCCCGAGAGCGGATTGTGTATAGTAGGTGCAAGCAGTGGGGCGCATCCGGATTTTGCAGTCTGGGGAGATAGCCATGCCGATGCTGATCTCCCACTGTTTGTGGCACTTGCATGGGCATACAAAAAACAAGGCGCAGTATTTGCAAAGGGCGACTGCCCGCCCATATTGGGCACACATCAGTCGCCTCCGGTCGCGGGTTGCGAATCTCAGAATACATCAGCGCTCGCGTACATCAGGAAGCATGATATCAAACATATCTTCCTCGTCGCGCGCTGGAGCAATTATGTGATGGAAGGTGACAATAAGGTCAAAGCGGCATTCTTGAATGCGTTAAATACGCGAGCGCTTTCTCATCAAGAATCTGCGGAAACACTAGAGCGAGAGCTCGGCAGTATCGTGCGTACACTCGCGTTTGAAGGAAGAGAAGTCTACATAGTGAAGCAGACGCCGGAACAATTTGATTTTGTCACACGCGACGCATTTTATCGCGCCGCATATACCAACAAGCATATTTCGATGCACGGAACACAAAGTGAAGCCAATGATGCATATCAAGCGCTAGCGAACAAAAGTATCGATAGCTTTCGTAGTGTGCCGGGAGTACATATCATCGACCCTTCCACTGTGCTTTGCGAGAAAAACGCCGAGTGCACACTCGAGCGTAACGGCAAGCTACTTTACCGCGATGAAAATCACCTCAGCATCACCGGAGCAATGACACTCGAGCCCTTGTTCACCCCAATCTTCTTACACATGCAGCCATGACCTTCTGTGCTTGTATATTGAGGCAAAACACTAATGGCTAATGGGATGCTAGCAAGTAGACTTTGCTACCTTGCTTCGAGGTTATTTAATTTACAATCTAAAATAAGTTTAGTATATGATATAAAAATTCAGCCCGCAGATCTTGGATCTTACGGGCTGGGGTATTTTTAGGTATTGGTCTCCTGTCGTTGAGATCCTGGCTGAATGGGGCCAGGGGGCATTTTCTTCATAAGTTCATCGAGTTCACCGAGCAACTCAAGATCTCTCTTGCTAATTTTTTTTGCTTTATCAGGAAACGGCCACCACATAAACACATAACAAACATTCAGATAAACGGCTACTGCAGTGATCACTATCATCATCATACATAACGGCTTATCAAAAAACTGCAGGAGTGATGGGAGCTGGGGGGTGAGGTCGCTTATTTCGAGCATGACTGAATCTCCTTCGTGTGGATATGGTTGAAATGAATGGGCAACTAACCTAAATTATAATATACCTAATACTTAAATCTGTCAAGTTTTTTTAGAAAAAAAATCACTAAAAATGCCCGGTATGCGAGCTTTTTTGTGCTTATGCTAATGGGGAACTAATGGGGATGCTCTAAGCCTAACTTGAGTTTGCGTATCGCAAAGCCGATAACGCAAACTGCGGTTCCGGCCCAGGGCAGAGCCCGCGGTTTTATGCCCACATAACACAAGGTACTTGGAATAGTAACCAGGGTAAGATGACCTAAAACCTATATATTTTGTGTGTTGCGCCCTGAAATAATATGATGTAGTCTTCAAGACTTGTCGCAAGTGACACGAGTGTTTTTCACTCATATTTACTGAATAGTTAATCTCAAATATTTTAACATGCATACCCTTAACAAATTGACTGCTTTTATTTTGGGCGCGTTTTTCCTCACCTTAGGTTTTACTGGAGCATCACATGCAAATGCAGCTGTTTCAAAAAAGGTGATCGGTAATATCGTATTTTGGGATCAGGCGCGGGGATATCAGGACATACAGGACAATGTTAATTCACTCTCGGAAGTATCACCGCTTTGGTATAACCTAAACAGCCAAGGTGATGTGCTTCCATATCTTGATGCAAATGGAAGATCATATATTGACCCGGTGATCATTTCATATCTGCGGGCCCAAAATATTTTGATTACCCCCACAATTTCAAATGCTATAAACGGCGTATGGGATCCTCTGAAAGTATCTCAGATCATCAATGATCCGATACTCCGCACAACGCACGTAAATAATCTTGTTCGCACAGTTGTCGATAATGGGTACGACGGGATGTCAATCGATTACGAAGAACTTGCAGCGTCAGACCGCAGCGCATTCAGTGCATTTATCTCTGAATTGGCTGCCGGTTTACATCAGCAAGGTAAAACACTGGCAGTGTATGTCTATCCCAAGACTGCAGAACCGGGTAATTGGGGCGGTCCGCAGTCACAGGACTTCGTTTCTATATCAAATTCTGCGGATCAAGTGCGCATTATGGCGTATGGTTATTCCTGGGGAACTTCCGCACCCGGTCCATTGGCACCCGTAAATTGGGTAAATGATGTGCTTGCATTTTCAGTGACAGAAATTCCCAAGAGCAAGCTTATCTACGGAGTACCGACATATGGTATCGACTGGCCGGCTCAATCCTCCGGTACAGAAAGAATGTGGAGCGACTTTATTGTGCTCGCACAAACATACAATGCCATACTCAACCACTCTGCACTGAAAGTGCAGAGGTTGGAATGCGGGGAATGAAATTCCCGGTCTCTATACTATTCGAGGATCATTGTTCCGGTGTCTTGATT
>JAYTWK010000028.1:0-19483 GCA_043743715.1 bacterium
TCTTTTAATACCGGAGCAGCAGACTTTGCACGCACGGTGACCGCTTTCACTGCCTTGTTTGTGGGAACGCTCGACATAAAAAAATGTGAATGAAATAAATTGCCAGTGCACAGATGAGCTCTATCCAAAAACACTAAGCTCGCAGTATCTTTGGAAAAAACTCTCAGCACCGAGTGGGGAAAAGTTTGTTGTGAGGCAAGATTCGGCACGGGAGTATCGTGTCTATGCTGCTGCATAACTACGTCTCCTTCGTGCCGATTTGTTGCCAAACACTGTGCTTTCCACAATCGCCTGGTAGACCCATTGTACTCCTCATTTTGCCCACCGTTCAATTGGGGATAACTTATGAGAAAAACGTTATAAAACCTACGGTTACCCGAGGGAAATCGTTATCCACATCCTGTGGATAACTGACAACTTTTGGGGTCGACAATTGAGTCTGTTTTTGCCTCCTCTTAGTAGGACTTAGAAGGATTAGAAGAAATGCACAAAGTGAGAAGTGCCGAGAAATCGAGAAAACATTTACTTACCGAGCTGTATAACGGTGCCGCTCACAATACCCCACTCATTTGCCATGTTGTCATTAATTTCAAGCACGTAGCGCGCAGGAATGCGCGGACGAAATATCGTTTTGGGGTACGATTCGGGAGTAGCATGATGCGTGACGTCCACAACCCGCCAATCTTCACCTATCCAGACAATATCAATAGAGAAATACATGTCCGGCATCCAGAAAGTAAACTTGTCGCTCTGATCAAACAGAAACAACATTCCTTCATCCTGTGGAAGTGAGCGCATGCCCGAGAGTCCGCGCTCGCGCTGCGGCGGTGTCTCGGCAACGAGTACATCTATCGTGCGAGTCGTCGCACTGCCGTGATTATTTATGATGGTGAGTTTGTGCTTAGACTCTCCGTAGCCTGCAGGTGGAAGCACTCTGTGTGGGCGCATGAGAAAGAGCATGGCAATCACCACGGGGATGATGCAAATGAAAACAACAATGACACTCTGTGTTTTTTTGGAAATTTTTTTAGCCGGCATCGCGAATCACAGGACTGGTAATGACAATGTTCTTTATCTTGGTTTCGTCTTTGATTGGTGCAGCGAGCTCACGCTCAAGTTGCTTTTCGAGGGCGGTCTTCTTGGGAGGAGCCGCGCGGGTGCTGGATTTGCGCACTCGCTTCTCTGTCAGTGCGGGTTTGGGTTTCGTGTCGGTCACATCTGCTGTCGCGAGTTTCTTTGCTGGTGCTCTTTTGAGCGTACGAACTTTTTTCACTTGAGCTCGTGCCGGGATGCTCACATGCACATCCTCGACCTGATCGATATCGTTCTCGATAAGTGCGAGATGCGTCGGATCATGATGGGGAGGAAAAGGTGCGGGTGCAGGAAAAATAAGAGGTGATGGGGTCGGCGCACTCGTCGTGACGACGCTTCCCCCGGCGCGACGCGTACTCATATATGCGACGATTGCGAGTCCTGCGCCGAGCTTGCCATAGAGCGCAACCAAGAGCGTAAGGATGAGGAGGAAGATCGACGAGAAACGCTTCAGGGCGTGCCGCTCGCGTGTGACGATGAACGCCAAGAGTACACAGACGATGGTGGATGAGAGTGAGCCGATGACGGTGGCATTACCTACATAATCGAAAGTCGGGAAGATAAGGCGAAGGACGATGACGAGCAGAATATATGAGACGAAGATAGTGATGAGATAGACGAAGTAAAATCCAATCGCCTGCTTGGCACTCCGGATGTATCCAAAATCTCCCATATGATCGAACATGTTGCGCGGCTCTTGCATTGCAGCAAGAAGGAGTGATGGGTCGCCGAGCGGGATCAGGTTGAGGGTACGTGAGAGAATGATATATTCGATGAGAATCGTGGGGAAAAAGAGCATAATACTAATCTGATGAGTGATATGCGAAACGAGGGCGAAATTTGCACTGACAGTGAATACGAGGTCGGCAATAAGCGCGATGCCGAACACGGTGTGCGTGATACGCGCCCAGAATGCAATTTTTCCGTAGCCGAGCGGAAGTTTGCCGAAATAGTAGCCGAGGAAGATGAGCGCAATCGCCTCGATACTCTGAAAAATGACGGACGGAATCTCATAGAGTGGTGAGACAGTGAGACCGTAATGGAACGCGGATTCCCCCACTTGGTAGCTATATGCGGCGACGGTCGAGAGAAAGGCAGCACCCCATGCATAGGCGATGCCCGGAATCTTGGTGAAGATACTCACGCGTCGGAATGCTACATACAGCATGTACTCGAAGAGGATTGCGATGATGCGGAGCGCAAGGAACAAGAGGATGAACACCTTGTAGGAAGGAGACGCATACAGCAGAGCCATTGCAGCACATAAGCCGACGGCAACGTTCCACCAGATGACTCGGCGCGCTTCACGCACCTCCAGAACTCCGTCGATTGTGACTATCTGCATCATAGACGAAATTATTCGCAAAAGGTGACCTGATCGCGCGGAAGCGATAATGCGGCGGAGAGATATTCGCGTGCGGTCTCTTTGTCTCCTATCTTATCGATCAGATGCTTCTCTAATGCTTCAGGTGCAATGAACGCCGCTCCGGTAGTGAGCTCAGAGCTCGATGCTTCTATTTTGAGGTGGCGATTCTCGTTCACGGTCCTCACAAAATTAGCAAATATGATACCGAGCTCATGCGCCACAATACCGCGCTCCTTGGGTGTGAGCGGTTTGTTGGAATTGAGCATATCTTTGTACTCTCCAGTTGAGATGCCGTTCCAGGTGTAGCCCGACTGCGAATTGTGCTTGGTTTGATCAAGGTAGCTTGAGGTAACTCCGATAGAGCCGACCTCCGCATTCTCTGCGGCGATGATGGTGTTTGCGCCGGTCGCCGCCCAGTATGCGGCCGAGAGTCCCCCGCCACGGATGAGTGCGACTGTCGGCTTTGGTGAGCGCTTCATGGCACGTGCTATCTCTTCTGCCGCAACCGGTGAGCCCCCAGTCGAATCAATCTGCAGGACAAGCGCCTTGATGTCGGGTGAGGAATTTGCCTTCTCAATATCGCTGACGATGGTCTCGGAATCTATCGACTGATCAGATCCTCCGCGATTTGGATCTGTCGGATCACTCGAGGGTGAGGTGGTATAGGTCGAGAGAGTGCCTTCGAGGCGGACTATCTCTACATTACACGAAGGCGTATGCGCAGACTCTGGAAGCACTTTATTCCATGCAGGATTCATCGCTGCTGCATCAAGTACACCACCAAGGGAAAGTCCCGCAACCGTCGCAGTGACGGCGATGGCAGCGTAGATGAGATACTGTGTGGTGCGTTCGTTCATGAGTAATTTTATTTTACTAGATTATTTAGCTTTTGTCTTACGATGAACTAAAACTTTTAAACATATGCGCAGAAGTGTTCGACAGGTAAATCTTGTTTATTTCGAATGCAATCCGAAGTCTTGGACCGAGGTGGTGTTTGAGAGGCTGTACAAGTTGTACTGCCTCCAAACCCACCGAGGGAAAGACGAGGAGTGCGTCGAAATAGGCGAGATTTTCACTTGAAGTATGCGCCGAGGACATACTGCTCAACCATGCGATGGGTATTAAAGAACGACCCATTGACTGCGATCGCTTGGCGCATGATTTTGACCCATTCACCACGTTCATTCTCATAGCGCGGAATGATGACATACTCGAGTTTGGTGTACATATCCTCGGCATCTTCCGCATCGCCTCCGACGTTTTGCATCCCTTCGGGGTGTGGGCCGATAGACCAGCCGGTCACGCCTTCGATGTTGCCTTCGAGCCACCAACCGTCTAAGACTGAGAAATGCGGGACGCCGTTTAAGGCAGCCTTCATACCTGATGTGCCTGAGGCTTCCTGTGGACGAATAGGCGTGTTAAGCCAAATATCGACACCTGCGACCAGACGCCTCGCCATCTCCATGTCGTAGTCTTCGAGATAGACGCATTTGATTTTGCCGCTTGCGACTCCAAGATGCTTGGTGGTGCCGATGATGCGCTGGACCAGAAGCTTGCCGTCTCTATCTTGCGGATGCGCCTTGCCGCCGTAAATAATCTGGATACCTCGCGATTTCTCGGCAATGCGCGAGAGACGACCAATATCACGCAGTAGTAGGTCTGCGCGTTTGTAGGTCGCGGCGCGTCGTGCGAAGCCGATAGTGAATGCATCCTGTGAGAGGTCGGTATGATACTTCTGGTTGATATATTCTATGAGCGCACGCTTCGCCTCTTCGTGTGCCATCCACAGTTCTCCTTGAGGGATAGAGAGCGCATATCTCAGCGAGTACGGATCGCTCCGCCATGACGGAAGGTAGCGGTCGTAGAGTTTGGCGAACGGCTCGGAGATCCAGCGGCCAACATGCACACCGTTCGTAATAGACTCAATACGGTAGCCCGGAAAGAGTTCGCGGGTCACTTCGCCGTGACGCTTGGCGACGCCGTTGATGAATGCGCTGAAATGGAAACCGAGCTTGGTCATGTTAAGGTTGCCGCCCTCGAACACCACACTCTCGATTGCACTAGGAATATAATGAACACCCAAGACGCTGCGCACGATATCTTCGCCAAATACATCGTGACCTGCGGCGACCGGTGTATGTGTGGTGAACACTGCGCGGTTCTGCACTTCTAAAAGCGGATCGTCACATGCGGCGTATGCGCGGTAGAGCTCGAGCGTCAGGAGTGCAGCATGGCCTTCGTTCATGTGATATTTCTCGATATTGGTCGCGCCGATAGAGGTGAGCATGCGCATGCCGGCGATACCAAGCACCGATTCCTGTATGAGACGGTGGTGTGCGTCTCCCGAATAGAGATGGTCAGTGATGTGCTTATCATCTTCACTATTCTCAGGTACATCGGTGTCGAGGAAGATGATAGGATTGAGGTTCCCCTTCTGCCCTTTTACCTTGTAGAGCCATGCAGCAACAGTGACGCTGCGTCCTTCGATCGAGATGAGTACTTTGTTGGGAAGCAAAATAAGCTTCTCGTGCGGATTCCATACAACGTCTTCTTCCATCTGCCAGCCGGATGCATCAAAACGCTGTTTGAAATAACCTTTGCGATGAATGAGCGAAACGCCGATGGTACGAAGCTCGAGATCGGCGCAGCTTTTTAACATATCGCCGGCTAAAATTCCGAGTCCGCCTGAATAGGTCGGCAGCGCCTCATCGATGCCTATTTCCATACAGAAGTAAGCGACTTGGAGTGCGCTCGCGGAAATGCCTTCAACGATGATGGGCTTCTTGGGGATACTCATGCGCGTCTGGACCATCGGCACTGCATTACTCTCGATATGAGGCACTGTGCGTAAAGGCTCAAGTGGAAATTCCGGCATGCTGATAGCTGACTCCGGAGTATGTAGGCGCGGGAGTGGTATCGCGGCGGGAGGAACGTCATCGTCTGATCGGTCTAATCGGTCTGATCGGTCTGTTCGGTCTATGTGTGGGGCGGCGTGTGCCTTAAGTTCTTCATGATGTACTTCCTGCTTCTGCTGTTGTACTTCATACTGCTCTGTTTGCTGCTCTTCAGCATGCTCGCGATGACGGCGGGTTGAAAGCACCACGGCGGGTTCTGGTGCAGGAGCATTATGTTCTGGCTTTGGCTCGTGTGTGGGCGCGTGTGTTGCATCAGCTGGAGTGTGGTGATGCGGATGGGAGGACCCAGAGAGAAGACTCTCCATGAGTGCCTTCTGGGGGTTGCGGATACGTATTGCGATTTTCCGTACGGAATCACTCATGTTTATAAAGAATAGCTGAATGTTTGTTCTCTGCCATTGTAGCAACCGCAGCGCTAAAACACGTTATGTTTCAGGGGAAAACGTGGGGACATCTTTTATGTCAGAGCAATACGTGCGAACACCGCTTTGTGGTCACTGACTCCTTCGATCACCTCAACATCGCTTACGATGTATTCGGGTGACGAAAAAGCTCCGTCGACGACGTACATCAATCCCTTCTTCTTGTGCAGCTCCTGATCTATTGTGGTCACTATCTGTGGCGGAATGTTGTCTTTGTAACGAGCGGCTATCCGCTCCCATGTCTCTCTGCCGCGCGGTGCGTTGAAATCACCCGAGAATACGATGCCAATCTTGTCATTGTAGGTATCGAGCGCCTCGAACAATACATCAAGTACGGCAAGTTGTTCGTCTGTGACACTTCCCTCCGCTGTCCAGAAAAAATGCGTATTGCCGATGCGGTAGACCCTATCCGCATCAGAAAGCTCAATGACTAAAAGCAGACGGTTGCCGTCGTTTGGCGCGCGCTGATCTTTTTTGTCTTCGAATGCTCCCGCGACGGTGAAATATGGATGCACATGCTGATTGATAAGAGTGAAACGCTCGTTCCACATCGACAATAGACCCTTCGTGGTAAATGTGTTTGTTTCCGGAACGTAGTATGACCTCATGGGAGCGAAGTGATACGCGTAGCCGACTTTGGTGAGAAGTGGAATGTCACTTTCTAAGACCTCCTGAAAACATACTATGTCAGGCACCATGTGATCGAGTAGTTTCTCGATTTGTGAAAGATGCCTGTCTCCTTCGATGTTTACGTTTAGAAAATTTATTGGTTCGTTCATATGAATTGAGAACTTATGTTTTGCGAGTAAGTTGCAGGAGTTGTGTTTGTTATGCAGTAGGGAAAGTAAGAAATGCTCGGGTTTGTGAAATTGCGAGGGTGGGGGCAACTTCAGATGTCCTCAATTTTTCGGCTGCACCTGCGGTGCAGGAAAAATTGTTAGCTCCTGGATTCGCTTTGGCATAAGCGAATCCAGGAGTCCTCGATAATTCCAACACGCATGCGTGTGGAATTTCGGGAAAAACCGAAGCCGATACTGTTAGGTACCGGCTCTACTTCGGCTCCACAGGAACCATTACGTATCATCCTACTCTCAAAAAATTTACGCACAAGCAATTTCTGTGGATAGTAAAATCAGAACACAATGATGCACGAGAGAAAAATGTGTGTTGCTTTTTTATTTTTTGCGCAATACGATTGACAGCGCACGGCCCTTACAAAAACAGAGATTTTTTGCCTTTCATGTCTGATATGTTAGAAAGCTTCTTCAGAGACTCCCGATTGTCTGAGTATTGAACGGAACGTGCCGTAGGGAATTTCTTTTTTATTTGCCGCAATAATCACGGTAAGTTGTGGCTTCCCTGTCTTGCGAAATTTCACATGACTCCCCTTTTGGGAAACAAAACGGAAACCACACTCCTCAAGAATGTTGATGATGTGTTTCGATGAGTGGAGTTTAGGCATGTGCCAAATCAAACGCTATCAACTCGGGTTTCTCAATTTTGCGCAGGGCATTTTTTGGGGCATCCTCAAAATAGAGGGACAACGCCTCATCGATATTCTTGATTGCTTCTTTTTTGGTCTTTCCAAAGCTGGACACATCGACATTCAGACATTGCGCGACAAAAAACTTGCCTTCTTTCCAGACAACGGTGGTCAAATTTTTTCGTGAGCTTTTCATGTTTTAAATATAGCACTTTGAAACATAAGCGCAAAATACCGCCGACAAAGTACCCACACCTAACACGCTATTTCGGATACAATACGAAATTTTGAACCGAGGAACGTGATGCTTAGCGAATATTTTTGATACAGTACGAGACGCAAGCAAGCAGTACTGAAGAGACGTACTCATCGTACGACTCTTCAGTCTGTGCAGTGCAGCAAGGAAGTAATGTGCAAAAATTGCGCTAAGCGCGTAGGCCGCGGCCAGTTTTAAATATATACCAATTCACTCCCATCAACACCACAATCAAGGTTACGAGAACCGCAAACGATGTCACTACACTGGTGTCACTTATGCCCAAGAGTCCGTAGCGAAATCCGTTAATCATATAGAACACAGGATTCGCCAGCGATACATACTGCCAAACATGCGGCAAAAGTGAAATCGAGTAGAACACCCCCCCGAGATAGGTGAGCGGTGTTAGTACGAACGTCGGAAAAATCTGCACGGTATCGAACGAGTTGGCAAATACGCCGTTGGTGAGTCCGGCGAGCGCAAACAGAAAAGCCGAAAGAAAAATGAAGGTGAAAGTAATGAGGTATGAATACACTTGAATATGAGTGAAGAACATCGCGACGATAAGAATGAGGATCGCAGTAATCAGTCCGCGCAGGATTGCGGCGCTCACATGCCCGAGGACTACGAGAATATACGGCGTGGGAGAGACGGAGATCTCATCGAGTGAACGCTGGAATTTCGCCATATAAAATGTGAAGGCAGAATTCATGAACGACTGCATGATCACACTCATCATCACGAGGCCTGGGACGATGAACTGCATATACGATACACCGTCGATATCCTTCACTTGGCTACCGATGAACTTTCCAAAGATCACGAAGTACAGTGTCGAAGTGATAATCGCGGGCAGAAATGTCTGTGTCCAGATACGAAAAATTCGCACCACTTCTTTGCGCACGATCGTATAGTAGCTGATCCACATTGCGTAAGGTTTCATCCCGTTAGAAGTAGGACGCGGAACGTGATGTCCCGCAGCCGACTCGGCTAATGCTGATAATGTAGGGCAATGTGTTCGGATATGTGTGTATCATAACGCGTTCGCGACTTGTAACGGGATTCATGCGAGTAGATGATTACTTCGTGTTCTTCTCAGCAGAAGAAGTATGACTGATAAAGAACTCTTCCAAGCGATTGGTTTTATTGCGCATGCTTTTTACCTGTAGACCCGCCGCATTCACATCGAGTACTGCGTTGTTTAAGGTATATGATTTGGTGAGCGTAAGTTCAAGCACCTTGTTTTCGGTGCGATGCGCACGATGCGCTTTCATACTCGAGACTACTGCCTCTCCGGGGTCTTTATCGAGGTCGAAGACTACTGTTTCTTCGTCCATGTTTGCAAGCAGAGTCTTGATCTCTCCTTCGGCGACGATCATACCCTTGTTAATGATTGCGACGTTACGGCAGAGTTGTTCTGCTTCCTCAAGATAATGAGTGGTAAGGATGATGGTGACGCCGCTCTTGTTGAGCTCGGTCAAGAATTCCCACATGCCGCGACGCAATTCTATGTCGACACCCGCGGTCGGCTCGTCGAGAATGAGGAGCTTCGGATTGTGTACCAGTCCGCGTGCGATCATCAGCCGGCGCTTCATCCCCCCTGAGAGCTCCATGCCTTTTACATTGCGTTTTTCCCACAGTCCAAGCTTGGTGAGATACTTTTCTGCTGAAATCAAGGCTTCTTTTCTTGGGATTCCGTAGTAGCCCGCTTGATTGACCACGATGTCAATCACCTTTTCAAAAAAACCAAAGTTAAATTCCTGCGGAACGATGCCAACATGTAATTTTGCTTTGGGGGCGTTGTCGTCGATAGATAACCCTTCAATCTTAACAGTTCCTTCTGTCTTGTTGACCAAACCCACAACAACATTGATCAGGGTTGATTTCCCTGCACCATTTGGCCCAAGTAATGCAAAGAAGTCACCTTCTGCGACGGAAAGATCGACACCTTTGAGTGCTGCAACTCCCACCTGATCCTTTCCTGGGGGCGCAGCGTAGACTTTCTTTAATCCTTTAATCTCAAGTGCAAGTGCCATAACAATAAAAATCTATAATTTAGTCTTTGACAAGAGGAAGCATGCCCGTAAAATCACCTTTACCGATTGGAACATTGTTCGCGCGCAGGATATCGTATGCGGTCACTACATGGAATAAGAAGTTGGGAATCGCGAAGAAACGCGCGTATCCGTCGCCGGTGAAGTGTGAGTCCTCAGGGTAGAACGGCAACTTAATAATGCGATCGGCTGCGCCGGCAAATGACTCTACCTCAAGCGACGAAATGTATGCGACCGTCTTGTCGATGCGCGCATAAAGATCCGCAAAAGTCTTTTCGTTATCTTCCATCTTAGGGGCAGTACCACCGGAGAGGCGCGCACTTGCACCCTTTGCGTTGTCACATGCGACCTGAACCTGCTTCACTAAGGGAAACATGTCGGGAGCAAGGCATAGCGCGAGCATCTCTTCTTCTGTGCGACCGTTTGCTTTAGCGTACTCCTGTCCTTTCTCCAAAATCCCTTTCAAGGCAACGAGTGTGTTTGTGAACACTGGAACGGTGAATTCATAGTATAAATTTTCCATATGTTTATGAGTGAATAGTAAGTTGTGCTATCATACCTCACTCCCCATATTCCGCGCTAGAGTACTTGGCAGATCCTGAGTAACTATCTAAGGAAAGGATCATTTTTTTGGTAACCACGGGATGAACGCATTTGTCTTCCTCGCGTATTCCGGCCAGTCGGGGTGTTTCGACATGCGCGCTTCGAGAAGTGGGATGCCGGAGACCTTCAGAAGCAGGATGGTGATAAGGATGGGACTTATAATAGTGCACTGCCATGCAGACGGATGCGCGGCCAAGGAGAGTATCCATATTCCCCACCACATGAGTGACTCGCCGAAATAATTCGGATGACGGGTGTACTTCCAGAGACCGCGAGTCATGAGCTTGCCTTTGCTTTCGGGTTCTTTCAAGAATCTGTCGAGTTGCCAATCACCAAGTGTTTCAAATCCAAAACCCTTAAGCCAGATGACGAGTCCAAGGATAAGGAGTGGCAGGAAATAAGTGCTTTCGGATGAGAGAACAATCGCAGGAAGCACTATAAGAAAGATAATCACACCCTGGAGCATGAATACCTGCAGATACGAACGGAGATAAAACCACTTCCACTTTGCGCGCCATGCGGCATAGCGGAAATCTTCTGGCTTACCTTTGTTCTTCAGATAGATCCGCAGAGAGAGCCGTGCACCCCAAAGAGTGACCATAAGAAACGGTAGCACTGAAAGTAGTGTGAGAGGCGCTGCGGTGACGAAGAAGAGCGCGATATGGTAGAAGTATGCAGGCAGGAGCGTGACAATGAAGCCGATGCCGTAGCCGATGTCTGCAATGCTATTGTCGCGGCGATAGAGCGAGATCACGTAGAGCAGTGTCATGTATAGCCACAAACAGAGCGCGGAGAGCATGAGTATCCCGGAAGGAAGTGCTGACATATTTTATGAAATGAACTTCGCGATAAAGAAACTAATAGTTGCGACAGTGGCAGAGAGTAGAGTCCCCCACATGATATCGACAATCGCAAGCTGAAGTGACCAACCGCTTGTGGTTGAATAATTCGTGAGGTCGTAGGTCATGTACGTGAAGAAGCCGAACATCGCACCAAGGAAAAGTGCTTTGGTCCAACTTCCTGCGGAATATGCCGGAAGCACTGCGTAATAGAGAATCCCGAAAATAAACAGCAGATAGAACAGAATCGCTGCCCACCACACGATATCGGTTCGCAAAAGCGCACCCATCTCGCGCTTATAGAATCCGCGCGCAATACCGATGAGCCAGGTCAGATCGATAATGAAGAAGACCGGGGTAGTCAGTAAGTAGAGAAGGATGAGTTTTGTGAATGACATATGCTATTTTTTATGTTTTTTTGCAACGGTGCTTTTGGTTTTTTTCTTTGAGGTCTTGTTGGTGGTCTTGTTAGTGGTCTTCTTCGCTTTCTTGGCTTTCTTCTCGGGTCTTACATCTGGTACGAGATAATGACGCTCAAGCTTCAGGAGTAAGGCCTTCCGGTGCTCGCCACCCGAATATCCGCCGAGTCCCCCGTTTTTTGGCACGACACGATGACACGGGACGATGATGGGGATAGGGTTCTTGCCATTGGCACTGCCAACAGCGCGCGCAGCCGCAGCATTCCCTGCCCTCTTCGCTTCCTCGGCATAGTTTAAGGTCGTACCGTAAGGAATTTTTCTGAGCACATTCCACACTTTCTTCTGAAACTCGCTTCCCTCCGGATCAAGCGGGATATCGAAGATGCGGCGTTCGCCTGAGAAATATTCAGCAAGCTGAGTCTTGGTAAGCACGATGAGCGGGTGCTTGGCATCGCGCTCATAGTGCTCGGTCCAGCTCTCGCCCGGAAAATAGATATGGTGCAGTGCTGAATCAGATACCACAATATGCAGGCGCCCGAGAGGGGTGCTCACTCCGTCGAAGTAATACATAAAAGCTAGTATACAGTATGAGTATAGAGTATGAAGTATGAGGAAGAAAAAGTACGTGTTATGAATATCCCCGTCTGTGCAATTCGCATGCTTTTTGCTATATTAGCCAAGCTAGAATAATAAGCACGGAGGAGTCGGATAGTGGTTTATTCCACCACCTTGGAAAGGTGGCATGGTCGAAAGGCCATCGAGAGTTCGAATCTCTCCTCCTCCGCCCGTTTAAAAATGACCCGCATCTGCGGGCATTTTTATTGGGCGGAGGAGAGGAGGCATCTGCATGCCTCCGTGAGAGATTCGAAAGGACTTTCGTTATTGAGTCCTCGAAATCGATAGTCACCTGCTGATGTAATCAGCGAATCTCTCGCCCTCCGCAGAGAGATTAATTTATCGGAGTCAACACACTTACCTATAGTGAGTAAGCGACCCGAGTGCTCATAAAAGCAAACAAAAATACACGATCACTCGTGTATTTTTGTTTGTCTGAAAATGGTAAAATTGCCATATTAAGTTATGCCAAAAAGGTCTAAGAAAAAACACTTTGTTCCGAGGTGTTACCTTTCTGAATTTACTGATCCCAATACATACGATGCTTTTTCATATGCAACTATTCTAACGAATAATTACAAGATTGGTGTGTGAAATTTGGGAGGAGGACCAAGATAGTGCGTTTGGATACGGAACATCGTCTGCTTGAGAAATCAATCGTGACTGTCCCCATTATCCTATAATAACGGACGGCTCCCCTTTTCCCCTCGGCGAATGCGCATATCTTTGGCGAATAATCGAACCAATTGTTCACGTTCCGTGAATGAGAGGTGGGTATATGATATATGTCAGTAGTTTAGCTGGTGCGGTTAGAAGTTAAAGTGGCGGGATATTTATTTGACAAAAATAAAATAGTCATGTAATATGTTTTTAGCTGTTTCCCTTCCAACTTTAGGAGTTTCCGTGACGACCTACATCATGTATTTCCTCGGCGTATGCTTGGGCTGCGTTTTTTTGTGGTTCATGTGGCCGCTGTTCCTCATTATCCTCGTGGTAGGCGGGCTACTGTGGCTATCCACAGTCAACTTAGTGATCTTAATGATCGTCTTTGCGAACTTGTGCATCCTGCCGTTCATAGGCATTCCTTGGCTGATCATACTCGGCCTCGAGATCATGGGCTGGGTTTGGTTCACCTACGGCCTCTCGAACGTCATTTGCCTAGTGGTGCTCGCATGCGGCATCCTTGCAATCGGCTTCTGCTTACGCATGCCAAATGAAAGTGGCGGCAGCGGCTGATAGAGCACAACGAACTCACCCACTTGGCAGACACCATTCCCGCCCCGCATCCTCAAGGATGTGGGGTTTTTTAAGATTAATCGGGACACGATTGTCTGGTATTCATTGCGTCATAATGCCTAACTCCCCTTCGGTCGCCCAGCGGAACGCAATGTCGACGCAAGATGATGTTTAGTCACCATACGATCCACCCACCGCTCTCCTCCAAATGGTACACCCTTGTTAAGAGCGTGACGAATGACCGTGAGGTCGTCTTCTTTGTCAGGAGTGTTTATCCAGTTCTTGTATCCATGCGGAAATGGAGTGGGTGTTGGGTCAAGCAGTTGCTGCAGTTGCTTTGTTCCCTTGATACGCCTCCATGCACTTCCCCATTGCCAGTTTTCCGCGAAGGGGTCCTTACGCACTCCCAAGGGGAAAACTTGCTTTTCTTCCCTCGAGAAGTGCTATGATATATGTATATTAAAAGAATTTAGTAATACCTATGGCAAAGAAAGCAGCAAAGAAGACCGCGAAGAAAGCTCCGGCGAAGAAGGCAGTAAAGAAAGTAGCTCCAAAAAAGGCGGCTCCGAAAAAAACTGTAAAGAAAGTAGCGAAGAAGTCGAATGCAAATTCGGCGTTTATGAAACCAATGACCATAAGCAGCGATCTCGCAATGGTAGTCGGCAAAGGCCCGATGCCCCGCTCGGAAGTTGTGAAGAAGCTTTGGGTCTACATCAAGAAGCATGATCTTCAGGATGCAAAGAATAGACGCAATATCAATGCTGATGAGAACCTCAAGAAGGTATTCGCCGGCAAGAATGTGGTCAACATGTTCGAGATGACCAAGCTTGTATCAAAGCATTTAAGTTAGGACCTCTCGTAATCACATACGAACATACTAAAACAAACACCCTCGGGTGTTTGTTTTCATACGCTTCCCTTATAGGGTATCAGGATTGAAACGCTGTAGGAGCGCTGCATAGAGCAGAGGGTCGTATTTGGCCTTAAGCAGGTCGTAGCCGACCTCCTTTTCTGACAGTCGTTCATCTGCCGCGTATGCTATCAGCTCATCTAGACTGACCGGCATGAGTGTTATCTTCTCTCCCTCATCGAGATGCGGATCGCACACTCTTGTCAGACCTTTTGCAATGAAGGTATAGACTACCCAATCTATCTTCGAGGTTGGATGCTCAGCGCGCCATAACATAAAATGACTTGCTTCGTATCCGCTCTCTTCGAGAAGCTCCCGCTTTGCGGCAGTGAGCGGATCTTCGCCATCATCCACCCTTCCGCCAGTTGCACCGATGAACGCAGCCTTGCCCGGCTGCTCCTGCTTGGTAAGTAATATTTTTCCGTCCGGCATCACCGCGAACACCACCACAGTGTCGGGACGTTTCAATTTTTCGAAAGTCGTCGTTGTGCCGTCATAGAGTTTTTGCTGCCACTGGTAGACATCGAACAGTTTACCCTCGAACACTTTTGTCGCGTGTTCGGGTATAGGCCGTTTGGATGCGGGACGGATGATGTCCATATTATTCGGGAGTAGGTTTCTGTGGCGCCTGATTCGGGACAACGCGGTCTTTAAAATTCATGTATACGACCACGAGCGAAAGGAGTGCGGTCAGAAGCGGCAAACTCACCATCCCTATCGGAACAAGTGAAATGATGGAGGAAAACAGTATCGGCAGTGTCACCGCATGCAGGCCAATGCGGTATGATGCAGCGTATGACCAGTTATATTTCAAGAAGCGGCCGATGAGTAGAATACACAGCGCATCGATGAGGAGGTACACGAGAAGTATCGCGAACGACACGAGGAAAGCAAAAAACAATATGAGTACCACCCCCGGCGCGACAAGCGGGGTGAATGATTCAAGCCGTCCGAGCATGCTCTTCACGCCTGCTTGATCCACCGTGAGATTCATTTCTGGAGGAAACACAAGTGTGCTCTGTCCGCGCGTACCATCGCGAGCGACGAGGCTCTCTTGCGTGAGCCAAAAAATAGAATGATAGGTCATGAACTGCTCGCGACTAACCTCACGGGTCGTGTCGATAGTCATGAGGGTTGTGAAACCTGCAGCATTCGCGCCTTCTTGGAAGATGGGCGGCAGTGGCAGAGTGTATGGCTCCGGCTTGTTGACTGAAACCCTACCCCCCGCAATGGAGATGACTAAGTCGGGCGGATAGTATGCGAGCACCTTCTCCTGCATCGTGGCGAGCGCCCGGTCGATACGCGGTACCACCGGTATTGATAATGCGATGGTCATGATGACCGAGAGCAGCATGGTGAAGCTCCAGTAATATTGCCACGAGAACGAAGCGGGACGAGTAAGGAGCGCTCGGTAATATTCCGGATTGTAAATGCTTTTCTGTATGTGCTCGATGAAATTTTTCATCTCATTAGAAGCAGGGTGCGGGAAAATTTTCCCTACTCTGCATATTCTTCATTGGTAACTTCATATCTACTTTCATGATTTCATTCTATCGCCTGTGTCCGCAGCTTCGAACAGGATTCGTCTATTTATAAATTATATCACGCAAATCATTTCAGAGCGGCAATATAAAAGGCGGCCGGGGCCGCCTTTGCCTAAACCTACAGGCATGATTTATTGAGGGATACCTTGTCCACTCTGTCATGTGTAATTTGTAAAAAAGTATGCCAACACGGTTCGTCTTGTCAGTCTACCGCCTGACTCGCGGTCACAGCTATGACGGTCACTCGCTTACGGCGTAAGTATGACCGCATACGGCTCGGCACACTGTCAGAAACGATCCTTCGGTCGGGCGGTCCGTCCGTGTCGTCAGAGTCTTCGTAGAACATGTCGACCGACCAATAGTCCGGCCTACCTTTGTCACACTTCTCGTTTGCATGGTTGCACATCTTGAACTCCTTCATCGTTTGTTTGAGAAGAATCATGTGGTTCCTGGTGCGGGAACCTCTTTAGTTTTACTCCCGTCCTCGGGCAGAGTCAATTATTCTGCGCACAATATGCGTGAAATTCTGATACATATGAAAAAACAGTCGGCGTCGAGCATTCTGCTACGGCGAGCGAGCGCCCCTATCGAGATTCATCCCACGCAGAATCCTGATGCGTTCTTCTATTGGCGGATGGGTCATAAACAGTTTCGCG
This sequence comes from bacterium, assembly GCA_043743715.1. Lineage (GTDB taxonomy): Bacteria > Patescibacteriota > Minisyncoccia > Phycocordibacterales > UBA6899 > MHLP01. The sequence goes on from JAYTWK010000028.1 coordinate 16,411, forward strand.
AAGAATCCGGGGCCCTTGTGCTCAGGGTCCGAGATATATAAGGTAGAAAGCGCATGTTGTGCGGTAGTCGATGGAATAGCCGAGCCGCTGATTTTCTCGAGCGCTGAAGCAAGACCTTCGGGGTAACGCGTGAGGAGTGCGCCCGATGCATCAGCAAGAAACTCACGCTTGCGAGAAATAGCCAGCTGAATGAGTGTTGCAAATATCGGCGCAAGGATAGCGAGTGCGATTCCAATGATGAAGAAGACTGCGTTGCCCCTGTCTCTATCCCCTCCTCGCACCCGCAAGAAAATATTCGAAAGGATGGAGACCATCCCGGCGAGCACGACAACGATGGTCGAAATGAGTGTATCGCGATTGCCGACATGTGAGAGTTCGTGCGCCAAGACTCCCTGCAATTCTGCCTTTGAGAGGAGCGGAAGGATACCGCTATGGACCGCGATGGCGGCGTGTTCTTTGTTGCGACCGGTAGCGAATGCGTTCGGTGAAGGATCATCGACAATATAGAGCTTAGGCATCGGCAGTCCGGCAGTGATGGCGAGATTCTCCACGATATTCCAGAGCTCGGGCGCGTCTTCTTTCTTCTCTATCCGGCGAGCATGCACCATCGACAGCACTATTTTGTCGCTGTACCAGTAGCTGCCGATATTCATGAGGAGCGAGAGGATGATTGAAATGTACAGGATGCTGGTATTACCGTAGATTTGCGCAAACACGAAACCCATCGCGATAATGAGCAGAAAGAACATGGTGAGGAAGAGCCAGGTCTTGGTTACATTGTTTTCTTGTTGTGTGTAGATGGTCATAGGTTAGTGGTTAGTCACTAGTCTTCAGTCACTAGAAAATGCGAAATTCACAAAGTAGGTAGATCGTAGTTCGTCGTAAATACAATGTTAGTTCGAACTTGCTCATCACCGTACATGCCAAACCAAACTTATTTTTTGGATGAAAATCAAGGCATGGAGAAAGTGGTGAGGAAGACGTACTTCATAGTACGGTGACCGAATCGCAGAGGCTCCATAACGATGATATTAGCCAAAAAAGGAGTTTGGTTAAAACTTGACGGCAACTGGTTGCTCTGATGCGTCCCCTGCAGGTAATTCATAGAATTCCATCTTCTCGAAGTGGAAGATGCTTGCGATGATGTTGCCGGGAAATACCAGGATCGCAGTATTAAGGTCGCGTACATTGCCGTTATAGAAACGTCGCGATGCCTGAATCTTGTCTTCAGTATCAGTAAGTTCACGCTGTAGCTCGAGGAAATTCGTGTTTGCCTTGAGGTCAGGATAATTCTCTGAGAGTGCAAACACGCTCTTGAGCGCCGAAGTGATCATGTTCTGATTGGCCGCATCCTGTGCCAAACTGCTGCCTCCCGCCATTGCAGCGTTTCTTGCTTCAGTCACCTTCATGAGAGTTCCCTGCTCATGAGCAGCATAACCCTTTACGGTCTCGATGAGATTCGGGATGAGGTCATAGCGGCGCTTCTGCTGAATAGTAATATCGGCGAACGCTTCTTTTGCGCGCTGCACCAGCGAGACGAGGCGGTTATAACTCATGATAACCCAAGCGGCGGCGACTACGAGGACGATGAGTATTGCTGTCATAAGAATTGAATTATTAGGGTTGTTAAATTAATTGCTCACTTTACTGCCTTTCCTTATTGCTTCAGGGGTCCAAACATAGTACTTTGTTTTAGCCGATGGTACAAGAATCGTGCGGCACGATATACCAGCCAGAAGATAAGGAACCACCAAGCGAGGTAGAGCAACATGACAGGCAGTCGCACGAGCATCACGAGTAGCATGTCGATGAAGTCGGTCAGATCATTCAGTGCTTGCTTTGCTGCCGCCTTCACGATAGTCGTAGGTCTCCACTCGTTTGTAACCGCGCCGGGAATTGCTTCCTGACTTAGATACACATCAATCGACGAAAGTGCTGTTTGGCGCGTCAGATAATCGAGCTGCCCCTGGAGCTGCTCGATCTGCGAGCGAGTGTCGTTTAGGGCGCGAGTGACTTCGAGTACCTCGGAAATTTTTCCGGAGCGCTTCATGATTTCGACGTAGGCCGCTTCTGCGGCATGTAAATTTTTGAGGCGTGATGAGATGTCGACGAACTGCGCCGAGACATCCTGCACGTTCACGCTCTCGTTCTCGACGCGCAAAGAAAGTTTCTTGATATCTGCCATCGCTTCCCCAAATTTATCGGCTGGAACCCAGATGGTGATATTGCCGCTTTTGACTCCCGGGCTATATTCGCGGAAGCTGGCATTGCCCGGCTGGCCACTAAGTGACGTACGAATGGCGTCTATCTTAAGTGCAGTCTCTTCGGTGTTCTTCACCAAGAGGGAGAGATTGCCGCTTTTGATGATCTTCGCATCGCCTAAGGGAGGTGATGGGGGAGAACTTGGAAGCGAGGGTGGATCTTGGTATGTAGCTACAGTGGCAGAGTCGTAAGACGGAGTATCCCCTAGAACATTACTCGCAATACCCATCGCCCCTCCTTTCGCAAACCCTCTTTCGGCATACATCATGTTTGGGGCACCCGAAGCAGCACTCCCAAGAAGCACTGACCGGTGCGAGATGATGCCTTTCACGAAGGAAAATGTGACGAGGAATATGGCGAAAAGGAAAATGCCAATGAGTACTTGTTTGACGCTAAATTTGTTTGGGTTCATGAGAAAAAACTATGGATAATCACTCAATTCAGTATAACAAATATTGAGGAGCACAAGAATATAGTATCAAAAAGGCCCATTTCGGGCCTTCAATTGAGAGCAATTGCTCTCATTCATGCACTATCTCTGTTTACGCTTTTTTACTTTTTTACTTTCCGTCATGAGCCTTTCAAACTCAGCATTCGGACAACTACCGCGACCACGGCTTGCCACCAATCGCATTGCTTGACTCCAACGATTCAGAACGTCTGGATCACTGGACCTTGAGGGATGAACAGCTGGCTGGGACATCATGAATTTCGGCATAATATACAAAAATCGTGGCTTAATTTGACCCTCCCACCTTGTGGTTAAGCCGTAGAACTGATAGAAATTAACTACCATGGTTAAAAAACGGCA
>JAYTWK010000029.1:0-31647 GCA_043743715.1 bacterium
TGCTCCAAAGATGCATTACGTAGTTATTGATCTCCTCGGGTTTGCTCGTATATCCCTCCACCTAGACATGCATAAAGAAAAGTGGCAGGACTGGCGCCCAATGGAACCATTGTATCAATTTTGAGGCTTATATTGATTGGGTTTTTTGATGGTTGGTGGGTAACTGTGGATAGTATGATGTTTTATTTTCGAAAATGTGTAGAAAATCGCCGTCACGAGTGAAATGCCTTTCAAAACGCTCGGCTGCCTCATAGATAAACGAAACGCAATAAAGAGATGAACCCCCACCTCGTTTAAAAATAGCTTCACAAGAGAGCAAAAATGCGAGTGAGTTTTAACATGAAAAAATAATGCAACATTTAAATAAGCTTGTACAGTAATCAGTGTCCAAAAAATAGTAGCGGTATGAACGCACACTGAAAAAGTTTTTAGAAAAATCTATTTTGTCGAGCGAGAACGAGTGAGTGCGAGTGTTGTCAGAAGATACGCAAGACCAAATCCAAAGAATCCACCAACGATGACATCGATTGGCCAATGCACTCCTGCGCATACACGAGCGATGGCGATGATGACTGCTGCGGCAAGATACCAATGACGAACAGCAAACTTATCGGCGTATGCAAGTCCAGCGAGTGCACCAAATATTGCCGCGTGCGCAGAAGGAAATGATCCGAATGAATCACTCTCTGAGACAAGTGGCATGATGTTTGAAAAATACGCGAACGGACGCGGAGACGGGAAGTACTGCTTGAGTGCAGATACAATAAGCCAAGTAAAAATGAGTACCGCGGAAGTACTGATGATGGTTCGTACAATCTCTCTAGTACTCCCCCGGCGAAAAGACTCGTAAGGAATAATTGAGATGATGACAAGGTACGGAAACCACTCGGCAAAGAATACCGTGAGTGACTCCATGATGGCCGAACTATTTCCGAGAGTGAAGAAGAAAGTGAATAGTGATTGATTGAACGTAGCGAGCATATGTCTATCGTAACATGAATCAACTATCCCATCACTTCACGCCGCAATCGATGCTCTGTAAAGATGCTGACATTTTTAAATATCATCGCTACAGTAATTGGACCCACACCTCCCGGCACAGGAGTGAAGAGTGATGCGACTTCCGCACAGCGCGGATCAGCATCACCGACTATTTTTCCTCCGTCTTCACTCGTACCTGCATCAATAAGCACTACTCCCCTCTTGAGCATCTCGGGTCTGAGTATTCCCGGCTGTCCGACACCCGAGATAATGATGTCCGCTTCGCGCGTGAGCCTGACAAGATGCGTGACCTCTTTGTCGATGACCGTAACATGCGCAAGATTGTGACGCATAAGGAGCGCGGCGGGCGCACCGACTAGTCTGCCGTGTCCCAAGATAAGTACATCCTTCCCCGCAACTCCTATCTTGTGGTGCTCCAAGATTTCTTGTATCGCACCTGCGACAGGTGGGAGGATGTTCGCTGTACCTTTTCTAAACTCCGCGCACGCATCATGCGAAAGCATGTCAACATCTTTTTCGAGAGGGACTGCATTCAGCACCGATTGCGCCACAATAGCTCTCGGAAGCGGGAGCTGAATAACCACGCCATCAACAAGCGGATCATTTGAGAGTGCGGCTACACTTTTGCACAATTCTTCGGTGTCGATGGTTTCAGAAAAATGAAATTCCTTCAGTACTACCCCAACCTCCGCTGCGACTCTTTTTTTGATACGCACAAAACTTTCCGTGACCGGATTGTTCCCGACAATAACAATACCGAGTACGGGAGCAGCACCAAAGGCACTTACGCGTTTTGCGATCTTCTGTTTCAGTGCTTCTGCGATGGCTTTTCCGTCGACGAACATCCCGTTAGCGGTGAGCGATATTAATAAACTGCATATGTTTGATTTTCATGAGTATGCCAAATAAACGTTACCTCCACATGAATAGCAGAAGTGCGGCACTTCCTACCTCTAGCGGGAAACATGTTTTCCATCCTAACACAGGATAGCTATTTCGGCTTATCTGCTATGGTTTTTAAGGCTTATTTCGCAGTACCGTATCGATGCGTCTCGCGAGTTTAACCATGTCTTTCTCCTTCGCGCCGCGCGTCGTCTCGGCCGCAGTACCGAGACGGATACCCGAGGGGTCCATCGGCTTTCGTGTATCAAACGGAATAGTATTCATGTTGACGATGATGCCCGCCGCTTCAAGCATGGTCGATGCTTCTTTTCCTGACACACCACTCTTCCAAGTATCAAGAAGGAGGAGATGATTGTCGGTACCGCCGGTGACGATTCTCCAGCCAAGATACTTGAGCTCAAGAGCAAGTGCTGCGGTATTCTTCACTATCTGTTTTGCGTAACTCTTGAATGCGGGCTGTGATGCTTCATGGAGTGCAACCGCAATCGCCGCGATGGCATTCTCGTGCGGCCCGCCCTGCATTCCGGGGAAAATAGCTTTATCAACTTTCATCCCTATCTCGCGCGCATCTATCTTCGAGAAGATGAGCGCACCGCGTGGGCCACGTAGCGTCTTGTGCGTGGTCGTTGTCACAACATCAGCGTATGGGAACGGTGAGACATGTACCCCACCTGCGACGAGTCCCCCAATGTGCGACATGTCGACCATGAGGTATGCGTCGACTGCATCGGCAATTGCTCTGAATTTTTTCCAGTCGATCTTCCGGGGATACGCGGTAAATCCCGCAACAATGATGTTCGGCTTTTCTTTCTTCGCTATCTTTATCAGGTCATCAAAATTGAGCCGTTCGGTCTTCGCATCAACCCCATACGGAATTTGTTTCCAGAATTTTCCCGAGACTGAAACCGAGTGCCCGTGCGTTAAATGCCCGCCGTGGGCGAGCATCATGCCCATGATCTTCCCCGTCCCATCGTGCGGAAGAAGCGCAGTATAGACCGCGACGTTCGCCGGCGAACCGGAAAGCGCTTGCACATTCACTTGCCATTTCTTCGGCGAGAGCTTGAACAGTTTGAGTGCGCGCTCCTGTGTGAGGCGCTCCATCTCGTCAACCACAGCGTTGCCACCGTAATACCTGCGGCCGGGATATCCTTCGGAATATTTATTGGTGAACACCGAGCCGAGCGCTTCGCGCACATCGGCGGAGGCGTAGTTCTCTGATGCAATGAGGTTGACGACTGACTTTTCGCGTTTTGATTCTTTTGCAATAAGCGCGGCAATTTTTTTGTCTTTCATCCCGTTAGAAATTATCCATGTTAATAGCACCAGAACTGTTTGATTGAAATATGTTCATCATAATTTTATGTTTATTCCCATTTAAGTCGGAAGTGCAGCACTTCCTATTTCTAACGGGATTCATGTTGAAAAAGTTAACTTGATACTAAGCGAGTAATGATATGAATTACGAGAAATTCCATCTATACAATATGGATATTTCCGCAAACAATTCATAATCATTACAGCATAGTGGTCGAGTTAAGAGGAGTATGAATGTATTGTACCCTCAGCACAAGAAAAGCTGAATGTTGACAGCGCTAATCAGAATGGCGAACTAAAGTTATTTCGCCTTCTTCATACTCGTTTTTGAAGAAAGTTTCTTCCACTTTCCTTCTTCGAGTGTGCCGAGATTGACCTCGGCGATGCGCACACGCTTCAGCATGTTCACTTTATTACCGCTTTTGCCGGCCATCCTTCTGATTTGGCGGTTCTTGCCTTGGTGCAGAGTTATCTTAAAACGGCGGCCGAGACGTTCTATCTTGTCTGCCTTTGCCATGCCGTCGGTTAGCCTAATGCCCTTTTTCCACTGCTCTATCTCTCGGTCAGAAAGTGGCGAGTCGAATTCCACGACATACTCTTTTTCCGTCTCGAATTTAGGATGCGTACTGCGATACACGAGATCGCCGTCGTCGGTAAGGAGGAGGAGTCCGCATGAATCCTTATCGAGTCTGCCTACCGGCTTCAAGTGCTGCAGCTCTTTGGGGAGGAGATCCATCACCGTCGGCGCATCACTTTCGTCGTGCTTACGCGAGGTGATATAACCTGCTGGCTTATTGAGCATGATGGTCGTCGGGTCAACCTTGGTATTTACGATGAGTTTTCCCTTAAAAGTGACCTTGTCCCCCTTTTCTACTTGATCCCCCAGGGTGGCCCGTTTTGAGCCTAAAAGCACGTTTCCAAGAGCTATTTCCTTGTCAGCGACCCGACGGGAGATACCGGTCGCTTGGGCGAGATATTGATTGATGCGCATATACACTCATACTACCTGAAACGATAAAAAACGCCACCACTTGAAGAACTTTATGTCAAAACACTACCACATCATCATTCTTCGGGACAATTCGCAAACGGCATATTGCTCGGGAAGAGCAGTATTGCATCTTGTCTGATATACAGGACGATGCCAAAGAAAACATAAGTGAGCACCACAATGCGCAGGATTGCCGCGCCGATACTTTTCACACTTTTTTGCGGAAATATGTTTATTATCTATTTAGAGCCCCGAGCGAGAGAGCAGGGTCTTCACGGTCTTGAGCGCTATCTTGATATCGAGCGCGACCGAGCGGTTTTTGAGGTAATAGAGATCGTAGGCAAGTTTCTCCTTGGTCTCCTCAACCGTTTGCGGCGGTTTATCGTGATGGACTTGTGCCCAGCCGGAGAGCCCGGGCTTGATGAGATGCCTCATATTGTAATATGGTATTTCCTCGTGATATTGTGCGGCGAGTCTGGGGAATTCGGGACGCGGGCCGATGAGCGAGAGATCTCCACGCAGCACATTCCACAGTTGTGGCAATTCATCGATGCGTGATTTTCGGAGGAATCCTCCGACCCGTGTTATCTTCGACTGATTATCTCCGAGGCGTTTGCCGTCATCCATCACATTCATAGTACGGAATTTATAAATGCGAATAGGACGATTCCCCTCTCCGACCCGCTCTGGAGTGTAGAAGAGATTTCCACCGTCATCGAGCTTAATAATGAGCGCGACAAAAGGAAAGATGAGTGCACATGGAATGAACAAGAGTCCTGAGAGTGTGATGTCCATCGCACGCTTGAATATGTCGTAGCCAAAATGTGCGCGGGATGAGACGTTCTCCAGGAACCAGCTATAGCCGATGAGTGACAGTGGAATACGATCAAAAATATCTTCGTAGACACGATATTGATCGACAAATCGCACGTGCGAAAAGATGAGATTATAGAGCTTGGAAAGGATTGGCGTGACCTTCTCATTCTCGATATCGATAACGATAAGCGACACCTCTTCGGAATAGATGCGATTCAAGACCTCATCTTCAAAGTCGATCCCTTCCACTTTATCGAGATCAACCCAGGTAATGAAATTCATCGGGTAGAGCGGATTGTCATTCACTGTTTGATAGAGCTTGCGTGTATCATGGCCGGAGCCGATCAAGACTGCATGCTCTTTGCGGCGCAGTCGCAAAAATTGCACACCGAAGATGCGCCATAGACTGATGAGAATGAATGACACGAAGAGATAGAGGAAAAGGTTGGTCTTCGGAGCAATGCCGACATCTGGGATAAGATAGAAGAACAACACCGCGATGATGCTGTTGGCCACCTGAGTGTTTAAGATGGTCGCCGGTATCTTCGATTTGAACACCACCGTATGCGGCTCGTACAGATTTGAAATATAAAATACTAGTACCCAAATAAGGATAAGGTACGAGAATGGCAGAAGATGCAGATTGATATTGAACTGTGTAGGAATCTCGAGGTAACGCAAAAGTAGCGTCACCCACAAGGAGAGGTAGAGGAGCACCACGTCGCCCACGAATATCGTGAGCATCTGAACTGTAGGCAATCGCCGCATCCCGTTAGAAGTTAGTCATATTAATTGAGAGAGTTGCGCGGGTAAAAATTTTCTTGGTAACAGTGGCCATGCATACGCGAGGAGGCGGAAGTGTTGCACTTCTTACCTCTAACGGTGCATATATACGAACGATAACAAAAACAGGCGCTGAAAGGAAGCGACATCTTTTTCTTAGCCGTATTCTGCTTAGAAACAACACAAGTACCTTGGAATTCCGATTCCATAGGCCATGGCAGGCAACAATCACCTTACCTAAAATGGTATAGTTATAAGCGCTATATATTATATGGATGAAGACAACCCGAAGCTAAAGATTCTGTATCTCATCACGAAATCGAATTTCGGCGGGGCACAGCGTTATGTCTACGATCTTGCAACTTATGCCAACAAGAATGGGCACGAGGTAGTGGTCGGATTCGGGGGCGAGGGACTCCTCAAGGAGAAGCTCGAGGCTGCAGGCGTACGCACGATACAGATAGGGACGCTGAGGCGTGACATAAACGCCGGTGATGATCTGCGCGGATTCTTCCAGCTTGTGAGTCTCATGAGGAGCGAAGCACCTGACGTGGTTCACTTGAATAGTTCAAAGATCGGAGGTCTCGGTGCACTCGCCGCACGACTGGTAAATTTGCGCACACATGTCACAAATATTGTCGGAGCAAAGCGTACACCGATACACATCATCTTCACCGGACACGGTTGGGCATTCACCGAGGAGCGCCCGGACTGGCAGCGCGTACTCATTGCTTTAGGTCACTGGCTGACGATACAACTCGCGCACAATACCATCGCCGTATCTGAGCGGACCCGCGACGAAGTAGCGCGTATTCCGCTCACCCGCCATAAACTCACGGTCATCCATAACGGCACTGACGACATCAAGACACTCGCGCGCAGAACCGCACTCACCCGCATGTTGGGTGAAGAACATCTGAAACGTCTGCCAAAAGGAACCGTCATCATCGGTACCATTGGTGAACTGCATACCAATAAGGGTCATAGCTATGCGCTTGAGGCACTTGCGCTCCTCAAGAAACAAAGCAAGGTGTCGCTGCGCTTCATCATCATCGGCGACGGCGAAGAACGCGCACATCTCGAGGCACTGCGCGACATTCTCGACCTTACGGAAGAAGTTATCTTTCATCAAAATGAGAATGGCAGGGAGCTGCTCGCGGGTTTTGATATTTTTCTTTTCCCTTCAATCAAAGAAGGGTTCCCCTACGCGCTGCTTGAGGCGGGAAACGTCGGACTCCCGACCATCGCTTCGGCGGTCGGCGGTATTCCTGAGATCATCGACGATATGCAGTCGGGGATACTTATTCAATCCAAGAATCCGGGCGAGATTGCACGTTCACTCTCCTATCTCATTGACCAACCTCTGCGCAGGGCAGAGTTTGGTGCGGCGCTAGGAGAGCGGATCAAGGGACGTTTCAATGTTGAGACCATGGCAGATGAAACATTCTCACTCTATAGCGATCGGACTTAATCTGACTCAATCTCTTGGACGGACCGAAATGTTTCCGATGAGTACTCCATCTGTCGCTTGCAGAAGGACATTTCCGTACGGATCGATAATGCTGGTAACACCCCCTTTTGTCGCACGCAAGAGGTAAGCATGTTGTTCTATCGCGCGCATCTTGGCCATTTGATGGTGCATCGTGGCAGCCGCAGTTCCGAGAAATATGCTGTCATTCGAAGCAACAAGGATGGGATCTCCCTTGCGTAAAGAAATATTCGTATCCCCGACCTCGGAGCAGATAAGCGCATTCCATGATATGCCGTTCATTTCAATTTGCTGATCTTCTCCTCCGTGAGCAAATCTCACATACATTGGTATCAGAAGTCCAAACGGTACGTATTCAGTGAACGGAACGAGCACCCGCTTCTCGTAGTACCTGACTGGAGTTCCCCCTTTGTAAAACACAATCGAGTTATAATGCTTCCCTTCGCGATACGTATGCAGACCAATAGCAAGAGTAGTTGCTGCATGCACACGCGAGAGCGCAAGCAGGTCCTGATATAGCTCGTCGCGAGCGGGAAAATTGATCAGACTATTTTTTACTAATGTTCCATCACTTTCATTGATCTCAAAATACGGAAATGCGTTTTCAGGAAAGAGTACGAGGTCAGGATTGTGAGTAAATGCACTCAGTAATTTTTCTTTATATAAAGCATACCCGGCGCTCCCGATACTCGCATCGGTTGAAAGCGATGTACCAATCAATGCAACACGCATCGTGCCGCGCTCCTCTTCTGGCCGCTCATGGTACAAACTAAATACCACAATGGCAAAAAACAGGCCAAGGAAATAGGTGATGCTGTACTCGCTCGTGCGTTGACGAATAACGAAGACCTGTTTGTTTCTAAGGATGACATGAGTAATCAGAGCGTTTACATAGACCACAACGAATGACAGCCCATAGACGCCGGAAAAAGATGCGATATCTTTCACATAAGGAACATCAACCAGGCTGTAGCCAAGAATGCCAATGCTATAACCCCACAAGGCCACATTCGTCAGTCCCCATTCGAAAAGCATCCAGGTAAGAGCAGTGAGCGGAACTCCCCATGCGCGCGTGATACGTTTTCGCACCATGAACAAGACCGGCATGAATATCAGCGCATGCCACACTGCGGTGAGTATCACGAGCAGAAGATACTGAGTGTTCTCACTGATGATGTTATGTAGTCCCCGTGTGCCCACCCACCATGTCCCTTCCACCCGCATCAGCGGGTATACCGCAAAGAGCATATAGATGAGGATTACACCTCCCCCGAGTACATACGCACGTCGTCGTGATACATGCGTATCGGCAAGGAAGAGAAAAAGCGGAACAAGTGCAACCAAAGCAATGGGGCCAAACCCAACCCATGGAAGCGCAAGAATGAGGAGGAGGACAGAGACAAGCGGATAGAGTGCAGAGTGCGAGTTACCACTTATCTTATTTATACAGGAATGATATCTACTCATGGGTTAATTATAGCAGCTGCCTTCTGTTTGATGATGTTGACCAACAGCAACCGTTCCCGACAGGAACTGGCCGCTTGTTGGATATTTTCTTTGAAAATCTCTCAACTAGCATTGCGGTGCGGTGCCCATCAGAATGGGTTCTCATAACCGCACCTCACACAAAAACAACCAGGAGGTCGCCCAAAATGAAAGTCAGATACCCAGGAATTCGTTTTTCATACGTTCAGGGTGCGACACTCTCGCAAAGCGCCGCATGCTCATAAGTATGCCGAGTCCGGCGAATTCGGTCACGAGATGGGATCCGCCGTAACTCATAAACGGCAAAGTCTGTCCGGTCACCGGGAGGAGCCCCATATTCATGCCAACATGAATGGTCATCTGCGTCATGAAAAAGATTGCAAGGCCGAGCGCAAACAATATCTCAAAATTTGTCGCTCCAGTGAATGCGATAAGTATGATGCGCCAAATGATAATCGCGTAACAGGCGAGCAAGAGCGTAACCCCGACGAACCCCCATTCCTCTGCAAATGATGCAAAGATAAAATCGGTCTGATATTCTGGCAGGAATTTGAGACGCGACTGCGTGCCGTAGCCGATACCTTTTCCAAGAAGTTGCCCTGAACCCACCGCGATGGTCGATTGATAGGCATTGTAACCTGTGCCACGTATATCAGTAAGCGGGTGAAGAAATGTCTTGATACGTGCCTGTTGATACGGGTGAAGAACAAATGACCAAAGAATAACGAATGCAACAAGTCCCGCCGCAAACACCATGAACAAGTGTTTTTTTGAGATGCCTGAGACGACAGTCATGCCAAACCAGATGAGAAACATAATGATTGCCGAGCCGAAGTCCGGCTGAATGAGTACGAGGACCGACGGCACCAACACATAGATGCCGGAAACCATGATGTGTTTGAAATGCGCAATCTCGATATGTCGCCTGGAGAAATATTTTGCCAGCACGAGAATGAGCACGAGCTTCATCGGATCTGCCGGCTGAATGGCGAAGAACCCGAGATTGAACCAGCCGCGTGCACCCTTAAATACACTGCCGACCAAAAAGAGCATAAGGAGGAGGGTCGCAAAAAAGATGAATACCCCAAGTATGGTATGGGTGCGGCGCAAGAGTCGCAGATCGATTTGCGAGAGCCCGATACACACTGCAAATGAGAAGCAGATCCAAAACAATTGCTTCTCAAACAGATTGTTCTGCCCCATGAATGAGTACATCGAAATCAACCCGGCGGCAAGAACGGGAATAGTCGCGAAGAGTAATGGCAGGTCAAGGTGCCGTAGGCGTTGGAGTAACATCATTCACACGTGGGATTATTTCGATAACTGACGGATTTTTTTTGCAAATCGCATTTGCTATTTGCTTGTAGACGCCCCTCAAGTCTGCCGCTGATGGTGCGGGGTAGTAGTAATTTGGCCCAGTCGAGATAGTTTTTAAAAATTCATCGTTCACATTTATCCCAAGGCCTATAGTGTAAAGTAAGATTCCGTATTTTTTTGCATTATTTGCTTGTTCTATCGCATATAAACTCGCAAAATTCCTATCCTTTGGATCTTGGGGATTGAGTGGACGGTTTGGTTCTAATGCTTCTCCATCAGTCAATAAAATAATAATTTTTCGCGCGGCATCATTTGCGCGTTGGGTTGCAAATTCTCCTACCGCCCGAAAAATTGCATCGCCAGTATTAGTAAATTGAATTCCATCTGTACCCATATTTGTTCCCTCAATTCGTTTTTGCGCCCTGTCAAAGTTTGCAGTCAATGTAAGGTCGACAGGATTCGACCCAGCGGTAGAGAAAGAAACCATTCCCACCTGATCATTCTGAGTGAGAAAAGTCGTGAATGAAGCGGCAGCGTCGCGTACACGCGTAAACGGCTGAGGAGGATCTTTACTTTCCGATGCCATCGAACCCGATCGATCGAGAAGCAGCATGACATCAACAGGTTGTTCGCACTCCTCGGTCTCTGCGACATAATTGAATGCATCCGGCCAGGTGAAACTAAGCTTTTCTGCGCCGTTTGGCTCTATCTTCTCCACCCTTGTCGAGGACACCCCTATTGGGTTGTGCTTACTATCATAGATGACCGCGTTGACATTCACATTGCGATAGAGCCGCGGCGTATCATTGTGAAGAACCGCAGTGAGTATCGGCTTTTGGTCTGCACCGATCAGGAGCTTGTCGGTGACCGAAAACGAAACTCCGGATTTTTGGGTAGTCACCCAGGTGAAATCGGGATTCACTTCGATGCTGCCTTTTGAGGCAACTTTATCGCCGGTGAGCATGCCACCTGCAAAGAGTACGAAGCGCTCGCTTGGAAGTACGAAGTCATCAGAAACGCGACTTGCAATTACTTGTCCGTCCGCATCATACAGTATGGCTGTATAGGTGAAATGATTGCTGCCGATATCGAAATTTGGATTCTCAACATACGCAACTACGTCATATGCACCGGTGCGCACTGGAAATACCTTGGTCCACAGGATATTGAGGTCTTTGGCCTGACCTTTACAAAGCACCGCACACGGCGAGCCGCAATCGATGCTGAGTTCACCTTGATTCTGCTTGCCGTCAAAACAGGTTGGGATTTCACGGTGAGTATACCAGTAAGGCAAAACCACTACCACCGTAAAAAAGGCCACAATCACCCCTACTATCCCCATTCTCCTACGCATTGCCCACATATGCATGCATCATAGCAAAAAACTTCCCCGCATGCGATACCTATTTTGAGCTTTATTCCAGGACTATCAAGGAACAATCTCTACCCCAAACAGGAAGCAGAAATACCCAGTGATTGCCGATGCCTCAGGATACGGATGCGCAAAATACACCGCGGCATCTTTCTTTTCTTTGCCGCGTGCTCGTACATCGACATATACTCCGTAGCCTCGCTTCGGACAATGAAACACCCGTTCGGTTTTTATTACACGGTCCGGCACAACTGATTGAGCGGGAAAATAGCATGTACCATCAAAGACGACAGGGCTTTCACTTTCAGCCATCACCTCTTCATTCCATTTTGCTTTCATTTAATGAGCGTACAGAAAAAGAACAGACCCCGCAATGGGGGTCATAGTAGTTCTGAAAGTTTTCTGATGTCACGAATATGATGGGTTGGCCGTCCCGTCTTCACATCGGGCAACTCGTCTTTGAATTTCCCGTTCTGAAACCACACCGTCATCGCACCAACACTATTCCCCCATGAAATACCGCGGATGATACGGTCATCAACAATCACTGTTTCTGACGGAAGAAGTCCGTGGCGGGTGAACAGCGAGACATATGCCTCATCTTTTTCTTCAGAAACAAATACAATATCCTTGAATAAAGGCTCGATACCAAGTTCACTCATCAGTTTTTTTCTCCTGCTAATCTCTGTCTCACCTTTTGACGCAAGAGACACGACGAACAGATCATACCTCGCCGAGAGTGTCCGGAGAAGCTCGCTCACGCCGGGGAATAATTTTTCGTTCTCCGGATCCCAAAGTGTTCTTCCCCAGTCAAAAATGACTGCCGTAATGATTTTTTTCTCATCCATAGCGATATCCTCTTTGATAAAATCAATCTCTGAGGAAAGGTTACATCATCTGCTTATCGACTACAATATTGACAAGCGCAGTGCGAGCAATACGCGCAAAATAGAGCGTTAGTGCGACACTCCCGCAGATGAACATAATATAGAGCGTGACACTACCCGACGAGGTGAGGTTTGCAAACGCATATGCACCAGCAAGACCATAGAAGAGTGATACAAGTATAAAGCCGATACCCGGCATGCTTGTTGAGAGCTGTTCAGGATCATCTGTCTCGTGATTCGGATACTTTGCCCCAAGTGACAGTCCGAGCGTGGTGAGAAAAAAAGTCGCAATGACTACCAGTGTGACGAGCGGCATACCAAACGGCAGGACGAGCCCTACAGTCGCCGCACTCCCAAGTGAGAATAGGAGGGCAATAATTCCGAATAGGATCACAAAGAATGCGAGTTTTGCAGCATAGACTTCGCGCATGTCGACCGGCGACATGCGAATAATCCAAGAGGTCTTGCGCTCCATCGAGAACGACGGAAATGCGAAGCGTAGCACGAAGAGCGCAATAAAAAAAATGATGGTCGAGAATTGCAAGAGTCCCGCATATCCGGGTGCATCATGTGTTGCTACTCGCTCTGCCGAGAGTCCGTGTACCAAGAGATGACTTGATCCAATCTGTATTACCCACAAAAGGAGAATGAATCCGAGCCAGAGCATGCCGCGTCCGTCACGGAAGAATAATACCGCTTCCTTCTTGAGAATCGCCTGTTTTGCTCCGCTTGCACTCCTCAGCATCGCCCCACTCATTCTCGACATCCATGACAATCCCACAGAACTCTTTTCTTCGCTCTTTTGCCATAAATAGAGATGCGCTTTTTTAAGTAGTGCATAGCATGCATACGCCGCCACACACAGAAACATCAGGGAGAGAAGCGAGGCGAGTGCCATATTATTTTCCCCGCGCATCGCAAAGTAGATGCTTTGCGCAGAAAAATGCGAAGGGAAATATCGGAACTGCTCAAGTATCGGCAAAAGGTTAGGTGTTTGCACATCGAGCAGTCTCGCTTGAAAGAACTTCACCAGATCGATTCCGCGAAATTCACTCCACACGAATCCGAGGAGGTAGAGCGCCGTGAGAAGTGTCATTTGGATTAAATGGTTTTTTGAGAACACGCCAAGCATGCGCAACACCACGCCAATAAAGAAAATCAGTACGACCGCAAGCAATACCCCGAATATCACGAGTATGATTGTCGAAAAAAGTGAGAAGAAGAAGCCACTTACGGAAAGCATGAACACATGACGAAGTGCAAAAAGCGCAGGTATGATGATGGTAAGCAATGGCCACAGTGAGGTCACTATCATGCGCGAAAGTACTATTGTCGGTTTAATAGTAAAGTTCGGTGATGCCATGAGAAACCCGCTTCGTCCGGTACGGAACATTTGCGTCACACCGGAAAGGAGCGCGCTCGCGAACACCAGTACAAACGAGACGAGGAGAAACATCTCAACGATATAGAGTGTCAGTGCTTCGCTGAAATAAGTATCGCGTGAAATATACAAGAATCCATAGTAAAATCCTTCGTACGTGAGCAAGGTAAGCAATGCCAGCACAGCCAAAAATCCGATCATGGTCACCAGCTTCGCTCCGCTATTGCGTGCGAAGTAGCGCTTGGTATTGGTCACATAAAATGAGACGAGGGTGGAGTACATACAGATCAAGTGAGCGCGCGATACACATCCTCGAGGCTCGCCGTGCTACTCAGTTTTGCTTCCCTGCGGAGCGAGGAAGGATCCCCAACAGCAACCAGTTTTCCTTTGGCAAGTACACCAATACGATCAGAAATCTCGTCCGCAACCGATAGTGTGTGAGTGACCAAGAGTACTGCTCCGCCGTCTGCAGCAAAGTCCTTCAATAGGCGTTTCGCAATAGTCGCACTTTCCGGGTCGAGTCCAACGATAGGCTCATCGATCAGAAGGAGTTTCGGATGATGGAGGAGCGCCGCAAGAATACTGAACTTCTGTTTGTTGCCGCGCGAATAGTGTTCGAATTCATCTTTTTCTATCCCTTCAAGGGAAAAAAGTGGGAGTAGCTCTCTGATGCGCTTCTCTCTTTTTTTTGGATCGATATTATACAGTGCGCCGACCACATGCAAGAATTCTTCTCCGGTCATCCCGCTCCACACCGAAGGCTCGTCGGGAATATATCCGGTCATTTGCTTTGCGCGAATCGGATCTTTCGTGACATCACCGCCGTCAACTTCTATGCCGCCGGTATCAATGCTGAGCATACCGATAATCAACTTGATGATAGTGGTTTTGCCGGAACTATTGGGTCCGATAAGGGAAAAGATCTCGCCCGGAGCAATATCAAAGCTCACCCCATCGACCGCGATTTTCTGGTCAAATTTTTTTGACAGTTTTTGTACCTTGAGCATTGCTTCAGTATAACAGAAAGATACCGGGTTCTACTCGGTTGCTTTACTGTAACTTGCTTACAATAGAACAGATTTATATCTGCGTCTTAAGCGAAGTGAGCGCTTTGTTGAACGCTCCGGTCGTGAGCGATGATCCACTGACCACATCGATATTATTGAGATCAGCAAGCTTCTTGCCGACCACAGCTGCAGCGAAACCGGCCTGGAATGCAGTTTGTCTGCGCACGGCAATAGGATTCTCAGCGAGCACGGTACTTGCCGCTTCGATAATAGTGCCGCTCTTATCAATAGTGAGCATAAAAGTCACTTTCTCCTCGCCGGAAGGATCACGATATGTCTCGCTTGCGCTGATCTGCTTTGTTTCAGCAGATGCAGTGGGTGAGGGTGTGACCGCAGTTGGTGCAGGCGGTGTTGTGGTTGTGTCTCTTGGTACTTGACCCGCGGTATCGGCGGTTTGGTCAGATCCCGACTTTACTGCCAACTTATAACCGACGACCGCGAGAACAGCAACCAGAACGAACAGTGATGCTTTTTTGAGATTGCTCATGATGAATGATTTGAGTTAATGAATTTTTATTTTATCATGAATAAGTATTTATTGAATACGTACCAAAAGGAAACCCTAAAAAACTAAAAGCATCAATATAATTCGATTTTCATACCTGGTGTAAAAGTGACGGAAAAATCATCTCCTAAAACAATATATTGAAATGTAAAATGGTACGAAAGTGTTTCTGCCGATACAAAAAACAGACAGGTCGCGAGCATATCAGAGAGGAGTGTGGACTCCGCTATCACCCAAGTCGCAAGAACATCAGTCGGCGACTCGAGCGTCATTGGGTCAATGATGTGGTGATATTTCCCCCATGCGCGACGATTACCAGAAGATCCGCAGATACTTTCGTTTCCAAGTGTCACCGCACCGATGACTTCGGAGATGTCGTTCGGATTTTCAAGCCCTATCTGAATGGATGTTCCCACCTCACTTCTGTGTATGATGTCTCCCCCTGCATCGATAGTGAACGCATGCTGACCGTTTTGCTTGAGCACATCACCGACAAGATCAATCAAATATCCTTTGCCCGCCGCACCAATATCAAGTAGTGCCGGACGCTTCATCGTCAGTGTATGGCCGTCAAACGACATGGCATCTTGCCATGCGGGTGGAGTGTGAAGCTTTTTGGGAATAAGTGAATATGCTTTATCATATCCTGCTTCTTCCATTACACTGCCGATGAGCGGAGTGACCTTTCCTCCGGTAATATCGTAGACTTTTTTATACAGCTCAATCAGTGCCGCTCCATCAGAAGGAAGCTCATACACGCCAGCCGAACGGGCCATTTGTGAAACCCATGTGTCGTCACGAAAACGCGAGTATGTATTATCATACTCGCAAATACGTTTTTCTACTTTTGCAAGGAGTCCCTCTCTTGTACCTACAGATATTTCAAGCGGAATGCTGATGACCCAGTGTGTGCCAATTGCCTCAAAGCGAAACGTCGTTTCTGCCATATGCGCATATTATACCTTTGCCTGTGCTTCGATGCTCGCAACAGCGCTATTCCACCCCGATGAGGTGAGAGATGAGCCAGAGACGGCCGAGAGCTTCACATCGGTGATCTTCTTACCAGTCACAAATAGTTTATACCCCGCGATGAACTGTTTTTGATAGCGCTCTGATTCACTGGCATTACTCGTGTTCGCAGTGACGCTCGAATCGATAATAATGTCATCACTTAGTGTAATTGACACTTTTATTGTTTCCGTACCTCCTTCAGGGGTATTGTAAGTTCCTGTGGCAATGTATGTTCCGTCTTTATACAGAGATGTTGCAGGTGGAGCAAGTACAATATGAGTCTGTGCAGCTACCGGATTTGAAGTTGTTGGTGACACCGTAGTTGCTGAGGAGGTTTTCACCAATCCAGTCTGCGCAGACACTGGAATTTTAGGTGCGAGTCGCGAAGTGGTGTGCGCGGTTGTGGTAGCTTTCGTTGCATGCGTCTGTGCAACAACCCGAGCTGTGGATGTTTGTGCGACGATTGTATCTACTTTGCCTTTCTCTTCACGAGAAGGAGTTGTAGTAGTTACATCTGCTGTTGTTGCCACGTTCTGACCCGAAGTACCTGCCATGGCCATATACGTTCCAGTTGCAAGTAGTATCACCACGAGTCCGGTAATTGCAAGAAATGATTTAGAATTCATCATGACTATTTATCATAAATGAATAATACACCTCTGCCAATATAGCGTATAGCGAGAGGGAAGCATGTGTCTTTTGTGCATAAAAAAATCGCCTGACCTGTGCAATGCACAAGAGGGCGATGGTCGGGATGGAAGGATTCGAACCTCCGCTCTTTGCGCCTTGAGCGCAACGCTCTACCAGGCTAAGCTACACCCCGACAAAAATTGCGCGAAGCGCTATCGCGAAGTCACATTATTATGTGACTTTTTGAGTCAAAAAGAATGATTGATCCGTACAGTTATCGTGGCAGCTACCTACTTTCCCCAATTTGCGTCAAGTATCATCGGTGCAACTGCATTTCACTTCCGGGTTCGGAATGGGACCGGGTGGTTCCACAGCGCTGAGCCACCACTATAACTATCAACATCAATCATATTCTTTTTTTGTTTGTAAGCTTCATTGAGGAGGCAAGCAGGGCTCGCCTTTCAAGTCTCTATCGCGGAGCCGGTAGGATTTGAACCCACGACCCCCAAGCATGACGCGCGCTGGTATTCTAACCACTGAACTACAGCTCCGCGATAGAGACTTAATAAAAGAACATATTCCTCAATGAAACTTACAAACGTTCATAAATTTCAGGATCTACTAAACTTGATTTTATTTGGGATGAGATTCATATTTTTCAAATCGGAAATGTTTGAGAGGCCGGGCAAATGCCCTGCCTCCAAACTTTTCGAGAAGAAAAATGTGAAGATCGCACAAATTAAAACAAGTTACAAAAGGTGTGATCATCGAGCAACGCTCTCACAAAACGAATTGGATGTTGCTGTTGATTTTTCTTTGAACCCTCTCTATACCTCCCGAAGTGTATAAAGCGGCGAAAATCTGATTTTCTCAAAGGTTTCCCTTCAAGAATCTCGTAAAAATTTTGGTGCGCGAAGCGCCATCGCGAAGTCACATTATTATGTGACTTTTTGAGTCAAATAGCGCGCAAAATTTTTGATTTTCTGGGTTCCCAATAGTGTCGACAAATTAGTACATCTCGGCTGAACACATTACTGTGCGTACACCTAATGCCTATCACGTAGTCATCTCCTACGAGTCTTAACGATTCCTTATCTTAGAGTTGGTTTCGCGCTTAGATGCTTTCAGCGCTTATCCATTCCCGACTTAGCTACCCAGCGGGTGCCTTTGGCAAGACAGCTGGTAGACCAGAGGTCAGTTCACTCCGGTCCTCTCGTACTAGGAGCAAATCTCTTCAAGAATCAACGCCTGCAGTAGATAGGAGACCGACCTGTCTCACGCACTGTGTTTTATATCTACGCGATCTACTCGCGTAGAACCTTTCTTACGAAAGGTATCGGACTATATCTTAGGCTAGTTTGTAGTAGGTAGTACGTAGATCGTAGTGAAATACTCAATGCGACATACTTATACTTATACTTCATACTAGTCCGCTAACGTGTAGTCTCTACGGGTGCTGAGATTTTCTTAGTGGTACTCCACTTTAGAAAATCCAAGTGCAGTCGCGCTTTGGCGAGCTGCTACATGCGATTATGAGTTTCAAAGAAGATCTGATTCAGGGGCGAACCCCTGTTCAGACGAGCCTACCAAGTCATTTCTGATACCTCCGCAAGTCATCTCCAACTTGCTTCATCGGCATACAGAACGCTCATTGAAATGAGTGTTAGGTTTCCTCTTTGAAACTCACAATCTTCAACTTCCCTCGGTATTGCCCGCCGAGATTTTCTTAGCGGTACTCCGCTTTTGAAAATCCAAGTGCAGTCGCTTCTGAGCGAGCTGCCTCTCATTCGACTTGGGTTTCACCGAAATAAGTTAGCTTGCCACAATACATTGCTGCATTGTGCCGCCGTGCTATGTCTTTGCGTAATCATTCTCCGAATGATTACTCCTCGGGTTCAGACGGTTCAATCGTCGACCACAAATCCAAATGGATTTACGGTTCAACTGCTGAACGGTCTGAACCCAGCTCACGTGTCTTTTTAATTGGCGAACAGCCAAACCCTTGGGACCTTCTCCAGCCCCAGGATAAGACGAGCCGACATCGAGGTGCCGAACTCTGCCGTCGATATGAACTCTTGGGCAGAACTAGCCTGTTATCCCCAGGGTAACTTTTATCAGATGAGCTCCGGCCGCATCTAATGCGAACCGTCGGATCACTATGTTCCGCTTTCGCGTCTGCGCGGCACTTACGCCTTGCAGTGAAGCCAACTTATGCCATTGCACTATCGGCACGGTGTCCATTCGCGCCTAGTTGACCTTAATAAACTCCTCCGTTACTTTTTAGGCACGGTGTTACGACGTATTTGGAATACGCGGATAAGACATTTCTGCTTATCTCTTTGTGTCGCCACAAAGGTCGGACTATATCATCAACTAAAACAGATGATCTGTCTTAGTGTTAGCGTGTAGTCTCTGAGGCGCTCTATCGTCTAAACGACAGATTGCCTGCTGATTGTCCGCACTTCATACATTTTTACTGTTACCAGTAGTAGAAGATACTCGGATGTTCCAGCATATAGCTAATTTGCGAATAACATTTGCACGTTATTGTCCCCCATTTATAATTTAGCACTTCACCAAATGTGACTTTGGTGCTGATAAAGTGGCATGGGCGCTGTTAAGGAAAGCGCCCCACTTAAACTGCCCGCCAGATACTGTCTCCGAACGTTTTTGCCGTTCAGGTTAGTATGTACATAAACAGAGAATGGTATTTCACTGACGAGTCCATCACAACCGAAATCGTGATCTCAACCTCTCCCATCTATGCTACGCAATGCACACGTACACACAATATCAAGCTACAGTAAAGCTCCTGGGGTCTTTTCGTCTATCTGCAGGTAGAGGGCATCTTCACCCCCATTGTATTTTCACCGAGCTGTTTCCCGAGACAGTTATCCAGTCATTACGCCATTCGTGCGCGTCGGAACTTACCCGACAAGGAATTTCGCTACCTTAGGACCGTTCATTATTTGTTAGCTTTGCATTGCTGCAAAGATCGGACTATATCATTCGTTTTGTTGCGTCGGCTTCCAATTGCGACAAAACGATCTTGCGTGTAGTCTCTGAGGATTCTTCTGAAGTTAATACGCTATCTAATGTGTATTTTCTTTTTCTACCGATTCCTGGATTGAGAGTTTCTCTCAATTCAAGAACCTTACGGAAACCTTCGGGAGAGTTGTGCTGGCTTGCATACATCATATTCACAATTTCTGAGAAAACTCTGAAATTATGTTTTTTGTATGCTGAACGAAACCCAAACTTCCGAAAGAACGGGAGTATTTCAGTATACAGCAAGGTAATGTTTGTTACTTCGTAGTATACGACTCCATCTTTTCTTGTGCGCAATGTCCCACATCCCAATACGTGTTTTATCCAAGCAAGGATGACACGATCTTTTTGAGATATATTGAACGATGCACTCAATTTCCATTTTTTGTCATAATCTAATTTTTTGACTGAGACATTGAAGCTGCCTTCGCCGTCCGTGAACCCTGCGATATAGTTACCTATATCGTTCGGTACGTTTTTCATTTTATTGATTAGATCAGAAGTCTTTCCTGCTGATTGTCCGCATATGCACATTGTCACGGCACATCGACGTGTACTCGTAGTGCATACTACTTTTTTGCGATCACTTACATGACCGCACCGGGTTTTCCAGCATATAGCAAGATTTTTTTGCGTAACTACAACGTCCTAGTTTATAGTTACGGCCGACATTCACCAGGGCTTATAACCGCCAGCTTGATATAATCGCACCACAGTTATTTGACCTTCTGGCATTGGTCAGGCGTCACCCCCTATACATCCACTTACGTGTTCGCAGGGAGCTGTGTTTTTGGTAAACAGTTGCCAGATAAACTTTCGCTGCGGCCCACCTTGCGGCGGGCGAACCTTATCCCGAAGTTACGGTTGCTTTTTTGCCTAGTTCCTTGGGAAACAATCACTCGTTCGCCTTCGTCTTCTCGACGTGACCACCTGTGTCGGTTTTCGGTACGGTTCCAAAGAGATTAGAGCTTAGAGGCTTTTCTCGGAGGCGTGCTTTGTAAACTTGAAAAAGGCGAACCTTCTTCTCGCGAACTCTCTTTTATTCCACATTAAAGTGAGTGACCCGGATTTGCCTAAGTCACAAAATTAAGAGCCCGACCAAAATCCATTAATTGGCTTTACATACTACACCTCGTCACCCCGTCGCATCTCTCCGAAGTCATGGAATATTAACCATGTGCCCATCGCCTGCGGCTATCGCCATCGGCTTAGGACCGACTAACCCTTCGCTGATTATCATCGCGAAGGAAACCTTAGTCTTTCGGCGTGAAGGTTTCTCACCTTCATTGCGGTTACTTGTGCCAACATACGCACTTCCAAGCGCTCCACCATGCCTCACGGCTTTAGCTTCAGCGCGGCTTGGAACGCTCTCCTACCACTCCCCGCTTCCGAAGAAGCGACAAGTCCTCAGTTTCGGTACAATGTTTAGCCCCGATTATCTTCGGCGCAGAATCTCTTAGTGAGTGAGCTGTTACGCTTTCTTTAAATGATGGCTGCTTCTAAGCCAACATCCTTACTGTCAGAGAAATACCACCTCCTTCAAACTGCACTTAACATTGATTTTGGGACCTTAACTGGAGATCAGGGCTGTTTCCCTTTTGACCACCGGAGCTTTGCCCCCGGAGTCTTACTGCCTAGAACGTTAATCCGCGGTATTCGGAGTTTGGTTGGATTGACGAGATTTCTCCCTATTCAGCCCATCCAGTGCTCTACCCCCGCGGGGTACTCTAGACGCTATGCCAAAACATATTTCGGAGAGAACCAGCTATTTCCCAGTTCGATTAGCTTTTCACTCCTTCCCACAAGTCATCCCATAGAGTCGCACGACTAACGGGTTCGGGCCTTCATCTGTATTTCTACAAACTTCACCCTGCTCATGGGAAGCTCACCAGGTTTCGGGTCTAATGCATACGATATTATGTCGCACTATTCATACTCGGTTTCCCTATGCCTCAGTCCCGGATGGACTTAAGCGACCGCATGCATTAACTCGTTGGCTCATTCTTCAATAGGCACGCCATGGAGGTCATTGCTGACCTCGCTGACTCCTTGTAAACATATGGTTTCAGATCTATTTCAACGTCCTCACCGGACTATTTTTCACCTTTCCCTCACGGTACTCGTTCACTATCGGTCTGTAAGTAATATTTAGCCTTAACGGTTAGTTCCGCTAGCTTCCTCCTAGCTATTCGTGTCTAGAAGTACTCAGGAACAGAAACAAAAAAGATATGCGCATTTCGACTACGGGGCTATCACCCTCTGGGGCTTTGCTTTCCAGCAAATTCTTCTATACTCATATTTTGTAACTTTTCGGCTTACGCCCGTTTCTGCCCTACAACCCCTATACATGCCGCGTACGTTCCATCTTACGATAGCTCGTACGCGGCGCATACAGGTTTGGGCTGTTCCCCTTTCGCTCGCCGCTACTTCGGGAATATACAATTGTTCTCTTTTCCTCTGGGTACTGAGATGTTTCACTTCCCCAGGTTCGCTCCTACATCAGTAGGTACACAGTCTTCAAACCGTGTGAGTTTCCTCATTCGGAGATTTCCGGATCAAAGGTTGCTACACGCCTCCCCGGAACTTTTCGCAGCTACGCCACGTCCTTCATCGCTTCTTACAGCCAAGGCATCCACCATATGCTCTTGGGTTCTATTGGGAACCCAAAAAACCATTTGTCCGACACTTGCAAAAGTGCCGAACGTAACCGCAACATTTATTCTGGCTAACCACTTTGTTGAACAAAATAGTTAGCACGAGTGTTTTGTGTGATCACCAAAATATCTACCGACGAAAAGACCTCCTTGCGGATATCTTAAAGTAGAAAATCTTGGTGTGTTGCTCGATGATCACACCTTTTGTTGTTCTCATACTGCTCCTGAAAAGACAGTATAAGAACGTGTATATCTTTCGATATACCCCATTTCTTATTGTACTCACCGAGGATACTATCCTGGCAAAACAAGAATGGAATGCTTATTTCAAAGAAGTAATCCTCCAACCGTTATCCTGCCCTAAACAAAAATCCGCTCTATCATGATAGTACGGACACAAGCCAAACAGAGGCGTGTATCTCGCTTATCTTCGGAATTGAGTAGGGTTTCTCATAACTGCGTCTTGCTAGTATAGCCATGGGCGAGATACTGTCAAGCAGCCGAATCTGTCAAAATACATGGCGATAGCATGAAGTCAGGAAAGCCAGTGGTTGATTGACATTTTATGTTTTTATTGTCGTAAATATGTTCATCTGTAACACTTTATTCACATTGTCGGCTACAGCAATGTGGTACATAATGGGTATTATAGGGTACTTCGTTAGCACATATATGGGACTTCTCCACTTGTTACCCACAGTCCGAAAATCAACAAATATTCATTAATGACAATATTATGAAAAAAGGCCTCATTATCGACCTCGAATCACAGACAGTAGCCAACACCGACTACCGCCGCGTACTCTATACCTCGGAGAATTTACAACTGGTCCTCATGAATCTGATGCCGGGGATTGAGATTGGCGAAGAAATCCATGAGCTTGATCAATTCATACGTATAGATCAAGGCAGCGTGCACGTACTCTTGGGTGACACTGAAACAGAAATAACAGACGGCTACGCAGTCGTGATACCTGCGGGAGTCAGACACAACTTCACGAATCGTGGAAAGGTGCCGGTAAAACTTTACAGCATATACAGCCCACCTGAGCACAAAGACGGCCTACTCGAGAAGACCAAAGCCGACGAACATGAAGAACATTTTGATGGAGTGACAACAGAGTAATTCAAAAAAACACCGCGATCGGCCGCGGTGTTTTTTATTATGAAAATTGTCGGCAAATTATCTTTTCTCCCTGATCTCGGTGCGAATCTCCTTTATGAGGTCAGCTGCTGCATCCTTCCCCCCTAGACCAAACGCCAAACCTCCTGCGATCGCTACCATCGCAACAAAACCGGTGAAAAGGGTGAACATGTACTGAGCGGCAATACCAAGCTGTGAGAGCGCCATAATGACCGCAAATACCCAGATAGCAATACGAGTGCCGGTACCAAGGAGATGTGCGATGCGTGAACCCAGCGCGTGCGAAGATCCGTGGACTAAGCCTCCCAAGATATCAGATGCGACCGAAGCGACAAACAAGATGATCGCAGCAACGATGACCTGAGGAATGTATGCCAGCACCTGTGTAAGGTAGCTATTCACCTGACTAAGGCCAAGGATATCAAATGCCGCAACAAGCATGATGAGCATACAGAACCACTTTGCGAGCGTGCCGAGAAATACTCCGGTATTCAGCGTGTAACCGACACGATGCACAATTCTCTCAACTCCTGCCTTGCGCAACCACTCATCTGCCTTCATTGCTTCAACTATTTGCTGCACCACCTTCCCTACTGCAGTACCAAAAATCCAGCCAAAGGTAACAAATGTAACAGCCACCAAGAACCGCGGTAGAGTATCTATCACCCCTCCCGAAATTGCCTGTATCGAGCTCGTGAACTCTCTTGAAATCATGTCCCACATATCGGTATATATTTTATATCGCTAATCGTTTTTCCGACTTCTACTTCCTCTTTCCTCCATACACTGCAGCTTCAAGAGTTACCAAGCGTTTCTCGAGTTTAGAAAATTCCTTGCGATCAATCTTCTCTTGCATGCCAGATTTTATTTCTTCAACATCGATCATGATCCGCCCGATCATTTCTGTATGTGCCTCGACTGTGTTTTTTACTTCCTTAAGATCTTTGCGAACATAATCAAGGTTTTCTCCAAAAGCACGAAAATGTGAACGTAAATCCTCTAAGACCACCGTATACTGGTCTTTCTTGGTTGATTTCCACTTTTTTTCGGCAACAGTCTTTTTGACCACTTTCTTTTTCATAATCTTTATAGTATCCCCGCGGTCAGCATAGGTCAAATATCAAAATAAATTAAGTTTATTCAAGACCACCAAATGCGGGTAGTCAAGCACATCCCGAATGAACTTGTCGTAGATACCGAAACGATATTCGAAGTCCATAGTATCCATGATGCCGTAGGTGAGCTCTTTGCCAAGCTCGGCTTCAAGCCGGCGTAGTACTCCCTCGATGATTGGTTTCTTGAGTTTATCGCCGACAATAAGTATATCGACGCGCGAATCCTGCTCGTCGATGAACACACCTGCAACAATGATGAGCTTCATCGAGCCACAGTTTTTGAATCGTCCCGACACATCTTCTTTGCCGAGCGCTATCTCAGTCACGAGAGATTTGAGCGCAGAGAGATACGGGAAACTGACATCAAGTCCGAACCCGTTCACTTTTTTCTTTTCGAGCGTCCCATCTTTTCCACTCTGCTTTGGCTGCATGCGAATGACGACGCGCGGCTTAATGAGACCGACATCAAGTAGGAGTCGCACTTCGCGAACAAGCGTAGCACCGCTTATCTTACTGCGCTTGCCCATTTCTGCTTTATCAAACACATCTTCAGTGTTCATGAGAAATAATCTCATCAGCTTCACACGCGCCGGGCTACCAAACAGCTTCGCCAAAATATCCATCCCGTTTAGAAGCAGGACGCGAACTGTAATTGTCGCGCATCTGCTTGATTAGTGTCAGTAATGTTTTTATGATTCATAGTGTAAGTATCCCATTCGTGTCCGCGGCTTCTAACGGGATCCATCTGAATATTGTACTACGGCTAAGAAAGATGGAGAAGTACCCTCATTGGCAAATAATTTTGTAACGAAAGAACCGGCGGATTAACCGCCGGCCTCTTGAAACAAGGGTAGAATGGGAAACAGCACCATGTTCATCGAGTACGGTTGAATCACGAGCAACACGCCACACGCGTCGTGCATCTCGCGCGTACTTTCCTGCGATTCTCTTCTGCTCCGAAAAACGCCAAATATTGCTCCAATCCTCGGCGTACGCAGAGGAAGGGTGCACAGCACCTTCATGCCTTTCTCCTCAAGTAACGAACCTGTCCATAAAAACTGGCAGAACTCGGGCAAAACAAAAGACCCGAGATAGGGTCTTTTGTTTTGCAAAACTAACTTACTACTTGAGAGTAATCACTTTGTTCATTCTCTCTACGTGCGTTCGGACATGGAAAAGTTTTACTTTCCCATGTCACTCACTTACTTGAGAGTAACTTTTCCACCGCCATCCTCAATCTTCTTCTTGAGCGCCTCTGCCTCGTCCTTCTTGAGTCCAGTCTTGATCATCGATGGTGCTCCATCGACAAGATCTTTCGCCTCCTTAAGTCCGAGTGCGAGAACTTCCTTAATAGCCTTGATGACCTGGATAGGGGTAGCACCTGCTGCAGTGAGCTCAACGTCGAACGAGCTCTTCTCTTCGACTGCTGCCGCTGCAGGGCCTGCGACAACTGCTGCCGCTGCTGACACGCCCCACTTCTCCTCGAGAAGCTTCACGAGCTCATGGAGCTCAATCAAGGTAAACTTCTCAACACCTGCGACTATTTCCTTGAACTTTGCAGGTACGGCGACCTCTGTCTTTGTTGTTTCTTCCATATTATTTGTTAGTTATTTGTTTAATTTATGCTGCGACTGCTTCTACTGCGGGAGCTTCCAGAGCTGCCGCTTCGGCCGCTGCTTCGACGACTGTCTCTCCTACTGCCGCAACTGCTGCCGATACCGATGCTCCCATTCTAGTCGCCTTCGCATCGATGACGCGAACGACACCTGCAATAGAATTCTGGAGCAGGCTAAGGAACTGACCACGAAGTCCGTCCATGCCCGGGATCATTGCGAGTGTTGTGATCTCGGCCTGATTCATATACGCTCCCTGATAGACACCGCCGAGCAGTTTCACCTTCTCTTTGTGTGTCTTCTGAAATTCGAATACGCCCTTGGCTGATGCGATAGGATCACTACTCCATGCGAGTGCGAGCTCACCGGAGAGTTCCGGCATACTGCCGGTCACCTTCTCGGCATCGAGTGCGCGTTTCACAAGCGTCTTCTTGGCGACATAATACTTCACACCCTCTTTACGCAGATCACGACGAAGCAGAGTCACCTCCTTGACCGTAAGTCCGTGAAAGTTCACAAACGTGACGGTCTCGGCTTCCTTGAGACCCTTGGTGAGTGTATCAATGATCTCTACTTTCTTTGCTTTTGATATAGCCATTTGATTAGTAGGTAGTAAGTAGGAAGTAGTAGGTAGTAATACAAACCAAATCCCATTTTTCCACCAATTTTTTGAGCAAATAAAAAATCGACCAACGCGTCGACTAGTGCCAATATGCGCTTCCCTAAGAAAGTGCGAGATATGGGGCTTCGGCAAGGCTCATGTCACTTTTGAGAGACTGCTTGCTGTCTTCAGCGTTAAGTCACAGTATAGAGATTTTCTCTAATTCGTCAAATTACTGCATTTTTCTTTTCTCGTCATTTCTGGGTTTCCTCCATTCCCGATTCTTGGGCATATAAATTACTGATTGCACCCGTGACGATGATCAGCGCAACCGAAGCCATGATTATGACAATGAACCCAAATGCGAAACGGAAGAAACTGCGGGTAAAAAGTGTGTTCACCGGCCCAGGGCGACTATCAGAGAGCGAGACCTCGACTTCGCTGTATTCCCAACCTTTTCCGAGCAGTGCGTGGCGAATAGACTCCTCCGGAGTCCCATTCTCCCGTTCTTCTCTGATGTACCGTTCGAGCTCCTTGTTCATACCCTCGCATTATATCCTGCTTTTAGTGGGACTGATATATGCGAAAAAATATTTAAATACCCTACTTCTTTGTTTGGGATTGAAAGGACTTGTAGATAATCAACAGAAGCGAGACAAGAATATAAAAACAAGTCAGTAGGAATAAGGTAGTCTTTTTTTCAAAACCGACTAAATCTGCATGTTCTGTTGGACTTATTGCAACAAGAATCACGGTAACTATTATCCACCAACCAGTCATTTTTCTCCACGAAATAAAAGCAACATCTTTCAGGAAATATACTATTATGGAAAAAATAAATATGGGAACAAATGATAACAAGAGGTACGCAATCAATAAACACACATCAGATTGTCCGCAGCTTCCGGCATCTGACATTCGACCCAGAATTAACCCTAACACCGAAAGAACTGATGAGGTGATCAGGATATTTTTTTTAGATAATGCATTCATATATGTCCTATTAACTAATAACTGAGGTATGATTTTCCTCCAGATATGCTCATTTTAATTATGTGTATGCCACTTAATTTTTCCTTTATTGCTCTCAGGTCAACATCATCTCCGTCATCACTATCATCAAGATCTATTGGGCTTGTCATTATTACAGTAAGTCCTTTCTTGAGACGGTAATGCGATTCGACAGATGAAGTAGCTGTTTTGGAAAATGATGCAAGTGTTTTTACGGAGGTACTCGTGCCTGTTGTAAGTATATTCCATTTATATGTAAGTGGGATAGTGGATGTAGAAACAATTACTCCATTCAACTTGATACCTGAGATAACTAGCTCAATTTTCTTTGGCTTCACTTTATACTTCGTAAGAAGAAGCTCGGTACTATTCCCTTCTCTATCAGTGATTTTTATCTAAGTAGATGTTGTCGCCAGTGTGGTTGATGAAAGCATATCATTTCCTGTCACCCTAAATGATTGCTTTGAGAGATCGAAAGAAAGTTCCACATCTGGTGGCGTCACATCATATATTGCTTCTTGGTTTGGTTTTGCAAGAAGTTTCGCATCAACAACTCCATCTCCGTTAAAATCAATCTTAAGTGGTGAGGATGTTCCGATCAAAGAAAAGTCTGCATTCGCAGGAAAATCGATTGTTACAACGGTTGAGGTTGAGGATGGGATTGCTGAGAATGTCGTGCTTGCGGTCACTGTATCTCCTTCAAGTTTCTGTATGTCTAAGGAAAAACTCCCTGACGCGTAGCCCTTAAGGAGAAGGTTTTGGGCAATCTGAGCATCAGCGATAATCTCTTTTGTATCGCCGATTTCGATATATCTTGTTCCAGGAATCTTTTCCTCGATAAGACCAGTGGTAGTAGAGATACCAGTATGTCTCCCTTGGTCATCGAAAAGATTGAGGGCTAATGGTGAGTAGAGGTCATACTTAATTGCAGCCTTATTGATTGTAGGTTTTACTAGTGATATGTAAGCAAGTGTTGATGTGGAATTTGTGATTTGATTTTTAACAAAATCACGAATGAATGAAATTTCAAAAATATCTTTGTGTACCCTGGATATATTTAGGCTAAAAATACTATTATATTTCGCAAGGTCAACCCACCACTTTTCCACATTCGTGGTATCCTTGTCACTCAAATAATGAGCACTGTCAGAAATAACGGTTTCATCGCCATTGACAGTGCGCACATCATTAATTACTTTTTTTTGTGTGTATTGGTCGCAAACCCTTTTTGTCACTAGAAACAGTGTCTCATCATGCGACTTTTCACAGTATGTTTCTGAGGCATACTGAAGCCCTGCAATTGTATATTCCCCTACCCCTGCAACCTCAATAACTTTTGTTGTGCTTGCAGGTACCCACTCATCAAGAGATGCGTGTAATGAGGTTGCAGCAGCAAGAAGAAAACCATTCGCTTTTGCTGCAGAATTGAGGTCGCTGTAGTACGGAGTACTTCTACCCTCCGTACCAAGCAAGTACTGGGTTAGCTCAGTAAAGTTACCGACTACGAGACCGTAGTTTGAGCGTTCATTTGCATAGAGTCCTGAATCATCGAATGTCGCGATGGGAATCGATAACGCTGGTGTTTGATAATATTTATTTGACGGAAGGAGGTTGTACGCGGCCGGCATATTTTGACTGATCTCTCGTGTTTGTCTTTTGTCAGAAATAAATCCAAGTTGTCCAACATTACTGCCATGGAGTAGTGTTGCAACTGCGCCTGGTGTGCCTATTTGTGGTACTGCCACAAATATAATCTTATCAACTAGGTCCTCTTTACCCAATGCTCGTAGCTGCAGCATAAGCGCTTTAGTAACCAGGCCACCATTCGAGTGCGCCACAATAGTCACCTTGTGTGTTCGCGAGGATGAAGCCATACGCAGAAGCTCGCTCATAATATATGGTGTCTCTCTCGGTGCGAGATTTTGAGTGTAATCAATATATCCATCTGTATTTAATTCACCCTTGTTCAAAATATCATCAATAGAAAGTCTCCAGTCATATGGAACTACTGAATAATCGGAAATGATTTTGTCATCATTTTTCCACTTGATCAGATCAGAGAGAAATGAGGCGTAGATATTTGATACTCCTGCGGCGACGTCAGTAACATCTTTCGTAACAATATGATTTAGACTCATCCCAAGAGAATTCAATAGGAGCTTGGTATTGTCACAATCAAATGCCGGAAGCCAGCGTTTAAAGTAGCTATTTCCAACATCAGTAGAACATCGCTGGGATTCAATTTCAGAGGTTTCGTATAATCGACTTCCTGCTACCCCAGGCAAAAACAGCACATTTGAGTTGCAGTTGGTGACGCCGACACATGGGTCGGCTGGAGTGACTAACTCAGTCGTTGTGGCGGTGAGGTCGGGTGCTGAGGTGAGCCAGGGGATGAATCGGGCGTTGTCGTAAATGTCTTCAATTTTGTCGCCAGTGCCGGTAGCATTGTGCAAGGTGTTCTTGGGACCGCTCGCACTTCCCCACCAGTTGTTCGTCACATCAATTGTCGCAGGAGAACCGCTGACAAGTCCAAATACGTATGTATCATGGATACTCGACTGATGCATAGTAATAACGCCGGTCGGATTCTGATTATTAATCCCGACTTCAACAAATGTTATCTCTGAGCGAATAAGGGTACTTGTACCGGTGCTCTGATAGATGCCGTTCTGCAGCGAGCGTGTGATCAAAGAATTGTAGAGCGAAACATCACCATGCTGATTTACTATTGCACTTTTTCCCGAGCCGCCATCACTGCCTCCACTGTATGCGATGGTCGTGAAATGAAATACTCCGACAGCGCCCGGATGGAAGTATAGGGTCTTCCAGTCGACGATTGCGGCACTTGTCGATGTCCCGTCGAGATTGGTGTCTCCTCCGACATTGTCATCTTTGAACGAAGTGAAATACGTCTCTTCTTTCGAAAGGTTGTTTCCGGCGAGAAGAGTTCCGTAAATATCCACCCATGCATCTGAAAGCTTCACGATAGTCCCGGGCTCCACAGACAGGGTCACGCCAGGCATGACGGAGAGCGTCCCAGTCACGATGTACGGACCATTCGCTTTCGTCCAGATCGTGTCAGAAGAAATGACTCCAGTGACTGCGGTATCGGCAAAAGCGTAAGCTGGGACAAAGAAACTTGATATAAGGAGAGCGGCGAGAGCGAGAAGCTTGCGCATGGGGAGAAATAAGATGGGTAATAAGTAACGACACCAAGAGAACGAGAATATCCTTAAACTAGCGGAATCAGGAATACCTGCAAGACAATACTCACTGGAGTACATATTCTGATAAAATGCAAGTTTCGCGCGTTAATTCAAGATATCCGAGGATCGCCCTTGGATATGGAGGATCACAAAAATTTCTGTGGTGCACCTCCCTCTTTGATGAATCCTATCCAATCATTGATATATTAGACTCGCTCCCCAATAAGACCCACCCGTCAAAAAACACACACAGGTGTGCTTTTAACTCTGGTAACTCAAGTGATAGTTCCACAATCCCGCTG
>JAYTWK010000030.1:0-7253 GCA_043743715.1 bacterium
ATATTTCTATCTCGTCTCTCTCTGTATTGGTTAATCTTGGTGATGAACTCATAAGATTCATTGTACAGAGTGTCCTAATAGATTACGGAATTTAGGTTAATATATGTCAAATATGGAAGAAGAGCATGTGCCAGTAGAAACAAAAGGAGAAACAACAGAAGAAATAAAAGGGAATGAACCTGATCCTAAGCCGTTATCTGAGACCGGATATCAAGTAAACCCTGACGGTTCAGTCGGTCATCCGGGCGAAGAGTGGGACAAGACATAAACCTTTTCTCCAAGATTCTGATAAAATACGACAGTAAACCTGTCGTATTTTATTTTATGAACATCCACATTAAACGCACCGATACAAGTATCCCACTTCCGGAATACAAAACTTCTGGCGCTGCTGGGTTCGACCTTTCGGCGCGGGTCACGACGACTATCACTCCGCATTCGGTCGGGTACGTCCCCTTAAATGTCTGCATCGAGCCGCCTCTCGGCTACTATGTCGCACTCGTTGCGCGTTCGTCGCTCCACAAGCGTGGACTTTTTTCCGCTACAGGCTTTTCGGTCGGTGATTCGGACTTCAGTGGCAATGAGGATGAGTACAAAGCCGCACTCTATAATTTCACCGACGCCGACATTGTCATAGAAAAAGGTGAACGCATCATGCAGGTGGTCATCAGCCCTTACGTCCATGTTGAGATTATAGAAGTTGACGATATGGGAAGACAAAGCCGCGGTGGATTCGGTACCACCGGAATAAAATAGTACCCGCAACACGTGCGGATCAGGATTTCGTATTGCAAGGGAACTGAAAGTATGGGCGCTTCCGCTTTGCCGCGTATATATAAAGCTGGCAATTCATCAGTCAAACTGCAACCAGACTTCGTAATATCTTATTCAAAATGCGAAGGTTTCTCGCGCGACTTGAGTTCGGTAATGAGTGAGGGGAATGAGTTGAGTGTGATGTCTTTCGCAAGAATCGCTTTTGCTTCTTCTCGTGCCGCTTCAACCATCTTGATATTCTTGATTGCTTCCATACCGATGTCGGAGATGCCCCATTGCTTGCCTCCGCCGAGCTCTCCTGCACCGCGCAGCGACAGGTCCATCTCGGAAAGTTCGAAACCGTTCTTTGCGGTGGTGAGCGCCTTGAGTCGCTCAAATGTCTTCTGTCCCTTGGTTTCGGAAAACAGATAGCAGTACGCTTGATGCGTGCTGCGGATAACACGTCCGCGAAGCTGATGGAGCTGTGCGAGTCCAAATCGCTCGGCTCCCTCGATGATAATCATTGTCGCATTCGGCACATTCACTCCAACTTCAACCACTGAGGTCGCAACGAGCATGTGTGTCTCGCCACTCGCAAAGCGTTCCATTACCGCGTCTTTCTCCGCAGGTTTCATCTTGCTGTGGAGTATCTCTATCTCATATTCAGGAAACACTTTTGTTTTGAGACGTTTGGCTTCCTCCTTCACTGATTTTGCAATGATTGCTTGCTCTTTCTCCGGATCAGGCTCGTCGATACGCGGGCAGATGACATAGAGCTGTCTGCCGGTTTTCATTTCTGTGCGAATCTTTTCATATGTCGCATCACGCTTACCGACAGGGACAATCTCGGTGATCACCGGTTTCCTTCCTGCCGGCATCTGATCGAGGATGGTGAGGTCAAGATCGCCGTAAAGGGTAAGTGCAAGCGTGCGTGGAATAGGTGTGGCAGTCATCGAGAGGAAGTGCGGCGCGATGTGTCTCACTCCTTCTTTCTGCTCTGATTTTCCTGTGCTTTGCACTAGTTTCGCACGCTGCGCGGTGCCGAAGCGATGCTGCTCGTCGATAATCACGTAGGCAAGATGCTTCCACTTCACGCTTTTTTGAATGAGCGCATGGGTACCGATAACGATGGGAATTTCACCGTTTGCTATCCACTTGAGGAGCTGTGTGCGCGAGATGTCAGTCCATCCCTCGGGATTCACTTTAGAAGGAAATTTGCGGCAGCCACTTCCGGTGATGAGCGCGATGTTCATACCGGTGTCGACGAAATATCTAATGAATGATTCAAAGTGTTGAGTCGCGAGAATCTCCGTCGGACACATGTATGCGACCTGGAGCGCCCCGTATTCCTGACCTTTTGGCCTTGTGCGCACGGTAGCATACGTAGTGGCAGCGGCGACTGCGGTCTTGCCGCTTCCTACATCTCCCTCGAGTAGCCGCAGCATTGCAAAGGATGATGCGAAGTCTCTGAATATCGTATCGATGGCTTTCTGCTGCGCGAGTGTGAGCGGGAAACCGAGCTTTTCGATGAATTCGTCGACATCTTCCATTTTGGGATTGATGGTGAAGGTTGGATTCTGCTCGTACATCATGCGCGCTTGCTGACGCTCAAGCTGAAGGAAGAATATCTCTTCAAATGCGAAACGTTTACGTGCTGCCACAGCATGGGTCGCTTCGCGCGGCGTGTGTATCCACACGAGTGCGGTCGCGAGCGAGGGGAGACTATAGCGCTTCAAGATGTCCGCAGGGATTGGGTCAACCAATACCTCGAGTACTTCACTTGCAAGTACTTTCTGAATCTTGTGAAAGAACCAGGTCGAGGTAATACCTTTTGTTTCAGGATAGACAGGGAAGAAGCGCAAATCGCTATCTTTTCCCTCACCCGCAAAGAGCGACTGTCCGATATCGCCCGGGAGTGCGGGAATCTTTTCTATCTCAGGATTTACCAGGGTCACCATGCCGCTCCTTTTCTTTACGGTCCCTGATGCGCGAACAAAATCTCCCGGCGCAATCATCTTCGCCATGTACGCCTGGTTGAACCACACCAGCTTCATTGTGCCGCTCGGGTCTTCGATGGTCGCTTCACCCATTGGTACATGTCCGCGGAAACTTTTTTTGGTGGCGGTCTTTTTCACTTGACCGTAGAGGGTCGCGCGTTCACCGTCTTGCGCGAGCAGGATAGGCGAGGCACTGCCGCTATCGATATGTCGCACGGGGAGATGATACAGGAGGTCACGAAGAGTTATCAGATGTAGGCGCTTGAGCGCCTCTTGCTGTTCATTTGTGAGACGTGAGTGTTGTGCAATGGTACCTTCGGGTTTCATGACCTGTTTCTTCATCTCCATATGATACGGAATAGTGAAGAGCCTGTACACGCGCTATTCTAATTTCTCATCTTTTGCTATACTCGCACCAGCATTAGGTTTTTCATGTTCTTCTCATTCAACATCTTCTTATTTTAAGGTGAGCATAGCTATGGATAAGTTTTGGCACATAGTAATTTTCGGGCAGTTCGAGCTTGTGTGGTGGCTGTATGTATTGATATTGTTAGGCTTAACCCATATCTCTATTATTTCAGTAACCGTTTTTCTTCATCGACATCAGGCGCATCGGTCACTTGAATTACATCCCGCAGCGAGTCATTTTTTTCGTTTCTGGATTTTCTTCACGACTTCAATCATCACAAAGGTCTGGGTCGCGATTCACCGTTGTCATCACACCAAAAATGATCAACAAGGAGATCCTCACAGTCCCCAGGTATTTGGGCTTCTTAAGGTATTATTTGGAGGCTTGATACTGTATCGAGAGTCTGGTAAGGATTCAGCTATGATTATGAAGTATGGCCACGGTACTCCACGAGATTGGATTGAAAAACATGTCTATACGAGAAGGAATAACCATGGAATAGTGTTGCTCTTACTCATGCAGCTCTATTTTTTTGGTTTGATTGGAGGACTGATCTGGCTAGGGCAGATGCTGTGGATTCCGTTTTGGGCTGCCGGCGTGATTAATGGTGTCGGGCACTGGCCACTCTTTAAGCGAATCTTCTGTTATCGCAACTGGGATACGCCAGATGCGTCAGTCAATATTATTCCATGGGGAGTTATCACCGGAGGAGAAGAACTTCACAATAATCACCATGCGTTCCCTTCGTCGGCGAAGTTGTCGGTGAAGTGGTATGAGCTCGATCTCGGGTGGATGTATATCCGAGTGCTCGAACTCCTGCACCTCGCGACGGTCAAGAAGTCGCTCCCCGTGAAGCTCAGGGACAAGCTCTCGGTTGATGAACGCACGATCACACTCATCCGAGGAGATCTCGGTTTCGTCCGCGGTGCGTACTACCGGCTTCTCGCATTTGTCACCAAGCGCGAACTCAAGGACAACAGTTTCTCTCCTACGATGCGAGTCCATCTCGAAGAACTCAAATTCATCTTCGCTTCACGCAAGTGGAATAGCGATGTTGCCACTTCGGCCAGATACGAACTTGAGGGACTCAAGGGAAGCGGAAGCTTGCTCCCTCTTCTTGGTGAGTTTCTTGGTATCTTCGCTGACATCAAAGCGCCTGCCACAGAAGTGCATACGACACCCGAGCGTGAACATGCGCTCATCACGCGTCTTGATGCGTGGGTCAGCGAGGTACGCACGGAATCTGTGCCGAGGGGAGAAGCGTTCGTTCGCATGCTCTGCTCGACGGTCTTGAAACAGTCATCTCGTGCATGATCATGCACAGGGTCCGGGAATTTTTCCCGGACCCTTTTTCTTTGTGATACTGGCGGGTTGAGGAGTGAGACAGGGGGGGATATACTATATGTAACGATTAGTCGTTCACTCACACTCCAATGGCAATCATCGCAAGTGTCGGAAGTGCGCACGGTAACAATCCGCAAGAGGTTGGGAAAGATGCGTATCAAAAAGCCGTAGCGGACCTCGGCGGAAAGATTCCCTCGATCGCTTTTGTGTTCTCGTCGATACGTTACGACCAGCAGCCGATGCTTGAGGGAATAAAGAGCGTCTCGGGTGCGGTATCTATCGTCGGCTGTTCGACCGCAGGAGAGATAGTGACCGAGGGACCGCTTGAGAATGAATCGGTCGCGGTCATGCTTGTCGCCTCCGATGGGGAGATATCTTTTTCTTGTGGACTCGGTACAAACGTGAAAGATGGAGAACGCGGCGCCGGAAAGATGGCTGCGGAATCTGTCGCACAGATCGCCGGCGGCAAAGACAAGTTGCAGGGATTTATTATGCTTCCTGACGGTCTTGCGGGAAATGGAGCGGAAATAGTACGTGGCGTGCTCGATGTTCTGGGTGAACACTTCCCGGTCGTTGGCGGCTCAGCGGGGGACGACTTCCGGATGAAAGAAACCTATCAATATGTGAACGGCGAAGTGCGTTCAGGCGATGTGGTCGGCATCGGACTCACCGGCACTTTCTCCTACGGTATCGGTGTGAAGCACGGCTGGGGGGCGCTCGGACGCAAGGAGAAGGTGACTCGGGCCTCGGGCAACGTCATTCATGAAATAGAAGGTAAACCCGCGATTGAGATTTATGAGAAATATTTTGGTGATCATGCAAAGAGCCTGCGTGATGAAACACTTTCGAAACTCGCGGTGTCATATCCACTGGGACTTCAGGTTGAGGGAAGCGAAGAGTATCTCATTCGTGACCCGCTTTCGGTGAACGCAGAAGGCTCTATTACCTGTGCGGCCGAAGTCCCGGAAGGTGGTTTGGTGCGTATCATGATGGGTACGCGCGAAAGTGCGATAGCCATGGCGACCAAGGCAGCCGAAGATGCCAAGGCGCAACTCGAAGGCAAGACTCCAAAAGCGATATTCATCTTCAACTGTATCGCACGCAAGAAATTGTTCGGCGCACGCGGTGGTGATGAGATTGACGCGATTAAAAATGTGCTCGGACGTGATGTGCCGCTGATTGGGTTCTATACGTATGGAGAGCAGGCCCCGCTGAATGGCGAGGTGAAGAATATCGAGCGGTGTAATACCGTGTTTCACAATGAGACTGTTGTCATCTACGCCATTGCCGAGTAACCCTCCAAAGCTTCATTTGTGCGATTGCTTGTGCGAAGTACGATCGTAATCTATCGTCACTCGCACATGAAGTCAGGAGTCATCTGCCTTTCTTATATTGGAGACGTCAGTTCTGTACATGATTCTATGAGAGGGTACATAAAGCAGGGTGCTATTTTTACTACCCCACTTCTGTTATACTCACGAAAGGTTTTTCTGTTCCTCAACTGTAACGCATTCACATGCATAACATAAGGAGAAGTTCATGTTCGAGTACTATGTAAAGTACTATGATGTAATCAATAGTCACATCCCGCACCTTTTAAACCTGCATTGGAGCTTAAATATAGTTAACGCGCTCATTTCCACACATATTACCGTCATGGCGGTGACGGTGTACCTCCATCGTTATGCTACTCATCGAGCGATTGACCTGCACTGGATAGTTGCAAACTTTTTCCAATTTTGGATTTGGCTTACAACAGGAATGGACCCCGAAGCTTGGCGCGCTGTGCACCTTGATCATCATCAGTATGTTGATACCGCACGCGATCCCCATAGTCCAATCGCAGAGATGAAAACACTAGGAATCACGAAGCCATTAGAGAGATTCGCTTATATGGCATGGTTCGTTGTGCTGCTGCATGGGATGATGCGCTATATTCGCTGGATAAAAGCAAATCCTGATAAGGTGTCACGTCATCTTCAGATGCTGGAGAAAGGAGGGATACTCAAAAGGCGCTTCTTCTCGCCACATGGCAAATTGGGTGTACTTTTCTGTCTTCCTATCTGTGATATTCTGTTGTTCGGAATTCCGGGAGTATTTATCTGGTTGACCCAACTGGTCTGGATCCCCGTCTTTGCTGCGGGAATCATTAATGGTTTTGGTCATTGGATTGGGTATCGGAATTACGGAACCCAGGATTTTTCCCGCAATATTATCCCCATCGGAATTATTTTGTGTGGGGAGGAATTACACAATAATCACCATCAATATGGAAGTTCAGCTAAATTTTCAAAAAAATGGTGGGAGTTTGACATGGGGTGGATGTATATTAAAATTTTCGAATCCCTCGGCTTAGCGACGGTAAAACGAAATTAGGCATACAGAATCATATTCACTACTAGGTTACATTTTTTAAGCTCGGACAGGTGTCCGGGCTTTTCTTTTGATACTCTGGAGCGTTTATGTTAGATTGATTCCTACTGGAGAGGTGGCTCTGCGGTCCAAAAGACATACAGACACCACGGTGCTCTCCTGTCGGGTGTTGTTCTGTTCTAAAACAAATATATGGAGAGGTGGCTGAGCGGTCGAAAGCACCACACTGCTAACGTGGCGTCCCCTTAAAAGGACCGTGGGTTCGAATCCCACCCTCTCCGCTCGTACAAAAATCCGGCACATAATGTGCCGATTTTTGTTGAGCGGAGAGGGAAAGTGCTCAGAAGCACTTTCGGGTGGGATTCGAAGCCCTTCTC
>JAYTWK010000031.1:0-16903 GCA_043743715.1 bacterium
CGCAGATCTCAATTCAAATCGTGCGGAAGGAGAAATGCGAAAAACGGCTTTGTGATAAAGCCGCTTGGGAATGAGGAGATTTTAACCGGACAGGAGTGGTTTGCCACCCCAGAGGGCGGACCGAGCCAAACCTTCCGCCGCGAGGTTTTTCATAAAGCGAGACGAGGGATATACATGCAGTGGATCATCCGGGGTATGTAAAATATGGAATAAAGATGTAAGAGAGGTTTCTATAAAGAATGATGGGCAACCGTGTGAGAGTTGTCATATCAGCTGACTTTCTGTCGGCGGCCGTGTGCCTTCAGTTGTCGGCGCCGGTGTTGCCGTGGTTGACGGATTCGATTGCCGGAGGTCCGTTCATCCCGTTCATGCTGCTTTTTTCGATTGTGTTGTGGAACACGGGACGTCGCATCTATGAGCTCCAATATTCATATTTGCTGAATCGTCGATTATTAAAATGGAGAGAGGGGGGGGTGTTGATAACTTATTTGTGCTTTCGTGAAGGGAGAGTATAGTTACTCTATTGGAGGGCTGACAGCCCGTCTTTTTTTTCGAAAATCTGAAAATA
Organism: bacterium; assembly: GCA_043743715.1. Lineage (GTDB taxonomy): Bacteria > Patescibacteriota > Minisyncoccia > Phycocordibacterales > UBA6899 > MHLP01. Next base: position 569 of record JAYTWK010000031.1, read on the forward strand.
AGATAAGATCTTGAACAGATCGTAAAACGGCACAGCCCCCCAAGGCTGTGCCGTTTTGATAGAACGGAATACACCATTATTGGTTAATCACAATTCCATGGTCAAAAAAGATACAACAGACTATGAGGCAATCGCGATCATTGTTTCGACATGTTCGATGTTTGCTCTCTGGTGTGTAGTCTCTGTGGCAGTTCCGACATACGGAGTGCTCGCATAGACAAGGAAAGGTGTTACCAAACACAAGGGCCTTCTTATTTGAGATGTTGTCGCAAGATCTCAAATAAGAAGGCCCTTTTTTCTACCCGGGCAAATAATTTGGCGTACTACTTTGTTGCGGAGCCTCTGTGAGTCGGTCAACATATAGGAATATGCCTTCCTCCTCACTTTCTCCGCGTCGCGTACTTCATCCAAATTATCATGCCCAGGCTAGCCAATCTGACACTCCATTTGTCACATTTATAAAACACTGAGGTTATTAAGGATAGCACTCGGAAAGTCCTATAAAAGAGTTCTATCTAGGACTCAAATAGGATAATATGAAGGGATGCAAGAAGGAGGAAAGGTACTATCTGAAGTCATTGTGCGTGCAAAATCGGGTGACCGAGGCGCGTTTGATATCCTCTATAAAGAGTATGTGACGCCCGTCTATCGATATGTGTACATTCGCATGAGAAGTAAAGAAGACACCGAAGAAGTGGTACAGGAGACGTTTCTGAAGGCATTCCAGGCGCTACCGCGCTATGAGCATAGTAAGGAGACGATGCTCCCGTACCTGTTTACGATAGCCCGAAACCTCCTCATCAACCATCGCAAGAAAAAACGTCCTGACGCAATGCTCCCAGAGGAAATGGACCGACAGGGCGGAGACGGAGATACGATGAAGGGTTCGATTGAGCGTGAAGAGAGAGAAGAATTACAGAAAGCGATGGAAGTACTCTCTCTACTTGAGCGGGAAGTGATTGAACTTCGGTTCTTTGGAGAACTAACTTATGCGGAGATAGCTCTGCAGTTAGGTAAGAGGGAAGACGCAATACGGCAGCATGTCACACGGGCGCTAAAAAAGATGCGAGAAAACATGCAAGACAAGGTTGACGACAGTAGTAGGAACGAAGCAGCATGAACAACACACACAACAATCAAATACCGGATCTCTCAGAAGCAGAGTTGCTTTTGATGATTGACGGAGGCAAGGATGTAACTCACGGATACGATGAACTGTTTTCCCGTATTGAGAAAACGAAAGCATTCATAGTCCCCGGCGAAGCCTTCATGGGGAAGCTCCTCGCTGCGCTTCCTGGCGCTTCAGGAATAGTCACTTCCGGAGAACTTTCCGGTACAAAGAGCCCCTATCCCGCCTCTCCTGCCTATCCTGATACCACCCGGCGTTTCGCGTGGTTCTCAGCGGCTACCCTTTCTTCATGGAAAGTCGCTACTCCTGTTGCAGTTGTGGTCTTGATGCTTAGCATCATGATTGGAAGGCAGTCCAACAAGCAAGGAGAGCCGATTGCGACAGCTATGCCGATGGCGGTAAATGTGATGCAGATGCAGGTGGAGAATGGAATAGTCTCTCCCGATGCATCCGGTGCACTCGCTGCTGATACTCATGCACCAGTCCAACAAGCGGGAATGATGATGGCGAAGCGGGCTTCTGCGCCAAGTTCCGCGGATGGTGTCATCGCGCTCCTTTCATCGGAAGCGAACGCAGATGCAAGTACCACCACAACTAACTCGGATATCTCGCTCCTTTCGATTGATCCCTCTACTGTTACTGATCTCAATCAAACATATGATGCAGCCACAAACTAATAATTTTCATATGGTTCGAACATTCGCAATCATTGCGTGTGGGATTGTTGTTGTACTACCGTTAGTCGCCTCTGCCCGCCAAACCCCACTTCGGGAGAATGCTCAGAACTCTCAGTCTCTGCAAGCAGCCGTCGGTAATGCAAACTTTTGCTCGTCGTTAGATATGCTTTCAGATAAAATCTTGAAGGACATCACTCTACGTGAGACTCGTTATGCAGCAGCTGAGATGTTGAAGCAAAATACTCTCACCGATACGCTGGCAAGGCGCGACGTCGCGAAACTTGAAGCACGTAATGCTTGGGACAGTTCCCATGATGAGATATTCTTGAATCTCATGGCACGTGCGAGCACACCTGAAGAACAGGCAGCCGTCGATTCATTTCAAAAATCTATTGATACTGCCGTCGCTGCCCGCCGCAAGGGCATCGATACGGCACTCGATACATTCAAGAGCGGGGTAGATAAAACACTCAGCAACAGAAAGAGCGGGATAGTGGATGCAATAAAAGCATTCCGCGATACGACGGATACTGCACTCATAGACGCGAAGGCAAGTTGTGCAAGCGGGACCCCTTCCATGAAAGTACGCGAAGCATACGTATCCGATCTGACCGACGGTAAGCAAATATTCCTTGATGCGGTGCAGACTGCACAAAAAAGCGACGGGACAATGAAGAAATTTGTAGAAGAGCGAGAAGTAAGCGTTGAGGTAGTAAACAGTGCCTTTAAGAAAGCACTCATGCAAGCACAAAAAGAGCTCAAGAAGTCTTTTCCTGATGCATAACTCGCTTCCCTAGTTCAGCGCGCAGTTTTGCTGTATTCTTCTCCTTATGAATCCCGTTAGAAGTCCGCGGACACGAACTACATAAACGATATGATTTTAATAAAAGAGCTTATTACTCGAAATAATTATGTGGCAGAGCGAACATTTGTGTTCGCGCCCTACTTCTAACGGGATGAATAAAGCACGTGTCGAAGCACTTTCAGACGGGGTATTTGCAATCGCCATGACCCTTCTTGTGATAGAGGTACATGTACCGCATATCCAGGATGGCGGATATTCGTGGATAGCGATGTGGAATGCACTCTCAAGCCTGATGCCGATGATTGCAAGTTATGTTATCTCATTTACCGTACTTGCGATGTACTGGACCAGTCATCATGCAATGTTTCATTTCTTCACCAAGAATGTGAATCGGGCAATGCTGCAGATGAATATGCTCTACCTCATGTTCCTAGCATTCATTCCGTTCTCGACCGAACTCCTTGGGACATATCCGACAAATATCGTTGCGGTCTGGGTGTACGCCGTCAATATCATACTGATGGGTAGTACAGCATTCGTTATGTTTCTCTATGCGCAGCGTTCGAAGGAAATTGAGATGCATGACCTTGAACACCGCACTATGACCCAGGCAAAGATTCGCATCCTCCTTACACCTTCGTTTGCATTACTTGCGATGATTGTAGCGTTTGTTTCGATACCGCTGGCATTCATCCTGTTCATCTTTCCTGTCATTTTCAATCTTATTCCCGGAACCCTGAATGCAACCGAGAAATTTCTGGGTATTACTATTCGGTAGTACACAGTTATTCCTTATTCCATGCATGTTATACTGCGAAAACGATAATAAACATACATATGAATCCTGTTAGAAATAGGAAGTGGAGCACTTTTGTCTCAAAGCTGAAGCAGGTGACAGTCGGTAATAAATAAGGAATACATGATTAAATCAAGTTACAAAAATAATTTCTAACGGGATGAATTACGACAAACGTGCCATCGCGGCACATAAGAAACACCAAGGAAAAATAGAGATTCGCTCACTCATGCCGCTTACAAACAAAGAGGACCTTTCTATTGCCTACACGCCGGGTGTCGCCGCGGTCTGTCTGCTTATCGCAGCTGACAAGAAGGCCGCACGTACACACTCACTGAAGGGAAGGACCATTGCAGTCATCTCCGACGGCTCGGCAATACTCGGCATCGGCAATCTTGGACCTGAGGCCGCACTACCAGTGATGGAAGGGAAGTGCGCATTGTTCAAACAGTTTGCCGGAGTCGATGCATTCCCCATAGTGCTCGCAACTCAGGACACCGAAGAGATAATCGCTGCGGTGAAGGCGATAGCTCCGACCTTCGGCGGGATCAATCTTGAAGATATCGCTGCGCCGCGTTGTTTTGAGATAGAGGAACGCTTGCGGAATGAACTCGATATCCCTGTATTTCATGATGATCAGCACGGCACAGCCATTGTGGTGCTCGCCGCACTTGTAAATGCGCTGAAGGTGACCAAGAAGAATATCTCACGCGTGAAGATAGTGATAAACGGCGCAGGTGCTGCGGCGACCGCAGTGTATCGCATTTGCGTGAGTGCCGGAGTTGAGCGCGGCAATGTCATTATGCTTGATTCCAAGGGTATTTTGCATCCTGAGCGCGGAGGTTTGCGCGGCTATAAGGCTGATATTGCTCTTGAAACGAACAGAAAAGGTAAGCGCGGAGATCTCTCCGAAGCACTTCCGGAGGCCGATGTGTTCATCGGTACGTCGGTCGCAAATGTACTTACTCCAGAGCTCGTTCTACTCATGGCAGATCAGCCAATCGTATTTGCGCTCGCAAATCCAAATCCTGAGATAGCATATGAGGTGGCGAAGAAGACCAAGATAGCGGTTCTCGGCACCGGCCGCTCCGACTACCCAAATCAGATTAATAATGTGCTCGCATTTCCCGGGATATTCCGCGGTGCGCTCGATGCGAATGCGACCACTATTACCGAAGAGATGAAAATAGCTGCCGCACATGCGATAGCGAAACTCATTTCGGGAAAGCAACTCACCAAAGAGAACATCATCCCGAAGCCGTTCGATACACGCGTCGCGGGAGCGGTCGCAAAAGCAGTGCGTGTAGCGGCCAAGAAAGCCAGGATGTAACGAGTATGGAAAAAGATGAGTGGCTGAAGGTGGTGAAGTGGATGGGATACGCGTATCTTCCTATCGCACTTTTAATCATCGGCATCTTCATGCTGATACAATGGAACTCGAATAAGGTTCAATCATTGCAGCGAGAGTCTGGAAGTCCGTCGGCCACCTCGACTCATCCGCGATAGTACTCAGATTTTGTGCATGGAGACTCCCATCATCGCGCGTGAGCGGATGAAGAAGTATCCAATAACCACAAAGGTGATGGCCGGGGAGACCCATTGTGGTACATGCACTCCGAATCCGTCTGCGACCATGACTATGCCAAGAAAGAGTATTGAGTACATCGCTCCGTGTTTAAGGAAGATGTATTTTTTAATACGATCAATATTAGAGATAGTCATCCAGCGCACAATGTATGCGCCGATGCCATTACCAACGAGGATGAGCGGCACCGAGAGTGTGAATGCGAATGCACCGAGTACCCCGTCAATGGAGAATGCTGTGTCAATCATCTGCAGGTAAATGATTTTCGACATGTCCGAGCGACTGTTCTCGCGTCGCAGGTCCATCTCAGCTCTCTCAGCGTTTTGCTTGAAGCCGTTGACAATGAAAAAAATAGTCGACCCCACGACTCCCCCGAATGCAAGAATGGGGTTTATTTTGAGTGAGTACCATACAATCGCAGTAAGCATAATGGATGTAATGGCAAAGAACCACACGCCATTCTCGAAAAAGAACTTCTCCGCACGCAATCCGAATGTCTTTGGCTCAAGGAATATCCAGTGCAGGAAGAGAAAGATAAGGAATACTCCAGCCCCAAGGAGAAGAATAGGTGCGGAAGACTCGACTGCATCAATTACCGCAGGATCCCCGGAGAAAGTCGCAGTGAACGCTTGCCACAGGTCCATACCAGGGAGTGCAATCCAGACAATAATGAGCGGGAGCAGTCCGCGCACGAGAAAAACAGCGAAGAACACTCCCCAGGTCAAGAACCATTTCCGGGCTTTTTGTCCGACTGTCGAGAGTACTTCTGCGTTAATAACAGCATTATCAATAGAGTTGATCGCCTCAAATAGCGTGAGTCCAAGTACGATGAGAAGCATTGATATAAATGTCACGTTCTTATTATAGCGGTAGATTCGATTTTGCAAAGAAAAACCCCGCAAAAAGCGGGGTTCGCGGATATTCCGCAATATGAACAAAAAAACTTATTTAACCTGAGAAGCTTGAACTGTCGGAGGAGTTGCATTTGCGCCATTCCACTGTGGTTGTGGTAGCCTGCTAATTTCATTTGCAAAACGGGCTATATCAAGTGTGCGCATTTCTTCTGACGCAGTACTTGCATCACTAACTATGAAGTATGTGACACCTACCATCGCATAATCAGTAGAATATCCACCACTTGAGCCGAATGAAGGTGCGACTGCACCAACAACGTTTGATCCAAATGTAGCTGAGCCACCACCGCCGATACCCTTTGAGTTCGCATACACTTCAGTTCCCTTGTTGAGGGTAATGGAGTGTTCTGCGTAGAGCAATTTTACATTTCCTGACCCTGGACTTAAGCGAAGATTTCTTGCTATAAACTGTGCAGCTGCAACATGGAGTGTTTGTCGGTTACTTCCTCGTCCAGTCTCTGGCATTGGTAATGCTTCAACTTGAAGTGTTCCTAGACAAATGCACTGGCCACTTTTGATTCCTGTTGATTGAGGTAGTTTAACAAGTTGTACGGTTGGGGTTTTTCCATTACGGACCTTCCCTTGATCATCAAGTACCAGTGTGAACTTTTCGTACTTGGTTTCAGCATGTACAACATTGTCATTACCTGAAACTGCGGTTGTGCACTGATCTTCGTACAAACCAACCACAGCATTGGCACCGACTGCATTTGGCAAACCCGCTTGGTAGAATGAAGTTGCATTTACTGGTGCCATTACTGCCCCCACAACAGGTGTTGCAATTGCATGCGGTGCTGCAGCATTGTGCTGACTGTTGTCGATATTGACGCTTACCGCACCCTTCTCAACATTTCCGCCATCTGCATTGTTACTATTTGTGTTTTGGTTTGCGCCATCTTGAATGACAGCACTTCCACCTGCGCTAGAGGTAGAGTTGTTATTTACAACCGCACCTTTCTCAATAGTTGATGATCCGCCAGTAACAGTATTATTGACGGCTCCCTTTGCTATTGTCGCAGTGCTTCCCGCAACATTATTCATGTTTTGCACTGCTCCTTTTTGAATAGTAGCAGATGCTTTTCCACCTTCACCGCCATTTGCAGTGTTGGCAATGTTACCTGAATTTGTGGTGGCAGAACCCGAAACGGTAGTCGCATTTTGCTTGATTACAGGTGCGATAACAGGTTTTTGAACGATGATTGGATTTTGCTTAACAATCGCCGTTTGGTCCTGGTATTGTATTCCCGTCTGCGTCTGATTGAGCACAGGCTTCTGTATCACCGTACCTTTTGCATTCACATCCACATCCACATCCACATTTACCGATGGCTGACTATTATTCCTTCGGTAACTTGGACTAAGCGGATTATTGTCTTCCGCAAATACTATTGACGGGAGTAGTACAAGTGCAGCGCATATTGCAATTGCTTTTTTAAAGTGTTTCATTTCACTTCCTTTGTGGTTGGGTTGAGAAAAAATTAATTCTTTCCAAAACGTACTACCCCGCCATTCTTCGTTCGCAGCGGACCACTTTTGGTCATCACTACCCCCGAAGGAATTGACGGATTTACTTCGACAGCAAGACTGCCTCCTCCATAAAACCTACGCATAGCTTCATTCTCCGGTGGCGTCCCGTAGGGAAGTGCGGGGAATATAAACGCGGGCTTTATATCAGGGCAGGTATGACAACTAGACACTTTGGGTGCTACGACATCAGTGATCTTTTCCGCCTCTGTTGGCGCTGGAGACACTGGTGTTCTTACTTCAACAACTGGAGGCATGACTACCTCAGGCTGATCTTTTTGAAGTGCCCATTTTTGCACACCCGGTACTTCCACGGTGGGCGCCTGAGGGACATCTTTTGCGGGGACACTTACCGCTGTCGTCGGAACGGTATCGCAGTCCGTTTTTTCTGGCTCTCGAGGAACCGGTGAAGTAGGCGGTCCGATCACTACACTCTGCGGTACGTTTACTTCTGGCTCCGGTGGCACTTCCTTAGGAGGAATACTTACCGGATCAGTGTTGACGGTTACCTTGGTTACGATGATAGGAGGTGCCTTTGGCACATCTATTTCCGGTCCCCGTCCTGTATCTTTTGGAGCAATGCTTGCTACAGTTCCGGGTATCAAAATCCGTGGTTCACTCGGAATTGGTATAACCTCTGGAGCTGCTTGAGGTTCTACCTTGCTCATCTTCACAGGTGATACGTTTTCTGTTGGTGCGACCACATGATCTTTTATCTCGGGAACAGGTGCTATGACGAACTTCTGCTCTACAACATCTACAACAGGAGGGAGAAGAGTCGCTACAAGGACTTCCTTGGTCACTTTTTTTACAGGAAGTACAGGTATTTGACTTTGTTTTGGTTTTGCCCAGTTGCCGCAAATGTCTATTCGAAGCATGTTGTATGTCACATTATTTTTGACAATACGATACTCGACTGCGGTAATGGGTTTCTGTTTCCAAGTAGCGCAAATGTTTCGCACCGTTTTATTTTTGCCAAACATCATTGCAGTGAAGCAATCTCCGGACGTTATCTTGACTTGCTTCATTACTCCACTTAACTCTTGAGGGAGATGAATAAGCGAAAGTTTTAGTAACTGCCCTTTATATAGTACAGGCGAATTTCCTAACTTTGGGTTCAGCGTGTGTAGATTTTTTACACTATTTCCGGACCATGACTCAATTTGTTCGAGAGTTTCAGCGCCCTTGAGTGCGTATGTTCCCGATGCCAGTACTTCCATGTAGGGAGCAACATCACTCGGGTAGTTTTCTTTGACGAATTTGTGCACGTCGCAGTTGGCGTTGCATGGATTTGCTCCTGGGAGCGTCCAGCGATGCCTATTGATATTTCTTGCGACGATTCGCTCCGTTCCGTGAGGAATACGGAGTACTTGGCCAATCTCGATATGCTCGGGATCCATGATCCCATTTTCAATGACAATAGTGTCTGCACGGATGTTAAATCGTACAGCAAGACCATTAAGCGTGTCACCTTGTGCTACGGTGTAGTTTGCCGCTTGGGTTTCAACTACAGTGCCCAGAAGGCAAAAGAGTAATACCCACAGCAATTTCCATGCTGACATAATTTCTCCTTCTCAGATTTTCAAAGATCGAATCTTGAAAATAAAAAAGCATAGGACCGAATGGCCGCATGCAATGTATTTATCCCTGTTGAATCTACTCTTTTTTTGACGAGAAGTCAATCCTTGTGGTGAACTACAGTTCCATCTTTGTAGGAGTAGCTGTTTCTTCGGTTGCTTCAATGATATTTGTGCTTGCCATACGCATCGCATCTCGTACGTCCGGTGATATGAGTTCGGCAACGTCAGCGAGCGGAATCTCGACCTGCACTGCCCCGCGCGAATATGGAGCGACCTGATATGGGTTAAAAATGATCAGAAGCCCGGTCTTGGTGAGGGCGACCGCTTCAAAATTGTCGCTTATCGGTCCAGTGCCGGGAATTACTTGAGATGCAAACTCTTCCTTCGATATGCCTGCGAGGATTGTTTGGAGTGCATTCCGTGAGTAACTCGAAAGGAAAGGCAGCGCTTGTGTCGATGATGCGAAGAGAGTACCTGTGGGAAGGAGCAGGTGGCGCTTCAAGTCATAGTTCAGGATTCGACTCTCGGTGTTTGGATGTGCGGCGCCTTCGATGTACTCCGAATAATCGAATCGTAGCGAGAGAATAGTTGGGGAGAGCATCTCAGGACTCCAGCGCATACTGAACTCGCTCGATGCGTCCTTTGACTTATCGGTCGTACTTCCATCGGCGACATTCCTTTTAAAACCGTCTATCTGGTCATTCACGAATGCGCTTATGACCGCATTCGCTTCTTTTGCGAGTGTGGTGTCCGAAGCGAGGTGGACTCGCGGGAAGTGTACTTCGTATGACAGATGCTCGACCGTATCATTTTTGGCAAGTATATCGTCGGTCAGGATCGGCACCTCTTGGAATTTTTCTAGCGCTGTTTTGTCACTTGATGATTCACTTTGCACAACAGGGTTGATGCGTAGAGGGCGTGCCTTAATGAAGTAGAATGCGGCGCCGAGTCCGATGATGACCAACAGTGTGAAGAAGAGGAGTAGTTTATTTTCACGTTCCATGCCGTTTGAAGCAGGACGCGGAAACATATTTCCCTGCGTCTGCTCGGTCTATATGAATAATAAATTTTCTGTTCATGTGTTTTGTCCACGTCCACGTCCGTGGCTTTTAGCGGGGCCATCTCTCCATAGTAGCACTCCGGCAATTTCTTGCATGTATTCCAAAAATCCCATCCTCATGACGGTGACGGTGCACAAATAAGATGAGGACTATTTCTTGGGAATGTTGTCGTACTTCTCGCGCGCATGTATCACCTGCACAAAATGTGACTCCGCCCAAGATGAGAGAGTACCTAAGACATGAATGAGTGAGCGTCCGAGCGGGGAGAGCGCATATTCGACGCGCGGCGGTACCACAGGGAACACGGTGCGGATGATGATGCCGTTGCGTTCAAGCTTGCGCAGCGCCTGGGTGAGTACTTTCTGTGAGATATCACCGAGCGCACGTGCAAGCTCATTGTGGCGCATGGTCTCTCTTGCGAGCGTATGGATGATAAGCACGGTCCATTTGTCAGCGATGAGATCGAGCACACCACGCGAAGGGCAGGTGGCCTTGGCAATATCACCTTTCATTTTAGTCTGAAGTTTAGTGGTTTCCATCTTGTTAGAAGCAGGACGCGGGAATATATTTTCCTACGTCTGCTCGGTCTAGGTTGATAATAATTTTGCTATTCATGGTTTTTTATATGTATCCGTGCCCGCGGCTTCTAACGGGATCCATTTGGTGAGTATAGCATCATTAAGTATGTACTTGCAAGTAAGTATGTTTATACATACACTGAAACACTTAGCATACTAATTAAAGATTCATCTATGAACAGCGAACAGATTATCTCAGCACTGAATTGGCGCTATGCAGTAAAAGTGTTCGATACGCAAAAGCCGATGAAAAAAGAAGACCTCATGACGATCCTCGAGAGCGCACGGCTCGCCCCGAGTTCGACAGGACTTGAAGCATGGAAGTTCATTGTGATTGAGAACAAAGAACTGCGCGCCAAGTTGCGTGAGGTAAGCTACGGTCAGCCGAAGGTAACCGATGCGCCGTATTTTGTCGTCATGACATATCGCACCGATGTGCGTGAACACATTGCGGATGAGTTAGTCACGCGTGCGGCAGAAGCTCAGAAGGTCGAGGAGTCAGCACTGAGTGGACTCCGGCAGATGGCGGAAGGAGGAATAGCCGCAAAGGATGATGTTGCAATTGAAGCATGGGTTCGCGCGCAGACATATATCCCACTCGGCATCATGATCGAGACTGCAGCACTCCTCGGCATCGATAGCGGTCCGATGGAGGGATTCGATAATGTAAAGGTAGACGAGCTTCTCGATCTTCGCGCTAAGAATCTTAAGTCGACGTCGATGATCGGATTCGGGTATAGGGGAGAGGATCCCGCCGCAACCCGAGCAAAAGTTCGTCGTGCTTTTGACGAGGTGATCGAATTCATGAAATAGGAGGTGTATTATTCGCACAAAAGGCACCTCTTCGGGGGTGTTTTTTGTTTATAAAAAAGCGGCGCACTCTGGTATACCAGTGTGCGCCGTTGCGCTTATAGGAAGATTTCCACCTTCGCGAGGCCGTCTATCTCGAGCGCCCGAGCGACCCCTTTCGATAGGTCGATGATGCGTCCCTTGATGAACGGCCCTCTGTCTGTCACGGTCGCGATTACCACCCGGCCATTTGCCGGGTTTTTGATGCACAGACGAGTTCCCAGGGGGAGCTCTTTGTGTGCGACGGTAGCCGCTTCCATGTCGAACGGCTTTCCGTTTGCGGCGAGTTTGCCGTGGAATCCCGGGCCATACCACGAGGCGGTGCCTCGCTCGTAAGGAGAGTCCGAAAGATTGCAGGGGTGATCGACTTGCGTGTGGTCGCCCAGTACGTACCAGTTGATGCGACGCAATGTGCCCGCTCGCACGATGCCAAACAAATGCTGAGGAGTCGTTTGGATGTACTCATTTCCATCTTCAGTAGCAGACGTTTCCGCTAAAGACGGTGACAAATAATCCAACACGACGGCGATCAGGGTGATCGCGATATATGTGAACCTCATGGGCCCTCCTATTGTTGAAAGAACGAAACTGAAGTGAGTATAGCCGATAATACTTAGCATGTCAAGTATTCGGCAACAATCGGTCGCTTGGGACAATCAACCTCGTACGCCCTTGCGCCTTGAGTATGGCTTCGGTACAATCACTTGCGTACGATCATGCGCTTGCGCTGGTCGCGTATTTTTTTAGATGAAGCACTTATGATCGAATTGCGTAAAGACAACAATGCTAAATACCAGGTACGGGTGGGACGCGCAAAAAGCGGTCTCGGCCTTTTTGCAATGGAGCCAATACCGAAGGGCAAGAAGATCATCGAATACGTCGGAAAAGTCATGACCAATGAATCCGACGACGATAAGAATAGCCTTTATATCTTCAACATCAACAAAAAAGTCGACATCGACGGAGCACCGCGCTGGAATAAGGCCCGTTATATAAACCATTCCTGTCGCCCGAATGCGGAGTGCAATACTTTCAAGGACCATGTATGGATTAAATCGACCAAGAATATCATGCTTGGCGATGAGATTACCTATGACTATGGCAAAGAATACTGGAATGAGTACATCAAGCCCAAGGGGTGCAGATGCAGAAAGTGCAGCGAAAAGAAAATAGTGAAGTAAGACTCAAAAAACGCGGCAAAGAAAAAGCAATAAAAAACGGAGTGCACTCCGTTTTTTATTGCTCTGTTTTATGTATGTGGTTTATGTATGTGGTGCGTCCATTGCCTTGCCTTCGGGGCTGTCGCCCGAGAGTCCGCTTATCTGTGCTGCATCTTCCTCAAGTTTTTTTCCGGCTCCTATAGCAGAATTCAGTTCTTGTCCCGCAGTGTTTTCGTAGACAATAGGTGCGGGGGAGACCACTACTCCGCCTTCGGGGTTGGCTTCTGCTTTCCATCGGTCTCCTTCTTCGAGCGACTGATACATACCACTTGTTGGGCTGTATATCAGTCCGCATTCCTCAAGCACTTGCTGTGTGTCGGCGAACTTAATAAGGAGAGTGAATGGGGTACTCTCCTTGAGATGTTTTCCCACGGATTCCATGTCGACATTTTTCATCAGTCCGCTTGCGTGTTCGTCTGTATCCATAGCAAATATTATGAAGTGAATATAGGGTCATGATACGTCAGCGTGTGTGTATTGCAAGTGCGATTACACCTCCTGAACCGAAAGGGTATTTGTGCCGCCGCGATTGCCGAACGGGATGCCTGCGACCAGTACAAATACGTCGTCTTTCTCCGCGAGTTTGCGCTGGAGCAGGGTCTTTTTTGCGAGGCTGATTGCGTCATGTAATGAGTGAACGCTCTTTTTGATAAGCACGGGGTAACAGCCGTATGACAGCAGAAGCTGCCGGTGTGTTGTCTCGACTGTGGTGAGTACAAGAATGGGAGTAAGCGGCTTGTGACGCGAGATGGTGCGCGGGGTGAATCCCGACTCGGTGAGTGCGACGATAGCCTTCGCCTTCACCGTGCGTACGATATGGGTGACCGATGATGAGACTGCGTCAACGATGCCCTCAGGGAATGTTGAAAGTCGCAGAATATCTTCATGATAGATAGGGCTGTGCTCTACGCGCAGTGCGATGTGCGCCATGGTCTGCACCGCAAGCACGGGATGATCACCGACCGCTGATTCTCCCGAGAGCATGACTGCGTCGGTGCCGTCGAAGATAGCATTGGCGACGTCGTTCACTTCAGCACGGGTGGGGGAGGTCTGCGTGATCATCGACTCGAGCATCTGAGTCGCGGTAATCACCACCTTTCCTGCCGCGTTGCACTTTCTGATAATCATCTTTTGGATCAGCGGGACTTCTTCCTTTGGCACTTCGACCGCGAGGTCGCCGCGCGCCACCATGATGCCGCGTGCCGTGGCGATGATTTCGTCGATATTCTGCACTGCCTGACGTGTCTCTATCTTTGCAATGATAGCGGCCGCCGAACCCCTCTTCATCAGCATGTCGCGTAGCTTTAAGATGTCTTTTGCGGACCGGACGAAGGATAGTGCCATAAAGTCTACTCCCAGTTTCACTCCGAGCTCGGCATCCTTGATATCCTTTGGTGTGATGGTAGCAATAGAAAGATCGGCATCAGGGATGTTTACTCCACGCCGCGAGCGTATCTCACCACCGAAGATGACCTTGGTGTGTACTTCAGTCTTGCTGGTTGAGAGTACTTCGAGGTCGACTTTGCCGTCATCGAGATATATGTGCATACCAGGGCGCACCTCTTTTGGTAACTTCGGATAATTGATGGATACGCGCAAAGCATTTCCTTCTATCTTTTCAGTCGTGAGGGTGAGCTTTGCGCCGTGCTCGAGCAACACTCGTCCGTCAGCAAAATCCCCGATACGGATCTTTGGCCCGCCGAGATCCATGAGGATAGCGACTGGCGTCTTGGCTTTCGCCGATGCGCGCCTGATGAGCTCAACTTTTTCTTTGTATTCCTCATGTGATCCATGCGAACAGTTGATGCGCGCGACATTCATGCCGGCTTCAATCATGTGTACAAGTGTCTTTTCCTCGGATGAGGAGGGGCCGATGGTCGCAACGATTTTGGTTTTTCGTAGATTGGTCATGAAGAGATGATAGCACGGATATCCCCGCAGTTTAATGAAAGAAAGAGAGCCACTTTTGCTCAGCATGAGATTGCTTTGCATAAGATTATTTATTTGCTAGTATCTGTCATACAGTCTTCGACTGTGTATATTCCGGTGTAGCTCAGTGGTAGAGTGAGAAGTGGGTAGGGACCCACTTCGCAAGACCTTTTCAGAGATTTTCATAAATCTCGAAAAGGTGTACAGCCTCTGTAAGAGGGTGCGCTGACAGCGTACTGCTCTCGCAGGCATCACGTTACCAGTGAGCTCCATCCGAATGGAGCAAGTGTTATTCCGGTGTAGCTCAGTGGTAGAGCAGTGCGCTGTGGCGATAAACGCAGCATTTCGAAGTAATTCGAAATTGATAACGAGGTGAATTGCTGGAAACCCTAACGTGCTTGTGAATAGTACGAGGGCAATCAGCAGCCAAGCTTTGCAAGTAATTGCATTGAAGGTTCAGAGACTATCCGCAAGGAGTACTATCCAGATTTCGATCAGGACGGGAAGCGCCTCGCACCCCACTCGCAAGAAGGGTGATGATATAGTCCACGCCATTACGACAAGTATGGATTCCGTGTAACGCATTGGTCGCAGGTTCGAATCCTGCCGCCGGAGCATATGACCTGACATAGGTGCAAAATCAGGGTTTGAGCTTGAAGTATCAATGATATTTTTAGGTTCGAACTCTGGAAAATCGAATCGAACAGTTATAAGCCCTTTCATCAGGGCTTCTACTGTTTCTGCACAGACTACAGTTACTTTTCCAGTGTTAAGAGTTAGGTTCGAACCAAGTGTAGCCAATGCTCCTTTTTTCTCAGGAAGTTGTCCGTTTTTGAATATCTCCACCACTTCGGTTGCAAGATCAAACTGCTCAATTACTTCAGGCAGCCATTCTGATGATCGGCTTCCATTTGTTGAGCGTAATGACTCAAGTTCAGTTTTCAGCTCAACCTCTTTTCTGTTGAGCATGTCAGTATCTTCATGGCTGATTTGGTCTCTGGAGAGACGGATGTCGAGAAGGCGCCCTAACTTCACTTCAAGTGCTTTTCTGCGCTCGGTGTGCGATTTTAAGCGATTCGCACCCTCTTCAAGTTCCTTGTCCGCTAGCTCACTTATGTGTTTTATGCACCAAGCCGAAAGTTCCTTCGAGATGGCAAGATTTTTCTCAAAGTGGTTAGCTAAATAGGGCATCCACCTTCTTTTCCTCTATCCCTAGAGCTTTAATCCCAGGGGTTTTGCGCTCCTTTATGCTCTGGTAGTACACGTAGTTCAGCCGGGTAGCTTTACTCATACTCTGAACTGACAAACTGCATGCCGGACATTCCTGCTTATTTTTGCATGCAAATTTCTTTTTACACCTCGGGCAGATCAGCTGTTCCTTGTGGTCTGCACAGATACTGCCGCCATTTACGTCTCTCATGAAGTAGTTATAGAGTCCCTCATGCTTCTGAGGTCTCGGCTTTCCCTTCCTCCTCAGCATCCGCAGTATCTCGTAGTGCTGTACCTCTGTGATTGCACGGGGAAGTGTGCCTGCGAGCTCATAGCGCTTCTCTCCATGATAGAAAAAGCCAGCATAAACAGGGTCAGCTATCACTCGTGTCCCGTTAAAAATCAAACAACGAAGCCACGGTTCCCGAACTCTTGACAGGATTCTGTAATTCGCCGAAAGAAAACAGCTCAACCAATGG
>JAYTWK010000032.1:0-2692 GCA_043743715.1 bacterium
CAGCGGGATTGTGGAACTATCACTTGAGTTACCAGAGTTAAAAGCACACCTGTGTGTGTTTTTTGACGGGTGGGTCTTATTGGGGAGCGAGTCTATTATCGGTGCGGTCAAAGATTTCATTTCCTACTATCACGGCGGAGGCAAAGCACAGACGCTTTGTTTTGCGTTCCCGGAACGATTCCAAGAAAACTGTCTCGAGACACGGGTGTCATACATGAAAACGCTCTAGCAAGATTTCTTTAGAGCACTTCGCGCGGGAGGCGCAGGACATAGATCCCTTGGATGAAACAAACGACGGACATCGCGATAAAAATATATTGAAATCCAAACTGCTTAATCACTATCCCGCCAAGCAGTGCGGCAAATCCGATTGCAATAGATACCATCCCCTCAAGTCCTCCCCAGTCTGCGATTGAGCTTTCCTTGCTAGTATGTTTCGCATACACCGAATCAAACGCAGGGGCGCCGACCGCAATCGCAATCCCCCATACCACCTGTGTGATGATAAGTTCGGTCATGTTGGTCATGAATACGTAACTCAAGAATACGAACGCGCGCAACATGTATCCGAATACCATCAGGAGCTCTTGTTCACGTACACGTAGTTCCCATTTCACGAAGAGTAATGTGAGAATACCGCATACAATCTCGAGTACCGCCCATGAGAATCCCGCAGTTGCAACATCCCCGCCGATATGTACTACAAAGATAGCGTAGAACGGCGCAAACATGCCGATGACAAAATTCATCACCATCGATAGTGAGATGAGGATACGCAGCGGACGATTAAGGTGCATCGTCGGCAGCATCATGCGATAGAGTTCGCGGGCTATAGTTATCATGATTACGATGCGAACGGCAGCCCTTCTATAAGCGCAGTGAGTACAGGGTGTTTTGCGGCGAAACGGTACTCGAGAAAATGAAGGAGGTCACGCACATCCTTCACCTCATCGCTCGCATTTTTCTTTCCTTCAAAGAATAGAGCGAGCTGCCTTACGAAAATCTCTCCTCCTTCTGCCATCACCTCGGTGTCCGCTTCATTACGAAGGAGCCCCGGGATTTTCTTATACTCACTTGAAGGGAGCCAGAGTCCGCCGCAGTCGGCACACATATATGCTTCGACGGTCTCATTCCAATTCACACTGACCATGGGTTTGTCGTCGCTCGGGCATATTTGCGTCGAAGGAGTAGCCGTCAAGAGTTCATTCTCTTCCCACAGCGAGATATCGAACCAACCGCGCGCAGAAAGTTCACCGCTCATATGTACGAGCTCAGGCTTTGGAAGCCACAGTCCGTGACAAGTGGAGCAGCCGAGCGCGGTCGTGCTTATCCCGTCCAGTTGCGTGAGTTCGATTGTAGAGCAATGAGGGCAGTGTTTCATGCTGCTTATCTTACCCTCTCTTTACGAAATGACAAAACGAACACTCCCTCGAGTGCTGAAGAGTACAAGCAGTATTGCGTAGAATAGAAAAACATGAAAAAGTCGGCACGGAAGACCGGCATCATGAATTCCTCGCGTACTTGAGCAATCGCTACGTGTGTGCGGCAGATATTGGTGTATGAGGAGCGGGATGTACATGAGCTATACTATAATAGACGAACCATGGAGCAAACTGTTACATATATCACGACATATGGATACTTGGCACTCTTCCCGCTGGCAATAGTGGAGGGTCCGATTGTCACCGTCATCGGCGGATTCTTCGTGCGGCTCGGAATATTCAATCCGGTTCTGGTCTATATAATCATCATTCTCGGAGATATGACCGGCGATGCGCTCTACTACTTTATCGGACGTTTTGGGAGAAATTCTTTTTTGAACTGGATTGGAAAACACATCGGCGTTACTCATGAACGACTCGAAGATGTGCACTCACATTTTGCTGCCCACGGGTACAAAACAATAATGGCCGCGAAGCTTATCCAGGGGCTGGGACCGGTCGGACTGATTGCCGCTGGTAGTGCCCGTGTCCCATATGCGCGCTATATACTGATGTGTCTTTCGGTGTCACTGATTCAGTCTGCGCTATTTCTCCTCATCGGATATGTGTTCGGGCATGTGTTTGTACAGCTCAGCCACTATCTGAATGTATTCGCGGGCGGAGCGAGCATTATCATTGCACTCCTTATTGTGTGGTACGCGATCTATAAATGGAGAAAGCTCTAACATCCCAGCAATATCGACTTTAACTTAAATAGAGTGTAGTTGAAGCCGGGTTTCTCCACTTTACGGGAGGTGTGTCTTCCTGGTTCACTCAATTCTCTCAAGCATACCAATCTGGGTTTTGTTCGGCGTCTTGTTTGCGCTGGCCCAAGGCGCGATTTTCAACGGAAGTGCGTTCGAGAAGAACTTCACTTCATTAATTCATCGTCATCTGGCTCATTAGTGTCTACTACGATGCCAAGAATGCCCGAATGATCAGCAGCTACTCCTTCGCGCTCTGGGGCTTGAGTTCTACGACTAGCCTAATATCTCATTCACCGTCGTCGCATTCCTCAAAGATGCGGGGCGCTTTGTTTCTATTTTTTGTTGCTATGCTAGTGCAACAACACGAAAGTGGGTTAATATGAAAAACATGGAAGAAGCTGGAGGAACTCAACCACTCTGCACTGAAAGTGCAGAGGTTGGAATGCGGGGAATGAAATTCCCGGTCTCTATACTATTCGAGGATCATTGTTCCGGTGTCTTGAT
>JAYTWK010000033.1:0-4131 GCA_043743715.1 bacterium
GTGTTTTCATTTCAAATCGTGCGGAGCAAAATTATGAAAAAACGGCTTTGCTGGAAAGCCGTTTGAGATTTTAGGATTTTTAACGGGACACGAGTGGTGAATATCGTACTTTTGCTCAAATGAAAGTATTCTTGTCTCCTGAATATATCAGTCAGATTAGCGGGTCAGACGATATTCCGGATGAATTACGTCAGAGTGAAGTGTTTGCACATGCGCATCGATTGTATTGGGAGGAGAGACGCAATACACACTTCTATGACTAGGAGTACAGACCATGATGCCTGGGGTCCCCCTAGGCATTTTTTGTTCAAATATGTATCAGCATGAGAAGAAGTGAAAGAGAAATATAACGGAAACATAAAAGACCGCCTTCATGTGAGAGCGGTCTTCTGTGTATTGCGGACAACGGAACTAGGATGTCGTGGTTGTCGCAGTGGTGGTTGCGGGAGGAGGCATCATGGGAGGAGTATTCGTTCCCATGTGATCATCGTCCCCATCCTTTTTGCAGGGTCTGCCCGTCAACGGATCGAACTTTGTTGTGCACAATGTCTGTGCAGTACCACTTCCCATCATATGAGGGAATGCATTCGAGTGCTCACATCCCGATGCTGAGGCACTTGTCATGCATGGTACGGGCATGCTTGTTGAGCTCATCTTCCAGTCATCACTCTTATCATCGCCTTTCCCCATCATCCGGCCACGACCTTCTCCGCAGTGCTTTTGATGGTGCTTGCGTGAAAGTTCTCCAAAAAATCCGCTTGGATTAATTCCGCCGTCTTTCTGAAACTTAGTCACCGCTTCTTTGGTCATTTTGCCGAAGAATCCGGTCGATGATGCATTCAAGAACCCCTTCTCGCGAAGCATTTCCTGTAATTCCTTAACGTCCTCACCTCGCGTTCCAAGTGAAAGTCCGCGATTGAACTTCACGCAGGTTGATGATCCCATCATGGTGCTGCTTGCCATGATCAAATGGCGCATGCCGTGCACCTCGCGATCACCGCGATCAGGTAGCGTAGTTGTCGAACTCGACCCCATCATACCACCTACCATCACCCCGTCATGCCACACTGGTTTGTTATCCTCGGCATGCACCGCCACAGCTATGAATAAGCTTCCTACTATCAAAGAATAAAATATTTTTTTCATACTCTCATTATAGACAAAATATGCCATAGCACAAGCGCACAGCCCGGGAGTTTGGAATTGCGGATGAAATCCTGATAGACTGTGAGTATATGGAACCGAGCATCGATCAAGACACGCAGATACTCCTGCAGTTTGCCGAAGAAGAGGCGCTGGTACGCACCCTCTCTGCACTTTCGCCTGAGCAGAAAAAATCACACCTGTTTAAACAGCTTGGTGAGCAGCGCTACCTTTCGGCACTGCGCGCAGGGGGTATTGCCAATGCAGAGATGACGCGCGAAGCATTCAAAATGGATCCGTATTTCTTCAAGTCAAAAGTGGTATCGGACGCAGCGCGCATGGGCCTCTCTCTGCAAGTCGAGCGCGGTCATATTGAAGTTGCAAAGAAAATCAAAGACATTATGCATCTCGGCGACGAGACGCTTCCAGATGGTCTCACTCCAACCGCAGAGACCGTAGAGAATAAACATGCCTAAACAGGAAAATAGACTAAGTGTTCTCCACTGTCATACCACCGCCTCCGACGGTGTGCTTTCGCATGAGGAAGTACTTGCGGAGGCCGCCAAGTACGACATCGGCACCATTGCATTCACTGATCACGATACACTCATTGATCCCGAACTTTTTGAGAAACTCAAAAGTGAAAGAGGTGACATTGATATCATCTCCGGCATTGAAGTGTCGGCCAACTATACTCCCGAGGTGGAGGGCGAAATCTCACTCTTTCATATTATCGGACTCTTCGTCGACCCGACCAATATGGATTTTCGCGAGTATTGCCGGAATGCAAAAGAGAAAAGGCTTGAACGTTCTACTCGGGTAGTGTCGAATTTGAATAATATCGGATTCCGACTCAGCGTGGAGGAAGTGCTCGCGCAGTCAGAAGACGGGAATATCGGGAGGCCGCATATTGTGCGTGCGCTTTTGCTGCATCCTGAGAATCTCGCGCGTATCGAATCGCTCATACTCGAATTCAAAGTCGCATCTGAGAGTGACCCGTCCTTGCGCGAGGCATATGAAGTGACAGCGGCCGCAGATGCATGGGGGAGAGTGTTTGGGCTCGTGCTTACCGACAGAGCATTTAAGAAAGGAATTTATGTACCATATTTGCACCGACTATCCATGGATGAAGCGGTCGCCCTAATCCGCGGAGCCGGTGGTATCGCGATACTCGCGCACTGGAGCTACATCAAGAATAAACTCACTCCCGAGATCCTTAAACTGATTGCAAGCCAAGGGCGACTCGACGGCATCGAGAATGCGTACGCGTTTATCAGTCCCGAATACAACGATGACCGCGCAGCGAATTTCTCCAAAGACCGCGACTACATCAAGATACTGCTTAGTGAATTTCATCTCGCTCCCGGTGGCGGCGGTGACCTCCACAAGCCCGAAGACTTCCATCGCCTCACCGACCCTATCAATGCACTCATGGCCGACGACACGCGCAGTTTCATCGATGACATAAAAAAGATCTTCCCCAACCATCCGCTCGGGTGGTCGACGCTTTCTCGTTCAGCTATGTCGTATGGAGATTACCGAACACTATAAGGGCAAGAGCGGGGTTGAGTATGTATTTGAATATCACGATGCGGATAATTTTGATGAGCTCGACTCAACACTCGTGCGCCAAGCCTATGGGGTGCTGTTCGTTGGTGATGCGATCGTGATCGGATTCGGAGGCAATAAAAAAGCCTGGGGACTGATCGGTGGTACGATTGAAGAAGGGGAGACGTATGTCGAGACACTAAGGCGCGAGATTCAAGAAGAGTCAAATATGGAGGTGACAAGTGAGCACCCTATTGGTTACCAGAAGGTGACCGATACTCGTGACGGCTCACATTTCTTTCAGTTGCGTTATGTCTGCAAAGGCAAGCCATATGGTCCGTTCACACTCGACCCCGCCGGCGGGGTGACGGAAATAAAACTCATCGATCCTGCTACCTACAAACAATATTTCGAATGGGGAAAGATAGGAGAGCGCATCATCGAAAGAGCACTCGAACTCAAGGTGAGTATTTAAAACCTTTACCAACTACTTTCGCACAAGTCTTCAGCGGAAGGTTCTGGTCGTGTCAGTATATTTTTCATATTTGCTAATTTGTCCGATAGGACGAATTAGCAAATATAGCGCCCTGCAACATGAAGCCATATGAAGTCATACGACTTAGCCTGATTACAGGCAACAGTCACGAAAGGAAGCGACATGGAACCAACCAAACCTGCTCTGAGCGCCGAGCACGAACGTTATATTGAACTCTCTCGCATCTTCGGCACACAGACTATGGCGATCATCGAGCAGGCGTCCACCGCCGAGCTCGAAGCACGGCTGGCCAGTTGTGACCCCGGAAAGGCAACACTTGTTCGCGAGGCGCATGCAATTTTCTGGAAAAACAATGACAAGAGATGTATTGGACATGATCACTTGTCACCCGTTCTAAAACCACAAGCGGGCGTCGCAGTGCGGCACCTTTTCTTGTGAGTCATGCTATTGCAATGGTACATGGTGTTCGGTAAAGTAGGTACATCACCTCAACCAGGAGAATGTGATGACAGCTCTAAAGCAACCGACCTACTACGACGTTTCGCGTCACCTTGACATCGCGACGACCAATCGCATTCGCACGTCGCGCGTGCTACCCTATGCATGGGAAGGGAACGCAAAGCTTACGCTCGCCCATGGCCTCTATTGGGATGAGCACGATGCACTACTCCTCGCTGCATGTCAGTTGGCCGAACACCACCGCCAGGAAAGAATCGCCCGTGCTCTCGAAGAAAAATCGCACGCTTCGTACGCTCAACAACTTGAACTGTTTTGACTCCGCTTTCGTCAACACGCGCCATCCCTCGGGAAGGCGTTTATTTTTTCTCACGCTTTTTGTTGTAATGATACCATCCCCAAGTAACCACTTCTGATTGTGTAAGTTTTCAAGGTAAGTCCTTGGCTCTGAAAGATCTTACCTTGGAAGCTGATTCGGAAAAGATTAA
>JAYTWK010000034.1:0-45078 GCA_043743715.1 bacterium
CTTTTCCTGAAGCGCATAGGAGTTCATGGTATCACGTCTACTGTGGACTGCGGCTTCATCCGCGGACAGAGTCCGCGGTTTTAGGGCCGCCTAATAAATAATAGCACTTCATGATGTTTATGTCAAACTTACCCGATTTCAGATACTTTCCTCCCGGTTCTTATTTGTAGGAAAAAACGCGCATGTTATACTTGTTGTACTTTTCGCACGGAAGTGAGCAGTATTTAATTGAACTAATTTTTATCATATGAAGCATGGAGAGCACAATGAAGAAGTCATCATCGCAGACAAAGTTGAAGTCATCGCAGCAGAGCCCATGCGAGCAAAGAAGGATAATCTCTCTATTCCCCTTGCGATTGTCTTCTCCGGAATACTCATTGCGGGTGCAATACTGTTCACGAACAACACACCCGCGAAAGTAGCGGCCATCGCGCAAGCTCCCGTACGCAATCAGGTCGGTGCCGACACACAGGAAGCAACACCGGATCAGCTATCGGTAAAGCCCGACGACCATGTACTCGGTAATCCCGACGCAGACGTACTTATTATCGAGTATACCGATGCGCAGTGTCCGTTCTGTCAGCGCTTCCACATGACCATGCAGCAGGTGATGAACACCTACGGAAAGACCGGTCAGGTCGCCTGGGTCTATCGGCACTTCCCGCTTGATAGCATCCATCCCTATGCCAGAAAGGGCGGCGAGGCGCTCGAATGCGCGTATGACCAGGGAGGCAACGCGGCATTCTGGAAACTCGAAGACAAAATGTTTGCCGCAGACACTGCGAGTATCGCCCCGGATGAGCTGCCGAAGTTCGCCGCCGCAGTAGGCCTTGATGTATCGGCGTTCAGTAGTTGCCTCACAAGTGGCAAGACCGCCGCCCGTGTCGAACGCGACTATCAACAGGGAGTCGACATTGGCGTACGCGGAACTCCGTACTCCATTGTATGGAATAAAAAGACCAACAAACAGACCGCTATTAACGGTGCGTACCCTTATGACAATGTGAAAGGAGTGCTCGGACAGATCACCGCATCAGCACAGAATCCGACCAAAACGACCGGCACAAACTAGCATAGTGGTGAGTCTGGAGTTTCAAGCAACAAGTAGAAAACAGTCATCATTGCAACTGCAATGATGACTGTTTTCTACTTACCAAGTTTTAAATTTTCTTTCTTGAAACTCGTGACTTGGAACTTTCTACGCTAATCCAAGAGTAATTTTGAGATCTTCGGTCGGCTCCCATTCAGGCTCGAAAGTAATATCAACACGCACTTCGACGCCGAACTTCTTTGCAAGTACTTTCTCGACCATTTGGATGATCTCGTCACCGTACGGGCAGAACGGCGTAGTGAGGGTCATGAGAATATCAATGCCATCGGGTCCGCTCTTCATGTCATAGACGAGTCCGAGTGTGACGATATCCATCTTGAGCTCAGGGTCGAGCACCGTCTTTAGCACCTCAGTCATTCCTTCTTTAGTGATTTCGTTTGTGTTTTCAGAAGTCATATTTATATATTTTCAAAACCATTTGCGGCTATACTCTCTGCCAGCTCGGCACCGCCTGTCGCAACAATCTTGCCACCGCGCATGACTGATACAGTGTCCGGTGTGATATGCGCGAGGATGTTTGGATAGTGTGAAACAAGGAGGAATCCGATGCCCTTTTCCTTCAGTGTATTTATGCCCGCGTACACTTTTTTCATTGCATCGACATCGACGCCCGAATCTATCTCGTCGAGAAATGCGAACTTGGGTTCGAGCGCAAGAAGCTGCAGTACTTCCGAGAGTTTTTTCTCACCTCCGGAAAGACCGCTATTCACACTACGCTTCAAGTACAGAGGATCGATTCCCGCATCGATCGCACGTTTTTCGGTCTGTTTATAAAAATCGAGCGGGCTGATTTCACTTCCCTTTAATTCTTTGTATGCGCGGTGAAGGAATGAGGTCATCGATACTCCCGCAATCTCAGGGAGATGCTGCAGCGAGAGAAAGAGCCCTGCTTTCGCCTTCTTCTCCGTCGGAAGTAGAGTGATGTCAGCACCATCGAGTTCAACTTTGCCGTTCGTGAGTTTGTACGCAGGATGGCCCATGACCGCATTCAAGAGTGATGATTTTCCTGAACCATTTGGACCCATCAGGATATGAATCTTTCCGCTCTCCACAGAAAGAGAAACCCCTTCTATCAGGGTCTTTTCGCCAGCTGCCACAGAAATATCTCGTAATGCGAGGATTGACATGTGCATTTTTATATCATATTATCCGGGTGATGTCCAGTTCCCCTATCATCAAGAGGAGATGTAATGAATATTGATCTTGTTAGCAAAGATGGAAAATTTTTTCGCCAAATCAGCGAGGATGAGACGGTTATCGCCATCGCTGCTGCATTTGCAAGTCTTGGCGCGTTCACTCAGACTGACGAAATTGCGAAACTCTTTGGGGGTGGACCCGGCGGCTTATGGGCAGTCATAGCAAGCGGACTTCTGGCCACAACGATTTTCGCGATTGTCATCCTTGACGCGATTATCAAATTCGTGAAGGTACGGCGATACAATCTCGATCACTCGTAATAGCGGGACCAACAAGCGGCGGAGTGCGCCGCTTTCTTTTTTACTTATTATTTTGAAGTAAGCGCATCCTTGAGGGTGCCTAGGGCGAGCATAGCGCATTTCTCTCGCGACGGACCGATTTCTGCTCCGTAGAGATCGTACATATCTTTTGCTTCGAGCTTCGCAATAACTTCCCTCCGCATATTCTTGATCTTCTCAGTCAGCATCGATGCTCCCGACTGCGAGATAGCACAGCCAAATCCTTCAAAGGACGCATCAGCGAGCGTTTCGCCGTCCCATTTGATATACAAAATAAGATCATCCCCACATGACGCATTGTGACCTTTTTGTACCACATCAGCATGCTCCATAAACCTGCGATTACGCGGATGCTTATAGTGGTCGAGAATATGTTCCTGATATAAAGAATCCATGCTATTTGAATATCTTCTGTGCCTTCTTTACTCCGACAATGAGCGCGTCAACATCCTCCTTGGTGTTGTGGATATGGAAGCTCGCGCGCACGGTCCCCTTCGCGCCGAGCGTGAAGTGGAGCGGCATCGCACAGTGATGCCCTGCGCGGACGGCGACTTGGTCGCGTGCAAGTATCTCGGCAATATCGTGCGGGTGTGCGAAGTCGCAGGTGAAGCTGACGATACCGACATTCTTTGAAGTATCTTTCATCGCGAACACCTTCACACCCTCAATCTTTTGCAATTCCTCGATTGTGTATGTCACCAGCGTGCTTATGTGCGTGTGAATAGTTTCTATCCTGATTCCATTGATGAATTCGACTGCTTTTGCAAGCCCAATCACGCCGCCGATATCCTTGGTGCCGGCTTCGAACCGAGCCGGGGCTACTGCATACGTCGCACCTAGGAGTGTCGCGTCTTCGACCATATGTCCGCCAAATTCACTTGGATTCAGTTTGTTTATGAGGTCATGCTTGATCCAGAGAATTCCCACTCCGGTCGGCGCGAACATCTTGTGTCCCGAGAAATACAGCATGTCACACTTCAGTTTGCGAACATCAACCAACATGTGTCCCATGGCTGCGGTCGCATCTACCACCACCAGAGCGCCGCGCTTGTGTGCCATTTCTGAGATCCGAACAATATCGTTTATGGTTCCGAGGACATTCGATGCGAGCATGACTGCCACTATCTTGGTCTTCATCGTAATGAGACGCTCTGCTTCTTCGTAGTTGAGAGAAAAATCGTCTTTCATGCCGATGTGCTTCACCGTGAGATGCTTTCTCTTGGCGAATTCTTGAAGAGGCAGACTTGAAGAATGGTGCTCCATCACTGTGGTGACTATTTCATCACCTGCTGCGAATTCGAGACTCTCGTCGAGCGAGCGGATGAGCATGTTTGACGCCTCGGTCGCTCCCGAAGTGAATATCACTTCATCGGCAAATGCACCGATGAACGCTGCGACCGTACCGCGCGCTCTCTCGTACGCGACCGACGCATCAGCAGCTTCACGGTAGAGCCCTCGGTGCACATTTGCGCGGTGATGCTTATAGTATTCATCAACCTCATCGAGCACTGCTTGCGGAGTAAGTGATGATGCCGCGGTATCAAGAAAATGATACTCGGGAGCAGTGAGTTGCGGGAATGCTTTACGAATATTTTCAGTATTGATAGACATGCCTATTTTTGTTCCAAGGACCGCCCTTGGATGGTTTTGGTCAAGCGTTGAATGCGGCTCCGCACCTCATTCATTATTTCGTCTTTCTTGAGGGTATTCAAGAGCGAAGCAAAGAAACCTTCGACCGCAAGCTCGCGCGCATCATGTTCGTTCATGCCCCTCAACTTGGCGTAGAACAAATCGACATCGCGGATATGGCTAATGGAAAGCTTGTGGGTCGATGCGACCTCCTTGCTCGCGATATCGAGCATGGGAATAGCCGACACTTCTGCCGAGGGTGATGTGACCAAGAATTTCCCTTCCTGTGCACCGTCGACTTGAGTGATGCCCTTCTTCATATCTATAGCACCGCGATAAATTATCTTTGACTCTCCTGTGCCGAGTCCGAGTGCGTAGATGCGGCTCTTGGTGTGCGCTGCGCGATGCTCAGCACCTGCCCAAATATCATAATGCGCAGCCCCGGCACCAATAAGAACATGCACTATCTCGCTTTCTGCTTTTTCTCCGAGCAGTATTGCATTTGTACGCGAACGGTATTTCATTTCTGACTTCGGGTACTCAATAAAATTACAGGCAGAATGCGCGGAGATAAGTGCTGACTGTTCGATATTCACAAATCCTTTTGCGTCTTGTGTGGTCGAGTATATATCCGCCTCAGCATCACCTTCAAGGAGTGTGACGAAGGTACGCGCCAAGACACTCGATGCTTCACCGCCCTTCACGATGCTCTTCATGGTGAAACGCGAACCTTCTTTGCCAATGACGATGATGAGATCTGAACCTCGCCCAAGTGGCATAGTGGTTTCAAGTGTGAGTGTTTCTCTTTTGTATTCGCCTTTGTCATCAACGGCTGGCTGCACATAGACAACAAGTCCGGTCTCAAAGTATGCACGACCGAGTGTAGCATCACGAGAGACGGCGGGCGCCAGTAGTTCGCTCGTTAGGAGCCGCTCGAGTATCACCTCGATCTCTTCCTGCGCCATCGCTTCTTTCCATGTGTAGAGCTCGAGTCCTTTCGATGCTTCGACGTGATAGTCTGGATGCGCAGAAAAATTCGCCGTTTCTCCAAGCTCAAGAGCGGCAATTGCAATACCGTATTTCTCGCCGACAGGAAGAGCCTCAGCCGCATCAAGCTGGTTCTTTCTCCACCCCAAAAGCCACTCCGGTTCCCCGAGCCTTTTTGACAATTGCACAATGTTTTTTATGTTTGACAAGAGATGAATATTATAGTATACTTGTGAAAGCTTGTAAAGCACGCTACAGAATGGTCTGTAACGGATATTGGAGATTTTCATGCACCACAAACTTGCGTACTACGGACTGGTTCCCGTCATGTTTCTCAGTCTTCTCTTTGGCGGAGCACTGAAAGAAACTGGCCTCGGCACCGATCACGCAATGATTGCGTGGGCGGTCACCGGAGTAGCGATGTTTGCGCTCCTCCTCGCGATCGACCAACAGCTCGACGACCTGAGAAGGTTGGTGCTTAGCCGTCCACGTTGACCGCGTGGAGGAAGCACCAAAGATGCCCTGCCGCCGACTTAGCTCGGCGGCATTTTCATACCTCAACACCCCATCATAACTTTTTATATAATGTGGTCGACCGACCACATTATATAAAAATCAGGTATTGTTTTAATCAAATACTATTTTAAGTTGAAATATTCTCTATACTTTTGATCGTTCTCGATTTTCTCGACGATCATATAGAGTACTTCCTGCCCTATTTTGAAATGCGCCTTGAGTAGCATAATCACTTCTTCACAGTCGTGAGGATACAACCACACACTATGTTGCAATCGACAAAATCCAAATGTTTCCAGTGTGCGGCGCAATAATATACGCGTTCCTCTCCTTTTCTCTTTAATATCATAGATCACTATTCTCCAACGTTTGTCCCAACGTTTTGTTTTCACCTGAGGAGTACGCAGGACCATGCGTGCAAGCGCCTTTTCGCCCTCCTTCGTAAGGCGCGCCACCTTACCTTTTTGACTGTGTTCGATCGAAACAAGTCCCCGCGCATAAAGTTTCTCGAATGTACTCCCGATGAAATACTTTGGGTCGAGTTTTCTCCTTTTTCCGCCATCAAAGATTCGAAGCGCCTGAAGGGCATTCGGCGCCAGAAGTGTTACGCTCATGAACCCGGCAGTTGCAATTGTCTGCAAAATAATCCGCTGTATACTTGTATTTCTGCGTACTACTTTTGCCTCTTTTTCGAGATTTCCCATGACATGTGATGCTAGCACATCCACCAAAATTATAAAATGTGGTCGGTCGACCACATTTTATAGTTTCAATTTTAGCTTTATTGATTTCTTCACTCAAAAAGCTTCACGGGTTCCGCGAGTTTTTTGCTTAATTCCACAATGTTTTCTGGGATTACGGGATTATTGACAAAATTAAAGTATATTCTATAATTAATATAGGTTACAACGTTTAATTTAATTGGAGGTTGACAATGTTTAAGAAACTTTTGGAGCAGTTGCTCCAGATACTGAGTGGCTTTCTCTGTTTCGGCTTTATTGCGATCGGGTTGATCGGAGGGGTCACCGCGGCGGCCGATCTGGGATACCGAACATTCGTACATACACCTGATCTAATAACGACGATGAGTACCGTGGTTGGAAAGTGGTCGTTGCCATTTCACTATGGACCACATGGGACACCGAGCCCTGAAAAATTTGGATTGGAGTTCATGATTGAAAAACACTTCATTTCAGAATATGTTTCGCATAATCTGTACGACCATATCGTGACTAACGATACGGTCAAAGTCGTTTACGTGCACAAATGCGAACTGTTTGATTGCGGAGTGCAGATACTTTCAATCAACAAGCCTGATGTCTGACATCATCCGCCGACTAGTTCGGCGGCTTTTTTTATCCCACAGAGCCTTCCATTTCGAGTTCTATGAGCTTATTCAGTTCGATCGCATATTCGAACGGAAGCGCTTTCACAATCGGCTCCATGAATCCGCCGACGATTAGGCGGAGTGCTTCGGCTTCGGAGTAACCACGGCTCTTCAGATAGAAGATCTCATCATCCCCAACCTTCCCTACCCGTGCTTCGTGATTGATGGTGACCTGGCTGTTTTGATTCTTGATTGAAGGATAAGTGTTCGAGACTGAGCCTTCATCGAGAATGAGCGCATCGCACATAACGGTCGATTCAGAATTGATGGCAGCAGGGAGCATGCGTACGAAACCGCGATAGTTAGAGACTCCCCCACCCTTCGAGACAGACTTCGAGCGGATGACCGAAACAGTGTTCGGCGCCATGTGAATGGCCTTCGAGCCCGTGTCTTGTGTCTGTCCAGAGTTTGCCATCACTATTCCGAGTGACTCTGAGCGAGCACCGCGCTCAAGAAGTAAAGATGAAGGATAGAGCATCGTGGTGTGCGAACCCATATTGCCGTTCACCCACTCGACGGTCGCATCTTCGAACACCAGAGCTTTTTTTGTATTTAAATTGTAGGTGTTTTTTGACCAGTTCTCGACGCTGATATATTTCACCCGCGCATTCTTTTTGACCCACAGCTCAACACATCCGGCATGAAGGGAGCTTTCGGTATACTGCGGAGCAGAACACCCTTCGATATATGTCACCTCTGCCCCTTCGTCGGCAATGATGAGTGTGTGCTCAAACTGTGCTGAACGCGCTTTGTTCATGCGGAAATATGCTTGGAGTGGGAGCCCGACCTTCACACCCTTCGGCACGTATATAAAAGTGCCGCCGGACCAGACCGCGCCGTGGAGCATGGTGAATTTGTGATCTTTGGTCGGCACGCACTTGGTCATGAAGTGCTCTTTCACGAGCTCAGGATACTTCTGTAGTGCGACGTCCATGTTCTCGAATACCACCCCCATGTCGGAGAGTTGTTTCTGGATGCGGTGATAGACGATGCCTGAGTCGTATTGTGCGCCGACGCCGCCCAAATAATCGCGCTCGGCTTTCGGAATACCGAGCTTCTCGAATGTATCAGTGATCTCCTTCGGGAGCGCTTGCCAGTTGTCGGTCTCTTTGACATTCGGGTCGACGAAGTAGGTGATGTTTTCGAGATCGAGTCCGGAGAGTGACGGGCCCCAATTTGGCATAGCGGCCTTATACCAAAGCTTGAGTGAATGAAGGCGTAGCTCGAGCATCCACTCAGGTTCATTTTTGATAGCGCTAATCTGCCGGACCAGCTCTTCGCTCGGACCGCGCGGGTCTCTATAGGTTGTCGTAACTTCCTCCGCCATGATATGATTTATCTTGACAGTATATGTATCCGTGGTAAAAAAGCAACTTCATCCGGAACCTCTCAATCAGTCTGCGCGTAGATGATACAGCACAGGCATATCCATCACTTTCTCGAGACATTCACCGATAAGGAGTTCAAGTTCGGCATCGCCGGAAAATGTGCCGCTATCATTTTCCATTTCACCTTCGCGGTACAGGACGACATGCTCTGTCCCGTCCATTTCTATCTTCAGCCCAAATTCAACATTAATCCGATGATCGCGGAGAGTCTGCACCGCATCAAAACGCTCGGTGGTATCTCGCTCAATGCACCAGTCCTGCCATGTCTTTCGTGTCTCAGGCTTTACCCGATAGAGTGTCGCGTATCGCTTCATAAATATAAGTATACGCCTTATGAGGCGCTCCTGTCGCGGACTTTGGCCCACGACGAATGCAACAGTGTGAAAAGCATGTATAATTGTCTGCAGACTATACTGTTAGGAGCATCATGAGCACAGACCCGATTGTGCGAGAAAGTAAGACTCCCCTATCGCACACAAAAGTACTTTGGAGTCAGACAGCACTGCTCGCCGCTTTCTTGGATAGAGCGAAGGAGGCACAACGCGAAGCTATGCGCAAAGACCAGGAGCACGTGGCAATAATCGAACAGGAAAAGCTGAAAGGAAAGAAATATCGTGTATATCTCAAAATGATGTCGCGCGGCGTATTTGCCAACTCAGGCGACCCACTCCGGCAGTCACCACTTACCTCACTCGAAATTACTGAGAATAAAGAGTTCAAGGAGATTGTCCGCACAATGGGGTATGATCGCCGCGTTATGTTACTCTTTGCAAAAGCATGCGAAGAAAAGCTGCGTGATGTTGATGTGAAACTCTCATCGCTACAGGAGGTGATCATCAGGTTCATACGCATGCGTCCCCTCAAGTACATACGCATGGGTCCCCCCAAACGATGATGCGGCGAACACTTCTGCTTTGCATTCACTCTTACACTACCTCATGGCGCATTTCGGTGCGCCTTTTTCTTACATGTTCTTCATGTGGGCCTGTGCGATAGAAGTCCCTGACACCATACACCAATTCTCGAGAAAAGCCTCGTACAAGAGGTACATTGCGTCACGCACTGTACCCTTTTCATATTTACGCTACAATGGGGGATGCATCGATTATTGAGATAATTTGTAACAATATGCCAGAAACAGGACATTGCATGAAATGCAAAGAGAAGCGCGAGATGAAAGACACCGAAGAAGTGACCATGAAGAACGGGCGCAAGGCAATGAAGGGTGTTTGCACCACCTGCGGCACCAAGATGTTCAAAATCCTCGGAAAAGCAGCAGCATAAGCAGCTTAATGAAAACTTGATCAAAACAACACAGCGTCACTTGGCGCTGTGTTGTTTTACGTATACCCAACTGCGCGGCCTCTTGCTCTCCTCCCTTCCATCTGTAAGAATGGCAGGTACCGAACGTCAATCATTATGGTGGAGCAAAAAGCGACACAAGAGGCATATATTCACGCCTATGAGCAGCATGCAGACGCGATATTCCGCTTTGTATATTTTCGCACGCGTGACAAAGAGGATGCCCGAGATATTGTCCAAGAAGCATACCTGCGCACCTGGAGATATCTTGCCGAAGGAAACAACATCGACCAATTACGCTCTTTCCTTTTTCGCACCGCCCGCAATATTCTTTATGATATGACAAGGCAGCACGCAACCCGCAAAACCGGCTCACTCGACGCATTTCTCGAAGAAGGCGGCGATATTCCTGCGTTGGACGACGGTCCGGGGTACGACCCCTTGGACATCGAACATGCAATGAAGCTGCTCGATAATCTCGAACCTCCTGAATACAAAGAAGTCATTCACTTACGGTTCATCGAAGAACTCGGGGTCGGAGAAATAGCAGAGATACTCGGAGTCAGTGAGAACGTCGTCTCGGTGCGGGTCAGTCGCGGCGTCGCGAAACTCAGAAAACTTTTACCTGTATGAATCAACCCATAAACGAACAATTACTTCTGCGTGCACTTAAAAGAATACGGCTTTCAGCTGCGGATAAAGCCGCGCATACAGAGGCGCTCTACACAGAAATGAACGCCAATCCCCTTCCCATAGGTGCACAGCTCGAAGGTGCAAGAAATTCCGGAGTAGCTCGTCGTATCCCTCGTCGCAAGACATTAACACAACATAGACTATTTACACGTATGCCTATCCTAATACTTATCGCATTACTCATGGGAGGAGGTGTCTCATTCGCAGCAGCGGACACCATCCCCGGTGATGCACTGTATCCGGTTAAAATCCACGTCAACGAGAATGTCGAAAGCGCATTCACACTCGGTGACTCTGCGAACGCCAAGCTCGAAGCGAATCTCGCGCTGCGCAGACTCGACGAGGCAGAGAAACTAGAGGCAGAGCAGAAACTCAGTGCAGAGACAAAAGCCGAACTCAAATCAAACTTTGACAAGCATACAACACGCATCGAGGCTAAGCTCGAAGATGTCAAGAAGAACAAACAGAGCGATGCGGACGAAATTTCTTCGGAATTCGAGATTTCGCTTTCGAGACACATGAGCGCACTCGGACTTCTTGGAGTAAACCTGCGGCAGCATGATGCTGATGAAGCAGAAGGCCTACAGCTCGACGAACAGATAGAGGGTTCAAGTACTCTGCGCGCTCATGCAACAAGTACAACCAAACACAAGCGCGGCAACGTCTTCATGAATGCAGTATTCCGAGCCAACGATGATCGTGACGAAGAGCAAGGTCATACTTCAAGCACTTCATCTGATATTGAGTCTGAAGGTACTCGTGAAGATTCACAGAGTGACAAAAGTGAGAGCAGAGATGAGGACAAACATTCAGGCAGAGTAAACACCTCGACGAGCGACACCGGTACAGTTAAGGTCGGCGGAATCATGGAGGTCAATACATCTATCAAAACCGACTCGACGAATGAGTCTGGGCATGATGCTGAGCATGACGGGAAAACCGAAACTGAAGGCAGCGGTAAACTCAAGATTGGACTATAGCAAAAAAATAACAAAACACCACGGAATACTTCCGCGGTGTTTTGTTTGTAACAAAAGTCACATGAGGGCGCTCTACTTCCTCATCCGCAGTTAATTGCTAGAATGTCTTCATGTCTCGACGTGTCGCTTCAATACTGTGTTTCATCGTCTTCATCAGTGCACTCTGTGCTGCGCTTTACTACTTTCGCACTCCCTCCGAGTCCACCGGCACCACGCACATCCCCCGCAATTGTCCCCCCGGTGCTCTCATGAAATCGTGCAATGAAACATACTTTGAAACATTGGCAAAAAATTCCGGAGTGACTTCCGCGCTCTTGGAGCTTACCGCGGGCACCCTCTCCGATACTCAGCTCGCTTCGACCTGCCACAGTGCAGCACATGGCATTGGACACGTAGCCGCGCTACACTATGGATCACTCGGTAATGCATTTCATGCCGGAAGCGATATCTGCGGAAACGGCTTTTATCACGGGGTCATCGAGCAGATGTTCGGCGACAGACCACTGTCACTCCTTACTCTGGAAGATCTCCGAGGAATATGCAGCGACACATGGCTTGCCACCACTTCTCCCCTCGCGCACATGAATTGCGTACACGGTATCGGGCACGCGCTGATGTATATGTCAGGTGGCGATATCACGCGCTCACTCCTCCATTGCGGAGATTATTCGTCGGACTCCGATAGTAGCCAATGCGCGACCGGTGCACTCATGGAGGAAGGATTCCGTACCCTGCGCTCTACTTCGACCGACCGTACGCGTAGCGACCCCACACTCCTCTGTTCTCAAACTCTCGGTGATCAGACCGAATGTTGGCTATCACAGTCGGCGAACGAGATCGTCACCGTAACTGGCAGCACGACACAAGCGAAAATTTTTTGCCAGACACTCAAATCACCACGCATCCAAACATACTGCCTTGCGCACATGACGAAATAGTATAAAAATGACCCATGAGTCTACGCCAACAGTCTTGGTTCCGAACATCATTTACCATTCGTCGCTCGAGAATGGTTCGAGAACTCCCGAGAGTTCTTCGAATTTTCTGAGCTGGACATCGAAAATTATACGCGATATGAGGCATCTTATTACTTGGACGCTCGTGTGGCGGCACTTTTGCTTTGAGTATTTTCTGCTAGTATACAGTCATGAAAAAGACACTCGCACATACATTCGCCTATACAAAGGCTCCACTTGGACGAAAACAATATCTCCCGTCGATCATGATTTGCATTGCAGCATTTACCGCCGCACTCTATCAATTGCGCACCTCATCGATAGCCTTACTACCGCTCTTATATCTGTTGTTTTCATTCGCATTCGTATATTTTTCTTTACGTCGTCTTTCGGATACCGGACTCAGTGGGTGGTGGGCGATAGCTCCTCCTTTGTGTATGGTAGGTTGGGTTGCACTTATTGTACGTTTTGTTGTACGTTTTGCGACTACACCAACCGTGCCGTTTCCAACTCGTGTCTTACTCATCGCCATGCCGCTCCTTGCCGTCGGCATCACACTCGCAATGGTGCTGATCCCAAGTAAACGCTCTAAACAGACGCTTCAATGAACGGCCTCCATTCACTTTTGCTCGCCTTCCATGGATATAAGTATACACTCTCTTGCATGAGTATTCATGATAGGGTCGAATAGCTCTGTACGATATACTTAAGAGTCAATATCCATGAATAAAAAATCATTTCTCACAGCACTGCGCCATGTCTACTGCAAACTCGGTGTCGGCCGGCACGGCGTCGGAGTGATCGCCATTCGTACTATTCCGAAGGGTACTAATCCATTTAAATATGCCGATCCACAGGGCGATGTCTTGCGGATCCCGAAAGCAGACCTCGATGCATTCGATGCGCCAAATGAAGCGAAGGAGTTGGTGCGCGACTTCTGCGCGCTCCAAGAGGGTGTATATTTCGTGCCGAACTACGGCATCGACGCGCTGACTAAGAACTACTACCTCAATCACTCAAAGAAGCCGAATATGATCACAAATGATAAGGGTGAGACATTCATTGCCATGCGCAGGATCAAAAAGGGAGAAGAGCTCACTGCTAACTACGATTCATATCACGAGACTACGCACTTCAAGCGGAAATAACACATCCGAATCGGCGCACAGCGCCTTCACCACAAGGGCGGCATTTTTACACAAAAACGGAGTATGGAGTAGAACTACCAAGAAAAGTGGCATATAGTACCAAATGGGCGAACGAATTCAGTTGCGGAGCACTAAGTGGCAATACATTGCAGATTTTTTATATGAAAGCGAATTCGTTGTTTCGTTATGGAGATGTGAAAAGAGCCACTAAACGTAATGTTGTAGGGGCTCTTTAAACATCAGGAGCGAACTCATGATATCCATTTTGGATATCAGGAATAATTCCTGAATATGTAGATTGTACTCCCCTCTCAATATTCGTGCAAGAGGGTAAATAGTTAAAAAACATTTAGTACATAGTTGTCAAATATCCCTCTCGGAAAATACATTTCGAGTCCACGAGCGCGAGCAGTTTATTTTGCTCGATAGAGTTCGAGTAGTGCTTTGATTGCGAGCAAATTACGCTCCCACTCAACCGTCTCGTGGGTCTTGAGTTCGACCGTGACGGCAGGAATTCCTTGCGATGCGAGCCATCCCTCCGAGTCTCCGGTCACCTTGTAAGCGTCGAATGATTTTACCGCAGGGTATCCCGCAGCTTTCGCATATGTATTCATGAGTGCGAGTGTTCCGGGGAGTACTCCCTTATCGCACTCTGACGCATACACCGCATTTGCCTGACTGTGCCAGAACACAACTGAATCGGGGCGATGCGCAAGTAAAAAATCTCGCAGCGCTGCGGATTCCGGTTCGGAGAATGCTTTTGTTCCGGCAGAGACCGTGTGACTCTTCCACATACTTTTTGTTACGAAGTGACAGCCGAAGTTGCGGTTGAGGTCAACATCATGTGCATTGAAGCGTCCG
This sequence comes from bacterium, assembly GCA_043743715.1. Classification (GTDB taxonomy): domain Bacteria; phylum Patescibacteriota; class Minisyncoccia; order Phycocordibacterales; family UBA6899; genus MHLP01. Next base: position 14,434 of record JAYTWK010000034.1, read on the forward strand.
TAGCCTTCGGGCTTCTTTGTGACGTCGACAATATCAGAGGTAGAGAAGCGCCCTACCTTCCCGGTCACTTTATACAGACCGTCAGGATTGAGTGCGGGGATGATGATAATCTTCTCATTCGCGGACACAGCATCCGGATGGTCCGTGAGGTAGTCCATGAACTGATACGCAAGAAGTACACTGTTCCACTCGTACCCGCCGTGCATACCGCCGACGAACACGAGTGTTGTCGTGCCGCTACCGTAGGTGTACGCGTCGATAGCGCGATTCTCAACCGAAAGTCCTATCACTTCATGGGTAGAAGTGGTTGCGGAAGGAGGCGTGACGGGAATCACCGCCTGCGGTACTACTACAACTGCCTTCGGAGCTGGAGTCATGAGGCGCGCAATAATAAACCCGCCGATCACCAGTATGAGCGCGATGCATGCAAGGATATTGAGCTTGCGGTGTCTCGGCATTATTTTGCGTAGTGTGCGAGGAGCGCGTCTACACCTGCCTGGTTCTTGGTCCACTCGGTGCTGGTGTGGTCAGTGAGAAGTACGCTGATTGCAGGAATATTGTTCTTCGCGAACCAGTTGACCATATCGCCAGTGACGTTATAGAAGTCATAGTTCTTGTGCGACGGATATCCTGAGGCATCGGCATACACTTTCGTGATTGCACTTGTTTCCTTCGAGATTCCATTTCCACAGCTGGATGAATATACTCCGCCCGCCGAACTGAACCATTCGACCACTGCGGTTGGGGTGTGCGCAGCGACGTATGTCTGTAAGGCTTTACTCTCAGGCTCAGAGAACGGAGCGCTTCCTCCTGATACCTTGGTATTTTGCCAAGTACCCATTGCCTTCCAATCACAATCGAAGTTGCGGTTAAGGTCGACGTTATTTGCATTGTAGCGGCCCGGGACTGTATTCGCATCTGCCGGAATATCTGCCGCAGTAAAGACGCCTTCTTTGCCTGTCACCTTGAAGAGTCCGTCTGGATTCATCACCGGAATGACGGTGACCGTGATACCACTCGGAATCTTCGAAGGATTTGTCTTCAGATAGTCCATCAGTTGAAATGCAACCAGTGAGGTGTTCCATTCATAGCCCCCATGTGCACCGCCGATAAACAATAGTTCTTTCGCACCGGAACCAAAGTGATATGCGGTGATGCTCCGAGCGCCTACCGAGGTACCTAAGAGAGTCTGATTTTTACTCTCCGCTGGTGGGGTTGCCGCAACCGGTGCGGGAGGTGTGACCACCGGCTCGGGAGTTACTGGAGTCGGGTTTTGATTTGTCACAGCGACTTCGTTGTTAAACATACCCGGCTTAAAGAAATAAAGACCAGCTCCTGCGAGAATAAGAATAATGACGACTGCGATAATTGCGTTTTTCATAGTCTTCTATTTTATCACGTTTTTTCAAATGCATATTGTCCTAAATATTGAAGCTCTGTAAGGGTTTTTGGAGATTGACAAAAGAACGCGGCAGAAGTTTTATTTTACCCCAGCGCCGGTCACATCGAGTTTGACTTTGGTCTGACACACAGCAACCGCGGCTTCTGCTTTCGCGGTGAGGATATCCGCCTGACTGCGCGCCCCGCTTTGCAAGTCTGCGACATCTTGTGTGGTCATATGATCGGCGAGCTCATTAGCATTACACGAACACCACGCACTCACATACGCCACGGGAAGATTTGCAGTCTCGGTATTTGCCTTGAGTTTTTTGGCACAATTCGCGACGATTGGCGTGACAATCTGCTCGCGCATCGTACCCACGATAGCGGAGCCGCCGGTCGTAGCGGTGGTGGGTGCTGTTGTCTTCTCTATGACCGCGCTCGCTCCGGTCGAATCACGTCGCGATACCACTATCGCGATAGATACAATAACGGCAAACAGGACTATGCTACTGACGATGATTTTTGTGTTCTTCATACTGAATGACTAAAAAATAATGTTGAAAATAGTGTTCAGAGTTTATTTGCAGCATGACGCATCGAGAGAGGTGCGCCCTCTCCAGCACAACTTTGTGGAATGGGATGATGCGCGAGAGGTTCGGTATCTCGGAGCACCTCAGAGCGTACCGTCTGAGCGCTCCACTATCGACATGCGACGATGGATGGGTTCCCCTTCATAATATCAGTGACAACCCAGAGATTATCATCGATTTTTTGAATGGGGTTGTGTGGTCCGACAGGCCAAGGTTTTTGCATTTTCATGGTGATGGAATTATTGTCTACGTATCAAAAGTATACTCTGTAGGGAATAGATTGAAAATCTCGAGCAAAAAAATCGGCAGAGTATCGGGGTAGCATCTCACTAGTATCTCACGGTTGACGAATCAACTATTCGGCATATGCACTTTTATAGAAGCCCGCCAGCTGAAGGAATCACCGAGGGTGTGTTTTGTCCTATCCACCTTATGCGATGCTCTCCCTTCCCATTCTCAAAAATAGTGCTAGCCTAAAGAAAGACACCCGTACAACCGAGAAGGAGCTGACATGGAAAGCAATCCTGCACTACATATACTGCCCCACACCGAAGAAGATGTACAGAGCGAAACCGTGCTCGCACAACTCAACACACTCGGCTTCGTGCGCGCATCGACCCCGCAAGAGCAATTCTTGATCCTGATGGACGATGCATGGCAAAAGACGAAGCTGCCGATGAACCTTACCCTGCGCGACTACCTTGCGGTGATGCTCAACAGATTCCTCGGGCGATGCGACCTCCTCGACCAACTTGCAGGATTCGAATACAGCTCGTATCTCATTGGGCGTAAGTCTATAGACCCGGCGACCATGCACGACCTCGCCGATATCAGCTTGCAGTACGTCGCGTTCTTCCCCGGCATGAGTCAGAGACGACACCAGATGCGGTCGCTCGAGTACAGCACACAGATCGGGGAATCGCTCTATATGTGCCTTGCGAAAGACTCGGCCAAGAAAGACGATTGGTTCAGCGAGGCATGGCAACTGATGGCCACCTCGTTCGGACTTGCGGTGATAGTGCTGCGGTCGGCGTTCCCGCCCTACAGCTTCGTCAACAATGCCGATCCTTCGTATTCGAGCGGACAGGTCATACCGACCGACTGGGAGGCGACCCGGAAACTCCACCAGTGGAAAATGTTCGAGCAGATGTTCTTCCTCCCGCCGGGCAGAGCGCCGCAAGTGAAGCACTAGACCCGTCGTTACTAAAGAAGAGCAGAGCCGCACTCAGGCATGAGTGCGGCGTTTCTTTATATGAATCAAATACTTGCGGTCTTATTTTCGCCGCAGCGACCAGAAAAATACCTTGTAACCAAGGTAGCCAATGATAGCGAATGTAACGATCTCGTATGCGATGAGATTCGCGCTGCTTGCAGAATCTTGAGGCGAGAGAGCAACAATGATGATGGCGAATGTCTCTAAAACTGATGCAGTGACATAACAGGTTATGAGCGCAAGTGCTATTGCCATCGCTACTTTTGCGCCGTGAGGTTTCTGTGTTTCGGGATGCAGTATCGCATCGTACGCACTCATGTAACTATGTATCAATTCAACATAGAATTGAAAACACACTATCAAAAAACTTTGCAAGAATTCGACGCAGGACGATCATATTTTATTGTATACATGGGCTATGAAGCACATATATTCTCTCTCTTGCGAGTGTAGTGAGACTCGCTGATTCCCCGCCGTATGTCTAAAGAGAGTATCGGAGGGAAAGCGCCGGCTACTTATGATGACGTTCCTTCGTACGGTTTTTTTATTACAACACACCTCATGTGTGTACTGCTTATTGCGCAATAGGGATGGTGTCGCCAAGATACTTCGGCTCCCTCTCTCGCAACAGATCAAGCAGTGTCTTCACATCAGCGAACCATTCCCGAATATAATTTTTTAGCAGATAGTGTCCATCGTCCGCATTGTACCCGTAAGCGACGATGCCGATGTGACGCGCGACATAGACTGCACGCGGCAAGTGAAACGACTGAGTGATGATAGTGGTTGAACCGACGCGAAAGATTTCTTTCGCACGATACATACTGCTATAGGTATCGAAGCCTGCGTGGTCGAGATAGATATGCGCGAACGGAACACCGCTTTGGAGCAGATAGATGCGCACCGGATTCACTTCGTTGTACGTGGTCGTCCCGTTGTCTCCGGAGACAAGAATATTGTCCGCTTTCCCTGCCTGATAGAGTCGGAGCGCCGCGTCGACTCTATCTTTCAAGACCGGTGAGAGACTGCCGTCACGAAGAATTGCCGCACCGGGGATGAGCGCGACCGAAGTATGTGGGACGCTCGTCAGGTCGTTGTAGATACGTCCCTTGGTTTGTAGCTTGATGAGGAGAAATGAAAAAGTTAGCAGCACCACGGACATCCCGATCATACCAAGAACGGCGAGCGTGAAGCGTTTTATCCATATATGAAGTGTCACGCGCATCGCCTCACCTTACCCTCTTCAAAAAAACTTCGCAAGAATTCGTATTGATGAAAGTTCTTCAGCTGCTTGTGTGGAACGAGCCTTACTGCTTTACTGTGAACTCCGCTTCGCAGATAAAATAGTTTATACTGGTTTTATTACATGAGTAGACATGCTACGCAGATAGCGCAATGAAGTTACACAAATACATGATCATCGGCATACTCTTAGGCATACTCTTCGGCATTATCGTTCTGCAAATAGGGTTTTCGCTGCTGGGGCTCAAAAAAACCACAACGATCTCGAAAGAGCTTATTGGGAATGCAATCCCCTTTCGTCTTGTGAGTGCGAGCGCGGATCTCCCCATCCTTGTACTCGGCGACAGTACCGCGGTCGGCGTAGGTGCAGATCACACGAGCGAATCGTTGCCTGCAATGTTTGCGGCCTATGTAAACGCAACAATGGTTGAGAACTATGCATCATCGGGAACTACTGTCATAGAGCTTCCTTCGCAAATTGCGCGTGCCGAGCGCTCGCATTATCGATTCATATTACTGCAAATCGGTGCGAACGATGTGACCAGCTTTCATGATGCGGGAAATACCTCACAACGACTCGCGGAGCAATTGGCGACACTTCCCGCGCACGATCGTTTGGTTGTACTCATGGCCGGCAATATTGGAGGTGCCCCGGCAATACCCTGGTTTTTGAAAGCTTACTTCCGCCTTCAGTCTGTCCGCTTTCATGGAGCGTTCAGGGAAGTCGTTGAAGCACACGGCGGCACCTATGTGAATCTGTATGACCCGCCGGATGTAGATCCGTTCATACGCAATCCGGAGCATTATTTTGCTCCGGATGGATTCCACCCGTCTTCGCTTGGCTACAAATTGTGGTTTGAGAAAGTGAAAGCTATGGTAAGCGGCACGTAACATTCCTCCTGTGTCTCGCTCGGGGCTATCAAGGGCTGTCTATTTACCGGGCATTGAGATACGTGATGGTGAATTGAAGAACACTTGCAAACATGACCCATGCGAGATATGGCAAATTTGCATACACCACGAAGCGCATGTAGGGCCATACTGCGATCAGCGACCACAGGAGCGTCGCGAGAACGAGGGAGATATCGATAGCCGCAAGCACATTGCTACGCACACCAAACTGCAGCGGCGTGAAAGCGAAGTTGAACATAAGATTGAGCACGAACGGAAGCGCGACAATACCGGGCAATGTTTTCTTGTATGCGGCGATGAAAACCATGCCGAACGTGTACGCAATGATAAGGTACAGTAGAGTCCACACCGGACCAAATAGCCACGACGGTGGCGCCCACGAAGGCTTCAGAAGCGCTTGATACCAAAGATATGATTCACTTGATTTCATTTGCTTCAGTATACCTCATCACTCTGCAAGAATCCGCATGAGTTACCGATGCGGGCAGCCGGCCCAGCAGCACGGGCGGCGCTTGCCTTCGGCTATCTCGGTGTAGGTACGCTTCACGCGATGCGCGCGGGTCTCGGGCTTCTTGGCATCTTCTATCCAGCAGATGAATTCGTTGCGTGCCAGGGGTGTGATATCTTCCCATGCAGTGAGTGACTTGGGGAGCGAGGTAAGTTTGGTGTAGAGATCAGGCGGTACCTTGTGAACAACACCATGTGAGATATGTTTTGCCATAGATATATTCTACATTACTGTTCATGCGATGTTTACACGATCATTGCATATTTCATACGAGTACAGTACATATCTCCTCTTCATCTTAACATCATGGACGTAGTGTATTGTGAGTCGCGTGCGATTAAAAATTAATTCATACACGTATGGATAATAATAAAGATATAAGGGAGGATGCAGCAGAGCGCGAGAAAAGCACGCGCGAACAGGCTGTTGCCGATGAAGAAGAGTCGCGCAAGAATGCTGTTGAGAAAGAGGAAAGGGGCCGACAAGCAGCCCGTGAACATGAACACTCCGGCACTATGTAGTGTTTGATGGACATCCTATAACATTCTTATAGTTGTTATAGTGTTGTTATAGTGCAAACACACCAACACCCGCCAAGTGCGGGGTTGGTGTGTTGTGCGTAAAATATTTATGAAATTTATGCGGCCGGTATTTTGAATTCGGCAACGGTTTCTGCAAATACCCTTCCACGCTCTATCTCCGCGTTTGCGAGCTTTGCATCAAGTATGGCAATCAGCCGTACCATACCTTCTTCTACTGAAAGTGAGGATAGTTCAGAAATCGCCGCCTTGGCGTCGTCATCAGAAAGCAGAAGGACAAGCTTCTTGAACAGCACCTCGCCGAATTTCGCCAGGATTTTGCCCTTGAGTTCTGGAGAGCAATCCTCCGCACCGAGTTCGCGGACGAGCTCTTCGGGACCAAGATCAGTTGTATCAGTTGTAGTGGTGTATTTCATAAAAAATCTATGCAGCGGCAATCCCGCCACTTGGAACCTTTTCCTCTTCCTCCAGACGAGCTTTATATACCTGCAAACAATTACGTGCGAGAAAAACAGGCGCAAGGAATACCGTGGTGCCGGCGGAGAAGACCGCGGCTTTGGCCAATGCCTCCGGATAAGTCGTCGACGGGGCTTTCGCCCAATTAAACGCTTGCTTTGCCTTCTCCAACGCGGGGGCGGCCCAGGTCTGCGCCTCCTTCCATGCTTCGCCAAGACGCGAACTTCCCTCGATATCAAGATGCAGGTTGGCGATTTCTCCGCGCTCGAGCATCGCCTCACCCTCAGTTTCCGCAGTTTCACTCAGGTTTTCCATATTCTGCTCACCTTGAGTATTTTCTTGATTACTTTTCAGCGCGAGAACAGCATCGAGAATAGCAGTTTTGACAAGCTCGGCGGGTGCTCGTTCTTCCGTAAGTGTTTCTTCTCCCATGGGTGTTTCTTCCTGCCCAGCATATTCTTCGCTCATTTCTATATCATAACCCAATAGGAGGAGCAGAGCCAGGGGGTACGAGTGTGGACGCCGGAGTTTGGATTCCTTATGTTCTGTATGTTCTGTTTTACTATTCGCTCATTCATGAGAAAAAGGAAGTCAAAAAAGCAGAGGTAAATACCATGAGACACGTTTACCTGCCTTTTATAAAACTTGGCAAGAAATTGTTGGGAGGGTGTAGTTTCTGAAACAAACCGTCAGTCCCTTTTGGGTAATTACGGGAAGATGTTCGGATAGAAAGAGACGAATTTCATCAGACGCTCCCTATCCCCTGACTGCTTGAGCGCCTCTGCAAGAAGGTGTTGATCACTTAAGGTGCAAGCTAATCTACCTGAATCTACAGTCCTCACACTTCCGCCCATGGACTCCGAGAGAAGTTCGCGAAGCGCCGAGTACAGTCGAATATCTAGGGGAGTAAGCTCTATCTGCGCAAAGTGAGCCATGTCCTTTGCCTGAAGTTGTGATGAGTGGCTAAACTCACGGGTCGTGTCCGCCGCTGCAAGCTGTGCTTCTGCGAGGTCCTCGGCGTTAATCTCGAGAAGGTTAACTTCGTCTTCTACGGTAAGTAGATAGTTTTCTTGTATTTGATCCATTGTATATTCATTCTCTCACACCCCACGCGGAAGTCAAAAGGGCATGGGGTCACTGCTGCCCCTCGCAAGATTTGGCAGGTGTTTATTTCATCATATATAATTCTAGCATTCATCACAGAGAATACTTCCTTTTTCATCTCCTGGAGTCATAAAAATTCAGGTCGCTACAGAATGCCGAAATGATTTGTAACTTATGCGTATGTGAAGCTGTTCTCTAATCCGTCAATGTCCTCAATTTTACTTCCAAAACTGGCAAGAAATTATTTGTACCCAGATTTTCTTAAAATATCGGGTGCCTCCTATTTTCCACCTATTTTTCATTTATACGTTTTATTTGCTATAGCAAATAAAACGTATAAAATGTTGTTAATTGTTTTCTTCTTGCTCATCTGTCTTGTCGGGATCAAGTTTTGTGATGATACCATCTGCAATGAGCTGGTCTTTAATGAGCGACAACTTCATGTAGCCGCCCATGGTCACACTGAATATTTCTTTGGCAGAAATGTGCCCGCCATTGCGAAGAGCGATCTGTTTTATTGCCTCGTAATCTGCCCTTAAAAAAGGAAGCTCGTCTCCAAATGCATTATTAAAATTACTGAGAATTCCACCGTCCATGAAGCCATTGTATCAAAAAATTTCTGAATCATATTACCCCCCTCACAAATCCCGAATCAATTGTGGCTGTCGACTTTTTCCCCCTAATTGTACGCGGTTTGGGTTTCGCTTTGACCCATTATCTTACCAGTTACTTTTTTTCTTCGCCCTTTTCTTTTTCTTCGGTTTTAGCGTCTTAAGATAAACTTCCCGGGAAATCCCCAATACTCTTAAGTTGTTGAGAATAATAAATGCAGGAAGAGAAGTATCTCGAGGAATGACAATTGGGCGACTAATTCCTTCTTTCCAATAGATACGATGATCGCCTTTTTCTCTTTTGAATGAGCAGCTCACTTCGAGAAGAAATTTCTCGAATTCTTTCCAATGCAATGACTGTATCTTGGGCATAGAATCTATGCAAACTCAGAAACACGGAAATCCACCGACTTTGTAGATATAACTTGTGGAGGAGTCCATCTCTTCTCAATTTTTTTCCAACCTAATTCCGTAAGCACTTCTTTTACAGTCCCTGCCTCGTGAATTTCTTCTAGAAAAATATTTGCGAGTTCGGCAAACTTAGCTTTTACGTCTTTTTCAGATTTTCCTGATGTGGAAATATCGAGTGCAGGAGTATAAGCCACATAACGTTTGTTTTGCTTGGTAATAACCACAGGAAGACTGAAAGAGAACTTTTTAGAGGCCATAATATGAAAAGTCTATACTGATAGCGGCACAAGGTCAATGTCCTCAATTTTACTTCCAAACTGGCAAGAAATTATTTGTACCCAGATTTTCTTAAAATATCGGGCGCCTCCTATTTCCCCCTAATTTCTATTTATACGTTTTATTTGCTATCGCTGATAAAACGTATAAATAGGATACGAACATAGTTGAGCAGAGCGATCTGCTTTATTGCTTCGTAATCTGCCCTTAAAAAAGGAAGCTCGTCTCCAAATGCATTATTAAAATTACTGAGAATTCCACCATCCATGAACCCATTGTATCAAAAAATTTTTATTCTTTAGTTTTTTGCTTTGTGATACCTTACTGCTACCCCCTGATAGCGTTCAACAAGTCCCTCGAAGATCAGTGCCGAGAGAGGCGCATAATCCTCATTATTATCTATCTGTGACAAGGCCTGACGATAACGGTTCTTATTTTCTTTTTCTATTTTGATCGAAATTCCAACAAGCCCAAAACGTTCAAGTATAAGATTTGCCGCAAGACGTGCCGTTCTTCCGTTTCCATCTCGATAAGGATGCACTGAGGTGATCATGTGATGCATCCATGCAGCCAGATGAATGATCTGGTCCACAGCTTTTTTTACTTTCGGATCAGTGTTCGATTTTCTGCCTCGAATTATTCCTTCCGCATTTTCAAGATTTTTAAGTTTTTCCTGAAATATCTGGTCATTCATTTCCATCAACCCGGGAACATCTTCATAATGTGGAGGTTTATGTTGCGAATCAGAAATAGTAAGATTTTCTTTGCGAAAAACTCCCGCTATCTCCGGCCATGCGTCATTAAATATCTCCCGATGTATCTCAGCTATCGTTTTATGGAGATTGGCTTATGAGAATTTGCGAGTTTTCTTACAAAACGAGAAGCGCGGATCACTCCTATCGCTTCTCGTTCTTGTAATTCTTCTTCTGTTTTCGGACGTTTCTGCATCGAATTTTTATGCAGTCTTGGCGAGTTTCTCGAACTCTCCGCGGTCGATCTTACTTCCCTCAAGAGCACTTGAATAGTAAGCATGCTCAATATCCCAGCCTTCTTCAAGCTCTGACTTCTGTTTTTGAGTAAGCTTGGAAATAAATTTTTCCGCAGTATTCATGCTTTCAAAAAGCATGCTGAATTTGGTGTTTTTCATAGGTTTATGAGATTACTCTGTTGTTGTCATTATACCCCCAAATGAATGAAGATACTGTGGACAACGTACGGTTAATACAAACTACCTTTTTGGGCCGTTTTTGCAAGTACTATATATATTACAAAAACGAATCGGATTTATGACACTTTACAGGATACTTCTATTGCTGTTTTATTGCCTCGTAATCTGCCCTTAAAAAAGGAAGCTCGTCTCCAAATTCATTATTAAAATTACTGAGAATTCCATCGTCCATGAACCCATTGTATCAAAAAATTTCTGAATCATATTACCCCCTCACAAATCCCGAATCAATTGTGGCTGTCCTCTTTCTATTCTTGTATAAGGATAGCTCGAGGTTCAGCGCCTTTGGCGGGGCCGATGACACCCTTTTCTTCGAGCATGTCCATCGTTCTTGCGGCATGCGCGTAGCCAAGACCGAGCCTGCGCTGGAGGAATGAGGTTGAAACTTTCTGTGTCTCGATTATTAATTGACGTGCTGCTTCATAAGAGTCTTCTTTATTGAATACTCGTGCTTCATTCTTATCAGTCACCGAATGCTCAAGATCAGCAATCTTCCTTTCGATCGAGCGTAATCGTTCCATGATCTCCGAGAACTGCATCTCGTTCTTTTCTGAGACTTGTTTAATCTGCGCCGAAAATTCGTCTATCCCCTACTGTATATCGATAATGACTTTATTGATTTCCATGTATTCAGTATACTCCTACCCTTTCAGGAGTTGGTAAATTGAAAAAGGTACCTGACACCATTTCCTCCGTTATCAGTCATTAGCTTGCTGACCAAGTTTCAAGATTTCCAAGTTTATTTGTGAGTAATTTTTTTGCAGTACCCGTGCAATTTGCATTCAGGGGTAAGCCAAATATTAGTACTCTGCTTGTAGTTCGATTTATCGAGTTGCTATAGCGAATTTCATTTATTTCTACCTTCCGTGATGGATAACACAACAATCCAAATTTGGTATCAGATTTGTTAAATGAAACGTAGGCAAGCAGTTGGTGAATATCACGCCTGTGTTCTTCTTTTAAGATGACACTTTGGCCAATTTTGTTATAAAGATTGGATTTGTACTTGGCGTCGATAAATACTATTAAACTATCTTTTTGAAAGATTCCATCTGGTTCGAGATATTTCAGACCCCAAGCAAACTGCCCATGCGGGTATCCATCAAGTCTATAGTTAGAAAGAAAACGACCACCTACCTCTTTAGCAACATCCTTAAATATATACTGAACAAAACGCTCAAATACCTCTGAAAAATCTACTCGCCAAGCTGTGCTATCTTGAAACTTAAGTTCTAATATTCGATTAGCTTGAAGTTTACACTTTCGCACTACTGGACTATCAGAAAAATGAGTTTGAATTATTTCGGTATACAATGGAAGATGATCATGCAACTTTTCTTCAATGTACGTTAATTTATTCTTAACTTTTGCTTTAATTCGCAAAGGTGTTGCAGGAGACGATAATTCAATTTTGCAAAGATTAAGAACGTACTTAATTTGTGAATACTCTGGGTGGAAGACGCTTAAAATATTTTTTCCTATAGGAAAGCGGAGTTTATTTTCGACCTTAAACTCATTGCGGGTATACTTGCTCCAATTTATTTGACCTTTAGGCTCATTTATTAACTTCTCGATTCTATCAAACTTTTGCCATGGAGTTTTAACTAATTCCTCTAAAGTAAGGACGAATTTAGTTGCTTCGAGATATAACGGTGGTCTAAAGTTTCGACCTGACACCAAGGGTAGGCTATCTCCCACTTCTGGAACAATGTCACTGGCAAGCAAGTTTAATATCTCAATATATTCTTCATATCTATCTTTACCAGTGAATCGAGGAATTACAACAAAATCCCCAATTTGTTTACCTGTATCAGGCGATCGCAAGGGCGCAGAACCGATAAATTGTGATGTCCTGAAAGCCAATGAGGAGCCTTGATCAGACCCGATAAGAAATGGAGTGACACCAAGAAAAAGAAATGACCTAGAATTGTAGTCAATAAATTTCTGAAGGTGTTGGGTAATATATCTTTTATCGGCATGAGGAAACCATTTTTTCAACAAAATAATTCCTTTTATGGGAGTTGTTTGCTCAGTCAAGCAGGGAATCTCACAAAAAACATCAAGTGCTTCAGCCATATCACTCAAATAAAGACAAACCAATTCTAGTCGTAAAATATTTATTAAATTCCTCTTTCGCAGTGCTTAGTAATCCTTCTTGAAGGTACTCTCTTACGAGTGGAAATAGCTCATATCGAATTCTATTTTTCATTTCTTCAGGAGTTGCTGCAAAGAAATATCCCTGACCGGGCTGAAGAGACAATTCGTTTGTTTTTGCAAACCAATGGAAAATTTTATCGATTTCATTAAAATCAGCACTAAAAAATTCTTTGGAGTTTATAGCTTCGGGTATGAGATCATACCAGGCAAACCTTCTTCGGAGTGCAAAATCAACAACAGCGAGACTTCGGTCGGCAGTATTCATTGTAGCAATGACATAAAAGTTATCTGGAATTTTGTAGATTTTTAGCTCTGGTGTTATTTCGATTTCTACGTTTGAAATATCTTGCTTGTGCTCAAACAGATAAAATATAGGACCAAGTACGTTCGATAAATTTGCCCTATTTATTTCATCAATAACGAGTATGGTATTTTCTTTCGATTCTATTGCATACTTTAACGCTTCGGAGAAAACCCCGTTGACTGAGGTATAAGATAATGAAGCTGATTTAATATTTGGTCTGATGCCATAAATAAAATCTGAGTACGAAGTCTCCGCATGAAATTGCGTAAAGAAAAATTTTGCCTTTAGTTTTTCGGAAACTATTTTAGCCAGTCTGGTTTTTCCTGTACCTGGCGCACCTTGTATGATTACAAACTTTCTCTCTCGAACAAGGTCCATAACCTGTTTTTCATCATTAATTTTTTTAGTTTTGACCAAATTTGACAGTGCTTCGGAAATCTCTTTTCGATGCGATGCATTTGTTGCCCACCCTCTCAATTCAGCATATCCCGCGACAAAGCCCGAAATAATCTTCTTGCCTTCATCAGATTCAGGATCATCTACAATTTGACATACTGGTAAGACTTTTGAATATAGTTTAATCGTATTTCTAATTTGCTGTATTTCTTCTCTTTCAGTAATAGCTTTGGGTAGATTTGTTTCAATATCTGAGAAATCACTCTTACAATAACCTTTTTCATCAACAAGTTTTGAGAATAGTCTTCGCAGCCCAGGATACGTAGCAAGTTCGTAATCGTTTTTGAATCCGCTTGAACCTACACCAAGACAAATGAGCCATGATCCACTTAGTGTGTTTGGAAAGATTGTCAGTGAAAAATCATGAAATGGACCAGATATTTCCTCTTCTGGGTGGATAAATCCAAAATATGCCCCCGCGTCCTTAAGCGCTTCTGGCCCTGTGTTGTTTCTTTCAACATAGGGTTTATTAAATTCTGTACCCATCTTCGCACCAAACCTCTCTGCTTCTGTCTTGATAAATAGTCTTGTATTTTCAATTTTCATGATCACATAATTAACTGATTGTTATATAGATTTTCCTACAGATTCATTATTTATTTGCTGAATTCTTATTTAACAAAAAAGTCTAGAGATTTTTTATAGAGCTTGGCGAATTCTTTTAACTGCAAAACATCAAAGCGCCTTTGGCCTGACTCTATTTTTGAGACATAAGACTGAGTTTTGCCAAGTTTTTTCGCAACCTGGGCCTGTCTAAGCCCAGCTTCAAAACGAGCTTTCTTTAATCTCACAACAATTTCATTATGATCTTTTGAGTAAATTGTTTTTTGCACTATAGTTTATACTAATATTCCATAGTGTTATATTCCAAACTGCCATATTATATATACCCACATATTTTTGACATGTTGCCAATAAACTCCATCTCGGGGTATATCAAAACACCGAGAGCGGGAATGCCAGGGTCGCTAAATTATATACTCTAGAGAGTGGGAGGTAATTTTTGTTTAAAAGTGCTTTTACCGCCATGATGCTTATGGCCGCTGCGATCTGGGTGGCCGGAGACGGGTTGTTTGAGAACTATTTTACCTTTGGCTTTTAGGTCGAGTACGATATGCGATACTTCGCGATCAGAGACTTTCAAGGCATTATTTTATTGTAAAGTCATTGTAAAGCGCTCAGCGGCGTTCAATCCTTGCTTTGTCATTCCCCACTCTACTCATTCCCCAAAACTTGGCAAATTAATGCCGCCGACCACATTTCCACAATTTTCTCTGTTTCACGTGTTTTTCAAATTATACGTTTTATTTGCTATAGCGGACAAAACGTATAATTGTGTACGCACATGGATATGTAACTAGAGTTTAAAATATCGTTTAAGTTCGATGGCATTATCAATATCAGTGGCAATAATAAAGCGAATGAAGCGACGAGCGTTGTAGTGCTCGATGATGAATTCGATCTCATCCCTACATGGATATGGGTGAACAAAGACGGATTTTTGGAATTCATAAAATCCCATATCCTTAAAATGCATACGGAGCGTGTCCCGGATTTTCTTCAGTCCCTCGGGCACGTCAAACATGACCACGCGCCACTTTCTATCCCAGACTGATGGCTCTTTGATTACTAGGCGATCAAGGTCATATGTCAGCGCCAACTCTTTCCCTTCTCCTGAAAGAACCAGCGTCAGCGTTCCGTCGCGATTATCTTTCGATGAGACAAGTTGCGATTGATAGAGTTTTTCTATCGCATCGTTGAGAGAGCGACGATCAATCTCTTTCCATTCTTTGCCGATGCTTTTTAGCACTTTAAAATATTTCTTCGGTGAATGAGTGAGACTAAGCGTAAGTCCGCCCAAAAGCAGGAGCAGTACTTTCTGCTGAATGTGCCCGACCCGTTTTGCCGCCTTTTTCTTTTTTGCTTTTATACTCATTTTCATATGCACAATTTAGCATTTATACGTTTTATTTGCTATCGCGGATAAAACGTATAAATATATCATAGTAATGATGATGATGGTGGTAATGCTGAGAAAGGTCTTCGAAACTTGGCAAATTGGGATTACGATTGAATTTGAGAAATTTACTTCCGTGAATCACGTCTTGCCGACAAAAGCCCAGCATCTTCGCTCGTATCGACTTTCAAAACCGTCTCGTACTTTCTGTTCCGCTTCGGAAGAGTACTCTTTTCAGAGAAAGTGTCAAAATATCCAGAATTTTGATGAACTCTGGCGGGTTGGACTGATGAAATACCTATGCGGGTGTCTGTCTCGTATAAAAAGTGCCGCGGCCTCCGTGGTGGGTCTTTGCGTCATGTCTGGCGGGTTCGTGGATGAGGATTTTGCCGGCGGCTCTTAGGTCGGACAGGACGCGGGAGGCTTCGCGGTCGCTGAAGTGTAGGGTGTCCATGACGAGTTTATGGGTGACCTCTTGGTGGGTGTCGAAAAGCTTGAGGGTGTCGGCGCGCTTCTTTTGAGCTCGCTCGTGCTGCATGGCTCTCCCCTTCGGACCAACGCGATGGAGAAAGTCTTTTAAGTATGCGCGGAAACTTGCGGGGGTTATCTCTGCATCCTTATAGACTACTCTTTCGACGATTCTGTCGATAGGTTTTTCTACAAAGACTTCTTTGATGACCTCCTTCTCGACGATGCGATCTACTGGGACTTCTTTGATAATCTCGCGTTCAATAATTTGTGGTGCGGGCGGAGTGTCTATTTGTATGACGGGTACTCCAGCTACCTCGGGCTCACCAACTGATGCAGGTGCAACAGTGGGTTCTACTGGCGATGAGGCAACAGGCTCAATTACTGTTTGATCAGTGGCTGGAGTGCTGCTCTCTGTAGAGGTTTCGTCCATATTATGCCAGCAGCTGAGTGACCAGCGCGATCATTTGCTCTTTCTTTTTTGGATCGCTTTCTGCAATAAGCAGAGTGAGGACGGTGAGTGCAGCCGGGGTGATGTTTCTCATACCTTTTATATTTGTCTTACGTAAAAACCAAACAAAAGCAAAAGCTCCTGAGCGTTTATTGCCGTCGGTGAACGGATGATTCTTTACCATGAAATACAGAAGGTGGGCGGCTTTCTCTTCGGCAGTCGGATATACATTTTTGCCGCTAAATGACTGCATAACGTTGCCGACGATACCCTGAATACTCCCCTCCTCGCGCTCACTTGCAAACATATCTGTTGCCTCACCTTTCTTCATGAGCTCACTCTTAAGATTTCCGATAGCTGTAAGAAGCTCCTGTCCAGTGAGGGCGATGTTCTTTTTGCTGATGCCGCGGACTTTTAATGTCTCTTTGTCATATGCATCGAGAGATACCCATGTGTTTGCAAATTCTTTGATCAACTCAAGTATTTCTTTTGGATCAATCTTGATATGTTCAGGAAGAAGATGCTGGATATCAGAAACCGATCTCATGAATGCGTCGTAGTTTTGTGCGACCCGCTTAGGGTTAATGGTGTAACCTTTTGTGATGTGCTCACGCAGGGTCTTTGTTGCCCACTGACGAAAGGCTGTCGCTTTTTTGCTATTCACGCGGTAACCGACAGAAAGGATAAGGTCAAGATTATAGTGCTTTATTTCACGGGAAATCTCGCGTTTACCTTCTTTTTGAACTATCCGGAAATTCCGGATAGTTGGCTTTGCGATCAATTCTTTTGTTTTGTATATATTCTTTATGTGCTCATTTATTGTACGAACATCAACGGCAAAAGCCTGAGCGATTTGTAACTGCGAAGCCCATATCGTTTCGTGTGAAAAATCTCCCCGAAGCTCAATGGCGCCGGATTTCGCCTGGTAGATCACGACATTTTTCTCTTTCTTCATGCACTCATTTTAGCATGGTTTTACAGCCCTCAGAGTGGTGTACAGGAAGCCTCCATTGGGAGCGACGGGAAATCAGCCCCTAATATATCCCTCGCATTCTGCGGTAAGATGGGAACGACGATATTTACGTAGGTGTGTACTACACAGCTCAACATGCTAGCTGGTGGCCATTTAAAACAAGCACGAAGATGGGCGCTTGGGGTCTGAATTAGCCCCTAAACGAGAGCATTCTTCCAACCCCCCCCCTTCGTTTGATAGCATTTATTGATGGTGGAAAACCCCTATAAGGACATCAATATTTCGCAGCAAAATGACAAGCCGGTGCAATGGTGGAATCGACCGATTGAATCAAATTGGACGGATTGGTTGTCTGATCCTGTTTTTACCTTGGTCGGTGTAATCGTTGTACTTTTGTATTTGTCGGCCAAAGATGCGTGGCATTTTATCACTTGGTGCGCCTCTTTCTTTCTACGATTGTTCTAGGCCTTCAGTTTTGGATGCCCCACAGACGCAACCGAATTACTCTCCTACGGCACCACCGTGGTGATGAGAAGATGCAACAAAAAACCGCTAAGCGGTTTTTGTTTTTAATTCATCATATTTTTTGACGAGTTCCCTTTGATCTTCATTCGCTTTACGCAAAACCTCACGAAATAGCTTTTTCTTTTCTTCAGATGACGAGGTATGGAAAAAACGCGAGAATTCAGTGGTGGGCTCAATCTGAGGGGGCGTAAATAGTCCTTTGAACAAATGCTTCATATAAGTAAGGGTTTTAATTCATTTTCACTATAGTTCTTTTTGATATACGAGTCAATTTGATCTACATCAAGCTCCATTGCTTCTAATCCTTTTTCAAAATCTTTTATGAAAAGATTCAATTTAATCTTTTGACCAAACTCTTTTTTTGCAAGCACAACATTCTCACGAGAATTGAAGTACGCTGCGATGAATCTTTCTTTTGTTATTCTCCTTTTCTCCACTACTTCCCGTTTTTTAGTAAAATCCCAAGCGGTAATCGGATCCTGATAGACAAATGCAATTTCCACAGCATAACCCTTCTTCAGCGCCTTTTTTATATTCGGAAGTGCCTGCGCATGAGCAAAGGTGCCGTCAACTACGACATTGAGTTTATGCTGAACGACATGATCAAACAGATAGTGTACGGCTGTACTTGCGGCAAGCTGAAATAGGTGCGCATTTTCTCCCGAATATGCCGGACATAATTCACGTATCTCATCCGCATCAATGCGCACCGCAGCTTTAAGGTCGACAAGATGCTTTGAAACCTCAGTTTTACCTGCACCTGGTGAGCCAGCCATGAAGACTGTAGTCGGAAAAAGATCTGATTCATATTTTTGAGCTGAAGCAAAACGCTCAATAAGCATATCTCTGTTGGATTTGACCCAATCAAGCGCCCCTTGCGTTATTCCCTCTTCCTCATTCATAGCTCAATTTCATTTAATACGAGCGGAGTTTGTTTATGTTGCCGTGCTGCCTAATCTTCTCGTGGGCTTTGGCTTCGATCTGTCTGATGCGCTCTCTTGTGACGCCGAATTCTTTGCCGACTTCTTCGAGGGTGTGAGTAACACCGTCGAGGAGCCCATGACGCATTTCCAAAATCTTCCGCTCTTTGGGTGAGAGGTCGCTTAATATTTCCCCTACCTGGTCGGCTAAAATTCTGCGTGAGGATTCTGCGTCCGGGCTGAGAATCTTGTCATCAGCGATGAACTCACCTAACGTCGACTTGTCTTCGTCGTCGCCGATAGGCTTCTCAAGTGAGACGGTGTCCTGATCGATGTTCTCGATGATGCGCACGCGCTCGACGTCTATTCCCATTTCGGTCGAGACTTCCTCAGCCATCGGCTCGCGGCCGAGGTCTTGGGTCAGGCGGCGCACGACCTGCTTGTACTTGGCGATGGTTTCCACCATATGCACAGGGATTCTGATTGTACGACTTTGATCAGCCAGAGCGCGCGTGATGGCTTGCCTGATCCACCAGGTCGCGTAGGTCGAGAACTTGTAGCCTTTACTCCAGTCGAATTTGTCGACGGCACGGAACAAACCAAGATTCCCCTCTTGAATGAGGTCGAGGAGTGTGAGATCGGGCGAGCGTCCGACGTACTTCTTTGCCACGGAAACAACAAGGCGGAGATTTGCACGTGCAAGTAAGTTCTTGGCTTCGGGATCCCCGGCGGCTATTCTTTGCGCTAATTCACGTTCATCTTTTGCAGAAAGCAGCGGATACTGACCTATCTCGCGCAAATACATCTGGGTCGAGTCGTAGGGAGAACTCTTGGTGGTGAGATATTTTCTCGACGCACCTGTCGGAGCCGGCTCTTCCGGCGGTTCGGCATCGAGAAGGCCACCAGACTCCAAAATATCGACACCCATCACGCCCAAACGTTCGTACACCTCTTCCAAGAAGTCGAGGTTGTTCTCTATCTCAGGGAAGACGCGCAAGATCTCGTCAAAGGTGACAAAGCCACGGTCCTTGCCTTTGGTGATGAGACCGTTTAACTTATGCTCAAGCGCCTTCCTCTCCTTGGTCATGGTCTTCTTGGGAGGCGGGGCGAATCTTATTTTTTCAGCCTTACCAGGCTTTGTCTTCTCTGCTTTTACGGGCTTAGTGGGTTTGGCGGCCTTTGCAGCTTTTGCGGGCTGCTTTGAGGCTTTCTGCGCATTCGCCTTCTTTGCTTGCTTTGTGGCCTTTTTAGGGGCTTTCTTGGTGACTTTTGCGGGCTTGGAAACCTTTTTGAGTGGCTTCTTGGCTCCTCCCGCCTTTGTCTTTTTTACTGTCTTTTTTGTTGTTTGTGCTGCTTTCTGTGCCATATGTGCGTGTGATTTAGTCTTGGTTATCGGCTAATGGTTTATAAGTATGAATTGGGTGAATTTAGAGTGAAAGTGTTGCCGTATGAGGCGAGATATTGTTACGTTTTGTCATGATACTGAGATGAAGTTTACTGTTCAAGGATCTCATGAGGTGGATAGAAAAAATTGGTCAAATGTACTTGTCATAATCATGATTTTCGGGTGGGGTTCTTTTGGGAGTCTAAATCATGCGGATGTTCCCTCTTATGCTTCCTGTCTTCGAGGGCGGTAATACGCGGAGTTATTTCCTGGTATGCCTTGAGAAATTCTTTTGATGCCTCCTTGTCGCCTTTTGCATCCGCATCTGAGAGCTTCTTCCATAGCTCGGCTTGCTTCTCGCGCAGTACTTCTTCTTCGATGGTATCGAGGAGCTCTTCTATTGAATGTGCAAGGAGTTCAGAATGCTCGTACTTGTACTCGGCTTTGAGCGCGAAATTCTTGGCTTCGTCCTCCGTGGGCGCGTATGGCGTGAGATTGTGGTAGCCGATGCGCTCGTGGTAGGTGGTGCGGGTGACGAGGAGGTCTATGACCGGCTCGATGCCTTCTTTTCCGCTTCCTCCCGCTCCGAGGGACTCCTGCCAATGTAGAATACCTATGATTTCTTCTTCGGCAACTTGACGACGTGTCTTTGGAGTGACTTTTATCACTTCTCCTTCTGATCGGCCTGATCGGTCTAAAGATCGAACTTCCGATACCACTTTTGCGGTGCGGCCAATGCGCTTCACGTCTTCCCATACCGCTTCTTCGCGCACGCCTAATTTGCGCGCAATTTCGATGATGTAGTGTGCCTGCTCTATCTTTGACTGGAGCTCGTGGATTAAGGGGAGTACCTTGTCCCCCACTTCTTCTCTAAACTTGTGCGACTCGTAGCCTTTGTTTGCGAGGGTGGTGAGATAGAAGTCGATGATGTGAGTGGATGTTCCAATTAATTCTTTCCACGGGGAAGATGAGTCAGGGGAAGCGGCACCTGAGGCGCCTCGGGAATCAGAGGCGTCAGAAGAATCCGCATGTGCCCTTATGAAATCAGCGGGATCTTTTCCGTCGGGGATACTCACGACGCGCACATTCATCCCCTGTGCGAGTGCAAGCTTGAAAGCTCTGGCGGTGGCGGCCAGTCCTGCGTCGTCTGCGTCGAATGCGAATACTAAATTATCCGAGTGACGCTTCAAGAGACTAAGGTGCCGTTCGGTCAGCGCAGTGCCTGAGACCGCGACGGCGTTTTGGGTGCCCGCCTGATGACTCATGATGAGATCCATCTGTCCTTCGACGAGAATGGTGAAGTTCTGCTCTCTGATTGCTCGCTTTGCTCTATCGAAGCCGAACATGATACTGGACTTGTCATACAGGATTGTCTCGGGCGAGTTGATGTACTTGGCGACGGGAGTGCCGTCTTTGTTTACCTGCTCGCCGAATACTCTCCCTGAGAATGCGACCACTCGACCGTTCTGATCGAAGATGGGAAATTGGACTCTCCCCCGAAACCTGTCGTAAGGCTCTTTGCCATCGAGTGGCTTTATCATGCCGGCTTTCTCTATCTCTTCATCCTTGTAACCTTTTGACTTCAAGTGTTCGTATGCGAGGCGCCATTCGTTCGGTGCAAACCCAATTCGAAAATCTCGAATAGTCTTCTCGGTGAGTCCTCGCCCGACCAAATATTCCTTCACTGCGGCATTTGTGAGGAGATGTCGCTCATAGAACTTGGTGACCTCTTCGAGTAATTCGTACAGTCGCTCTCGTTCCGAGCGATTCTTACTGTCGGCATCATCACGTTTGAGCTCGACGCCTGCGCGCCCGGCAAGAATCTTGAGTGCGTCGTAGAATTCTATCCCCTCTATCTCTTCGACAAATGAGAAGATGTCTCCGCCGCGATTGCAGCCAAAACAGTAGTATGCGTCGCGACTGGGTGAGACATTAAACGACGGCGACTTCTCGTGATGGAATGGGCAAAGCCCTTTGTAGCTCGAACCCGCCTTCGTAAGCTTGATATAGCTCCCCACCACATCGACGATGCTGAGACGTTCTTTAATTTGTGTGACGGGTGTAGACATGAGGGAGTTTGGAGTAGCAAGTTACAAGTAAGGAGAGAACGTGAGTTGAAACTCTTGTAACTCGTGACTTATTGCTTGTGACTTCATTCGGGTGCAGTAAAACCCACAGGTGGGCGTTACTGAGCGTTGTGCAAAGGTTGTATTCATCTTATTTTCATTTCAAACAAAGAACGAAGCGAGGCCGGGGTCAGTAGTTAGTAGGCAGGAGTTAGGAAATGCGGGATGCGATTCACCACGCGGCGTTCGGCGGAATGCGAGGTTCGGATACGCGCTAGGATAAAGTTTCATTTTGGGATGAGGTTCACTGCGCTCGGTTTGGGTGAGTAAATTTGGATGCAATTCGCAGGTGACGACAGGGTGGTGTCCGAGAGGACTTACGCAGTGTAAGTTCTCCGGACCCGCCCTGGAAGTCACATGCGAAGGGCGCTAAATTTACCAGCCAAACTAGGCTTGGATGATTTCGCGTGGTGGCAAATCATCTTCCGGATCATAAGCCGGCTCAACCCTATTCGTATGGAACCCTGTTCCTGCGGGGATAAGTCGTCCGAGAATAACATTCTCCTTGAGACCGTAAAGCCTGTCGGTCGCACCCTGCACTGCCGCTTCAATCAAGACGCGAGAAGTGTTTTGGAATGATGCGGCAGAGAGGAATGATTCTTTGGTGAGTGCCACTTCGGTGATACCTAAGACCAGATTGTCGCCCCTTGCCGGCTCCTTACCTTCCTTCTGCACGCGCGCATTCTCGACTGCGAGCTCCGACTCTTCGACGATGTCGCCGATAGAGAAACGGGTGTCTCCCGAGACCTTAATCTTGCGGCGCGAGAACATCTGGCGGACGATGACTTCGCAGTGCTTGCGTGAGATGGATGCACCCTGAGTCTCGTAGATCTTGTTGATCTCGGAAATGATGTAGCGCTGCGCTCTGTCGATACCTCCGTACTTGAACAGCTCATCGATGTCAGCATATCCATTGGTCAGCTGATCGCCGGCTTTCACGTTGTCCCCCACACTCACAATCGGTGAGCGACGGAATGACACGGAGTGCTCGACTTCCTTCTTCTCCTTCTCTTTCTCGCCCTTCACGACGACTTCGCCGAGCACTACGATGATGAGGTCATCCTTCTCGCCGTGCTTGATGTCGGTGACGACACCATCAATCTTGCAGACGACGGCCTGTGCCTTCGGAGTCTGGCGTTCGAAAATGTCTTCGACACGAGGCAGACCCATGGTAATATCTTCGCCTGCCGCGCCTCCCGCATGGAAGGTACGCATGGTGAGCTGAGTACCCGGCTCGCCGATTGCTTGCGCTGCGACAATACCGACGGTTTCACCCATCGCGACTAATACGCCGCGTCCGAGATCCATGCCGTAGCATTTCTGGCATACGCCTCTGAGCGTTTTACAGGTGAGCGGTGAGCGGACAAATGCTTCGACTGCGCCCTGTGACTCGACGAGAAGCGCTTCGTCTCTACCAAGTAGCGCATTCTTCTTGAAAATGACTTTACCATCTGCGCCCACGACATCCTTCGCAAGCACACGTCCGCGCGTCGAACGACCGAGCGTAATGTCGATACCTGATGCGTTCTCCGGGGTGAGACGAATGCCTTCTTTCTCGCCACAGTCTACTTCGATGACAACAACATCTTGCGAAACATCCACCAGACGGCGGGTAAGGTAACCTGCCTTCGCGGTGTTGAGCGCAGTGTCGGTGAGACCCTTACGAGAGCCGTGAGTTGAGATGAAGTATTCCAAGGGTGATAGTCCTTCCTTGAGTGACGGCACCATCGGGAAGTCGATGACGCGGCCTGAGGGACCCTGCGTGAGTCCCTTGATGCCGACCATCTTTGTGACCTGCTTAATGGAACCACGCGCACCTGATGCGAGCATGTCCATGACCGGGCCGTTTTTGGGCAAACCTTTAGGAACACACTTCTCGATATCGATCTCAACTTTCTTCCAGATCTCGATGACCTTGTCGTACTTCTCATCCGATGAGAGAAGCCCTTCCTGCCACTGCGAAGCGATTTCTGCTTCTTTCGCGCGTGCGACCTTCACAATCTCTCCCTTCTCTTCCGGGACCTTCACGTCGGAGAGCGACCAGGTGATGCCTGATTTCGTGACGTATCGGTAACCAAATGCCTTTATCTTGTCGAGCACCACCGGAGTGCCGTCGATGCCGTAGCGAGTGATGAGGTCGTCGACCATGTTACCAAGATCTTTCTTGGTGATTTCTTTGTTGACGAATGGGAAGTCGGTAGGAAGGACTGAGTTAAAGAGAAGTCGTCCGACAGTTGTTTCGAATACTTTGCCTTCATACATCTTGTACTTCTCAGACTCGGTGCCCATGACCTTGACCTTGGAGCGGAAGCCGACGACGCCGAAGTCGTATGCGGTAATGGCGGCGTTCGGAGTGGAGAAGAACTTGCCCTCACCCTTCTCACCTTCGACAATCTTTGTCATCCAATAACAACCGAGCACGATGTCAAGGCCAGGGTTCACAACAGGATCACCGGAACCAGGCTTGAGGAGATTCTTGTTTGCTGCCATCAGTTCGCGAGCTTCTGCCTGCGCCTGATCCGAAAGCGGTACATGGACGGCCATCTGGTCACCGTCGAAGTCTGCGTTGAACGCGGAACAGACCAAGGGATGTACCTGAATAGCATTACCTTCAATCAGTGTCGGGTTAAACGCTTGAATTCCCAGACGGTGCAAGGTTGGAGCTCGGTTCAAAAGAACGAACTTACCCTCAATCACGTCTTCGAGGTTTGCCCACACTTCCGGAATACCTTCGTCGATGAGGCGGTTGGCGCCGCGAATATTGAATGCAAGACCTTGCTCTAAAAGTTTTGCTATCACAAATGGCCGAAAGAGCTCGAGCGCCATGTGCTTTGGAAGTCCGCACTGGTTGAGCTTCAAGTCCGGTCCGACGACGATAACAGAGCGGCCTGAGTAGTCGACACGCTTACCAAGAAGGTTCTGACGGAAGAGACCTTGCTTACCTTTTAGGGTATCTGCGAGCGACTTGAGCTGCCGGCGCTGAGTCTGGCTCATCGCAGCACTCGTTGAACCATGTCGAATCGAGTTGTCGATAAGTGCATCAACTGCTTCCTGCAGAATACGCTTTTCGTTCCTCAAAATAACCTCAGGCGCGTCGATTTCGACGAGCTTCCTAAGGCGGTTGTTGCGGTTGATAACACGGCGATAGAGATCGTTCACGTCGCTGGTTGCATGGCGTCCTCCTTCGAGTGCGACCATGGGGCGCAGTCCCGGAGGAATGATAGGCACGACCGTGAGGAACATCCATTCGGGGCGAACACCGGAGCGGAGCATTGCGCGAGTGAGTGCCAATCGTTTATAGAGCTTAGCTCTTTCGACAGCTCCTGCCTTCTCGAGTGCTGTCTCCAAATGCTTCTCGAGCTTATTCATGTCTATCTTCTTGAACATCTCGAACACTGCTTCGGCGCCGATGCCTGCTTCGAATGCGGACGAGTACTTGAGTGAGTACTTGTGGTAGGTCATTTCATCTAAGATGAGGCCTACCTTAATCGAATCAATCTCTTTTTTTGCTGCGGTGAGGAGCTCTTTCATTTTGTCTTTGGCGCCTTTCGCTTCGAGTGACTTCACCTTGGATTTGTATTCCTGATCGAGTTCCTTCAGCAGTCCCTCCTTTTCTCCCTCGTTCACGCTGGTGATGACGTAGGCAGCAAAGTAAATCACCTTCTCGAGTTCGGCGACGGGGAGATTGAGAAGGAGTCCGATGCGGCTCGGGATGCCGCGGAGGAACCAAATGTGTGAGACCGGAGCGGCGAGCTCGATGTGGCCCATGCGCTCGCGGCGGACGATGGCGCGAGTGATTTCCACTCCGCACTTCTCGCAGATGATGCCCTTGAAGCGGATACCGCGATACTTACCGCAGTAACACTCGAAGTCTTTTTCCGGACCAAAGATGCGTTCATCAAATAGCCCTCCGCGCTCGGAGCGCTGAGTTCTATAGTTGATGGTCTCGGGCTTGGTGACCTCGCCGTATGACCACTCCTTCATGCGCTCGGGTGATGCGAGACGAATTCCTATGGCGTTAAAATCTGTGATTGGATTCTTATTCATATTTTTTATGTTTGTCGGATTAGTGAATAATGATGAAAACTAAACCGGCTCTTCGCGCGCCTCGCGCATAAGATCGATATCCAGTGCCAGACCTCGCAGTGAATTTAATAGCACGTGGAATGTTGCAGGTAGGTTCGGCTCACGGATAGCTCTTCCCTTCACGATAGCGTCAAAGGCTGCGGAGCGTCCGAGAATGTCATCAGACTTGATGGTGAGCATTTCACGAAGGATGTGCGCTGCGCCGTATCCCTGCAGTGCCCACACTTCCATTTCACCGAAACGCTGACCTCCGCCTTGTGCCTTACCTCCCAAGGGCTGCTGGGTGATGAGGGAGTACGGGCCGATGGAGCGCATGTGGATCTTATCTTCCACCATGTGATGCAGCTTGAGTATGTACATGTAACCGACGGAAATCTCCTGCTCAAAGGATTCGCCTGTGCGACCGTCAAAGAGTTTCATCTTGCCATCTTCACTGAAGCCTGCGCTCTTCAATTCTGCGCGGATCTCCTCTTCGGTGACACCGAGGAACGGAGGCGTGATCGCCTGATAGCCGTGTGCGTGTGCTGCGAGTCCAAGGTGGAGCTCGAAGATTTGTCCGAGGTTCATACGCGATGGAACTCCGAGCGGTGTGAGGATGACGTCGACAGGTGTACCGTCCGCCATGTACGGCATCTCTTCGATAGGAAGGATGCGGGAGATGACTCCCTTATTACCGTGGCGACCTGCGAGCTTGTCTCCGACCGAAATATTGCGGAGCTGCGCGACTTCGATATAGACACGCTTGATGATGCCGGACTCAAGATTGTCTCCCTTCTCACGAGTGAAGACCTTGATGCCGATGATGCGGCCGCGCTTGCCGTGCTCCATGCGCAGTGATGTGTCTTTGACGTCGCGTGCCTTCTCGCCGAAGATACTGCGCAGGAGGCGCTCTTCCGGAGTGAGCTGTGCCTCGCCTTTAGGTGTAATTTTACCAACAAGAATGTCGCCGGGGCGTACTTCCGCACCGATACGGACGATACCTTCGTGATCGAGATCCTTGAGCTTTGCTTCACCGACATTGGGTATATCTGGAGTAGTGATTTCGGGCCCAAGCTTGGTGTCACGGACGTTGACGACGAATTTTTCGATATGAATAGAAGTGAGAATGGATTCACGAACAAGTCTTTCAGAAAGAATGATTGCGTCTTCGTAGTTCGCACCGCCCCATGACATGAATGCGACGAGGAGATTCTGGCCGAGTGCCATCTCGCCGCGGTCCGAGGTCGAGGTATCTGCCAAGACGTCACCCTTCTTCACCTTGTCGCCGATGTTGACTATCGGGCGCTGATGGAAGACGGTCGCGTCGTTGGTCATCACGAAGTTAATGAGCTTGTACTCTTTTTCGTTGCCGTTGTTTGCCTTGAAGATGATGTGTCTCGCGTCGACTTCCTTCACAATGCCGTCACTCTCTGCGATGACCACGCGGCCCGAGTCGCAGGCGATCTGCTTTTCCATGCCGGTCGCAACAATCGGCACCATCGGTATGATGCACGGAGTCGCTTGTCTTTGCATGTTTGAACCCATGAGTGCACGGTTGGCGTCATTGTGCTCGAGGAACGGAATGGAAGAAGTTGCGGTCGAGAATGCTTGATTGGTCGCTACGTCAATATATTGAATCTTATCGCGGTCGAAGAGTCCCGGATTGCCGGCGATACGCGCCTCTACTTTCGGAGTGGTGATCTGACCCTTCTCGTCGTAGCTGATGGCTGCGTGTGCGATGACGAAGCGCTCTTCTTCGAGTGCGTTCAAGAAATCTATTTTGCCGGTAATCTTGCCGTCGTCAACTTTGACGTACGGGGTTTCGATCACGCCGAAATTATTGACGCGCGCGTATGATGCGAGACGCAAGACGAGACCGATGTTCGGTCCTTCCGGAGTGTGTATAGGGCAGAGACGTCCGTAGTGCGAAGGATGCACGTCGCGGACCTCGAGTCCGGCGCGCTCCTTGGTGAGTCCGCCTGGACCCATCGCCGAGCAAGTGCGCAGGTGCTCCACTTCATCGAGTACATTCTTCTGACTCATCAGCTGCGAGAGCTGGTTGGTAGTGAAGAATTCCTTGAGACGCGCCTGCAGCGGCCGGGGTGACACGAAGTTGATAGGTAAAATCGTGTCGCTTTCGACGGTCGACATTCGATCCTGAATGTTGCGCTTCATCTGGGTCATACCGACGCGCAGCTTTGCCTGGAGCATTTCTCCGACATAGCGTACGCGACGAGAACCGAGGTGATCGATATCGTCTTCTACCGCACCTTTCATATGATTGAGCTTTGCGACGTGTGAGACTGTTGAGATCAAATCTTGATATGTGAGTGTGCGTGCCTCGAGAGCTTTCGCATCCATCGGTTTGCCGAAGCGTGCGTTGAAACGGAAGCGTCCGACCGGGGAAAGATCGTAGCGCTCGCGTGCGAACATCGCATCGATGAGTTCGCGTGCATTCTGTGTGGTGGTGACATCGCCGTCGCGCAGCCTCTTGTAGACTTCGACGTACGATTCGTCGAGCGACTTTGCAGGATCCTTTGCGAGAGTCTTCTCGACGTAGCGCTTGCCATCTTCGTCGCCCACGAAGGCCTTCAAGATATCCGCATCAGTTGCCTGTCCGAACACGCGCAGGAGCGAGGTGATCGGGAATTTGCGCTTCCTGTCTATTTTGACCCACACGACTTCATCCGCATCGGTCTCAATCTCTATCCATGCGCCGCGGCTAGGGATGACCTTGGCTCCGAAGAAGCGGCCAGCCTTGAGCTCCTGGGCGGTAAAGAAAATTCCGAATGAGCGAGCGAGCTGTGGGACCACGACGCGCTCGACACCGTTCACGATGAAGGTGCCGCGGTCAGTTGCGATAGGAAAATCCGCCATGAAGATCTCCTGCTCCTTCACGACTCCGAGCGTCTTGTTGGTGAGCTTCACACGTGCACGCAGCGGGGTCTCGAACGAGAGTTTGTTTTCGCGCGCGAAATGCTCGTCGAAGCGAGGCTCCGCGAGCTCAAATCCTGCGAACTCGAGTTCAAACTTCTTGCCGGAGTAGTCGCGTATCGGCGAGAACTCCTTGAACACCTCCGCAAGTCCGTATGCGACAAGCCAGTCGTAGGACTTCTTCTGCATCTCTACAAGGTTCGGCGCTACGGCGAGCGGCTCCTTGTAGTGGCCAAAAAACTTCTTCTTTATTGCCTCCATATATAACGAGTAGTTAGTAATTAGTCACTAGTCACTAGTAAATTCAATACCAATACAAAAAACATTTATGAAAACAGCACGAGATACAAGAACACTGGCTACGGGTATTCTGTAGAACTGAAGAGTTTGGATTTTCTCGCGGACATGTCATCGATACGAGGTGCCAACGTCTTCAGTTACACAAAATATTGAATCTAAATATTGAATCAATTAGAACGTTCAGACTTGAGCAAAGTCCTTGGCAGCCATACTCTCGTGTCAGTAAACGTAGCTTGCTACATAGCCTGAGTGTGAGTGTGGGCAGCGAAGAAATTTGCCGAATACGAAAGTAATAACAAACGCAAAAACACGAGCCTAGCAATAGGTTGTGCTTATTTTTCCTCCGAATTTGCTAAATGCTGTACAGCAAAGTTTGCGATTTTAGCTCTCTACTCTAAGTTTTCCTTTACGGTTTTCTTTCAAAACTCAATCAGTACGTAAGTGAAAGCCATTATAGTGGCTTACGAAACTCATGTCAACGTCATAAATACCCTTTGTTTATAAGCCTGTGGATAGCCTGGGGAGAACTTTGCCATGCTTTGACAAATATATTAAAATACGTTATAATCAATATAGTTTGGGCATGCGGCAAAGTGTTTCTGCGCCGAAGGCTGGGAAATAAAGAGGTACGTGCGTTCCTCAACTCAACGCACAAGCTCATTTAAATGAAAGGAGTATACCGTATGTCAAAATCGCGTGATAGTGAAAACGAATCTGCGTGCTACATCAACATCGCAGAGGACGGTAGCGCCGAAGCTGGCATGATTCTTAAAAATGACGACGTGCTTACTGTGGTGCTTCATGCTGGAGTGAATCGGGCTGAGGCAACACTGCCGAGTGGAAATCACTTCCCAGCGCACAAGCTTGTCTTAGTGCGCGAGGGCAAAAACATTGTTCGCGAGTCTTCGTATTTCGGAAGTGACGTGGTGGAAGTGTTCGACAGCTCAATTCAACGAGGCCAAAAATATTGGCTGGGTGGATGGAGGATATACAGAAAGAAATCGTGACCGCATTAGGGCTTCTAGCAGACTTGTTCTGCTAGAAGCCTTTTTCATACCATCACTAATTAATCTTTTCCGAATCAGCTTCCAAGGTAAGATCTTTCAGAGCCAAGGACTTACCTTGAAAACTTACACAATCAGAAGTGGTTAC
>JAYTWK010000035.1:0-8408 GCA_043743715.1 bacterium
GAGATATTTGACATATTCTAGCCTGGTGTAATAAGATTATACGTTTATATAGAAAGATATAATGGAAATATGTGTATTTTTGTCAGGGGTTGTTGACAAAATAACTATGGCTATACTTGGCGCAGATCATCTTTACTAATGTTGCCTTGTTTGAGCAAAACAACCCTACCCTCCTGCCTTTTCCGTATCCGTTTCTGCAGTCAACACTTAAGCGCGCGTTGCGAGTCCCGAGTCAAGGATAAATTTCTTGAGTTTGCTTTCCTGTACGAGCATATAAAATAACTCCTTCTATTATATGTGTTCTGTTTGATAGATAAAAGGCCTCTATACTACCCTCCTGCGAAATACCCACTTCATTGACTCGTCAACTTGATTCTGATACACTACATTAGTTAAACAGGTTACCTAGATGGTACCCTGGATTATTTTTTATTTTGGAGATTTTAACTGGAACTATTCATTAACCGTCCCGAATGGGGCATAACAACATGCTGGATTTAAAGACAATGAAGTCGGCTCTGGAACAACTTGAGTCTGAACGAGGAATACCGAAAGAGAAGATTATCGACGCCATCGAGGCGGCGCTTGCCGCTGCCTATAAGAAAGATTATGGCAAGAAGGGGCAGATTGTGCGCGCCAAGCTTGATATGGATAGCGGCAAGACCGATTTTGTTCAGGTGAAGATCGTGGTGGACGACAGCATGGTGCGCATGCCGCTCGAGGGCGAAGAGGAAGACGATGACGCACCGGTAAAACCGTTCGTTTCTGCTCCAGAGCCTATCGTTGGCGCAGAAAGTGATGGCGATATCGATACACGCGTACGCTATAACTCGGAGCATCACATCATGATTGAGGATGCTCGCCTCATTAAGGGAGGAACCGAACTCGGCGAAGAGCTTATCTTCCCACTCGATGCAAAAGATGACTACGGCCGCATAGCCGCGCAGACCGCAAAGCAAGTAATCATTCAGAAGATTCGCGAAGCTGAGAAATCATCGGTGCTTGATGAATTTGCGCAGCGTGGTGAAGAAATCGTCACCGGTCTCATCCAGCGAATTGAGCGCGGCAATATCTTCATCGACCTTGGTCGTGCAACCGGACTCTTGGGCTATGAAGACCAGATCCCGGGAGAGCGCTACCGCACCGGAGAGCGTCTGCGCAGCTACCTTTATTCAGTCGAAGAATCCCCGCGCGGCATCAATCTGCGTCTCTCGCGTGCACATCCAAACTTTGTTCGCGCCCTGTTCGCACTTGAAGCGCCTGAGGTTGCGAGTGGTATCGTTGAACTGAAGGAAATTGCCCGTGAGGCTGGCTCCCGTACCAAGATAGCGGTCTTCTCGAAAGACGAGCATGTAGACCCGGTCGGTTCATGCGTCGGACAGCGCGGTGTACGCGTCGCAACGGTCATCTCCGAACTCGGCGGTGAGAAAATAGACGTGATTGAGTGGTCTCCTGATATAGAAAAGTTTATCGCTGATGCACTCTCCCCTGCGAAGGTCCGCAGCGTGAAGATAAACGCAGCTGAACGCCAGACATCGGTCGAAGTAACCCCGGATCAGCTTTCACTTGCCATTGGCCGCGGTGGACAAAATGTGCGCCTCGCAGCAAAGCTCACCGGCTACCGCATCGACATCACATCGACTGAAGGCGGGGAAGGTTTCGTCGCAACTCCGGTCGGCACAGTGAAGGAGACAGATACACAGACCCCAGAGGAGGAGGTGAAAGAATTCATCGAATCTGAGGGAGGCGAGACCAACGCCGAAGTTGTCACCCCCGAAGAGGAGGTCGCTGAAGACAAAGAAGTTGTGGCAGAAAACACCAACACCGAAAGCGAGTAGCCAAATTATTATTGCATAATATTCAATCATGAATTTACTTCACGATATCTCTGCGGGAAAAGATGCTCCAAATGAAATCACAGTGATCATTGAGATTAATAAAGGATCTCTCAATAAATACGAACTAGATAAGGAAACTGGGCTTATCATGCTCGATCGAGTCTCCCACACAGCTCAGACATTTCCGTTTGATTACGGATTCGTGCCCCAGTCACATTGGCACGACGGCGACCCGCTCGATGTCATCCTACTCACGACAGCTCCGCTTATCCCCGGCATCCTGGTGCACGCGCGACCAGTGGCAGTTATCGACATGATTGACTCTGGTGATAGCGACGCGAAGATCATAGCCGTTCCGGTCGGTGATCCTCGTTTCGCTCACGTGAAAGATCTTCCCGACGTGAATCCTCACTTTGTGAAAGAAGTTGTCCATTTCTACGAGAATTATAAGAAGCTGCAAAACAAGGTGGTGACGATCTCTGGAGTTCGTGATGTGAAGGCGGCCCGAGAAGTAATCAACGAAGGTCTCGCGCTGTACAAAAAAGAGTTCAAATCATAGCTCACTGTCAATAGTCCACGAACAAAAAAACCTATCGGGAAGAATTCCCGGTAGTTTTTTGCTATAGTATGTGAAAGTTGGAATTATATACATAAATGATACATGTTCATATGATAAGAAAGACAATGACAGTGAGTGCGGTGCTTATCGGGATGCTATTTGCAATTCCGCTCGCTGCGCTTGCTGAAAACTCATCGACGCAAGGCGGAGTCGACGCTTCTGCCACTCTTCCTGCTGGTGGTCAAGCAGGTACCGCCCCTTCCAGTAGCGGAGTAAAGCCGGCGCCGACACTTTATAGCATGGACGGATCAGTGAACGATGCAGTAAAAGGTCCCGGAACCATGCCTCTCGGAGGAGTACTGAAAGACGGACGCATGGCGAGTGGCACGAAAGCGCTCCCAAAGGGCATGGAACTGCGCTATGGAATGACAGCAAGCGGAACAAAGCCTATTCCCCCTGACATAGAAGAACGCATGGAGGGCCGTGATCGCGAGCGACTGCGCATGATGGGAAGCGGCACACCGCTGCGCCGTGATGACTGTTCAAAAGCATCAAGCAGTTCCAATTGTGTTTTCGGACATGAAAAGGGAGAGCATCGCGGAGAAATGCTGAAGCATGCAGCTGAAATCATCTTTCATCGCATCGAAGCCGCAATCAAACGATTCAATAAAATTGGGGACCGCATCGACTCGCGCATCACGAAGCAGAAGGCGCAAGGAATCGATACGAGTGCGGCAGAATCAAGTGTTAGCGCTGCACGTGCCAAGACAAAAGAAGCCCAAGAAGCTCTTGATTCAGCAAAAGCACTCGTCGCCAGTGCTCGTGTAAACGCAGACGCGACTACTACCGTAAGTATTGACGCAGGAAAACCAGTGCGCGAACAGCTCCAGAAAGCAAAGCAAGCACTTGAGGGTGCCGCACAAGACCTTGGGAACGCAGTGCAGGCGCTCAAAGGCCTGAGGAATGAAGGAGAAGACATGCACAGTGGAACGAGCAGTGCGAAGTTACCAGGAATGATGCGTACGCGAGATTATATGTCGACGGGAACTCCCGACGGTCATCCTGATGGTAGTCTCTAATTTTTAGCTATATTCAAATTCACTATGGATCAAGAAACAAACAAGCCTGTAGAGCAAAATCCCTTCCCTACAGCGACCACGCAGAAAAGTCCACTCGCAATGATAGTGGGGGTGGTTGGATTCATTATCATTCTTCTTGGGGTTGGTTGGTACGTAACGGGAATGCAGCCCGTATCACCACAGGAACTGACAGCAGTTTCCCCGACGAGCACGACGGAAGACGCTGCGTTCACTGCTCTCTCGGCACAAGGAAGTTCGGATAATGTGAACGCCATTGATGCCGACATCAAGGCAAGCGACATGAGTTCACTCGGCGACATGAGTAAGATATAAGCCACTTCGGCACTCAATTCAACATACGGTAGGCATGAATACAGGCTTGCCGTATTTTGTTTTCCAAGCTAAGATGTCACCCATTCATATGGAAAACTCAACACAAAAATATTCGGTCACTATCAAGAATCTTCAGAAGTCGAAGATTGAGATCACCGCGGCTATTTCTGCGACAGACTTTGACGCAACACGTGGCGAGGCTATTAAGCAAATCGGTAAAAATGCGGAGCTTCCGGGATTTCGCAAGGGTCATGTGCCCGAGAAAATGCTGGTCTCGCGCATCGGTGAAGCGACTATTCTCGAAGAAATGGCCGAGCTCAGTATTGCAAAAGTATATCCAGAAATTCTGCTCGGAGAAAAGATTGACGCGCTCGGACGCCCCGAAGTGAAGATCACCAAAGTAGCGCCTGGAAATCCGCTCGAATTCGTCATCACGACTGCTGTCTTCCCACATGTCACACTTCCTGACCACAAGAAGATTGCCGGTAGGATTGCAGGCAAAAAAGATGAGATTACGGTGACCGATCAAGAGGTAGAAAACACACTAACCCAAATCAGAAAGATGCGCGCGCAAGGAATTGCAAAAAATGCCGGGCTCGATTTCGATGAAAAAGCTGGACTCCCCGCACTTGATGATGAGTTTATCAAAACACTCGGTACGTTTGATACGGTAAAAGCGTTCACTGATGAACTGCGACTAAATATCGGCAAAGAGAAGGAACGCGAAGCACGCGACAAGAAGCGCGTTGCGATTATGGAAGCGCTGGTTATTGATAGCAAGATAGAACTTCCGGAGATCATCGTCGAACAGGAACTTCACCGCATGCAAGATGAATTCGCTCATGAGATTGAGCGTATGGGTATGACCTTTGATGCTTATATGAAAGCTGTCGGAAAATCACAGGAGGAGATGGAGAAAGAATGGCTTCCCGACGCCGAGAAACGGGCAAAGACTCAACTCATCACCTCAAAGATAGCTGAAGTCGAAAGCATCACTCCAGACAAGGAAATGATGGAGCGTGAAGCGGCTGCACTGCGCTCGCAATACCCCGATGCTTCTGAGGATCGCATCTACAGCTATATTGAAATGCTTCTGACAAACGAAAAGGTATTCCAATTCCTCGAGTCACAAGGCTCATAACGAGAGCTGCGTAGAAAATTGTCAAAGAGTGCCGAGTCTGTTACACTCACAAAATTATAGGCTGTTAATCTCACAATCATGAGTTTTCTTATCCCAACTGTTATCGAGAAGAGTTCAATGGGTGAACGTGCCTATGATATCTACTCGCGCCTCCTCAAAGAGCGCATCGTATTCTTAAGTGGAGCTATTGATGATGATGTCGCAAATATCGTCATTGCACAATTACTTTTCCTTGAATCAGAAGACCCGAAGAAAGATATCAAGCTCTATATTCACTCGCCCGGCGGATCGGTCTCTGCAGCAATGGCCATCTATGACACAATGAATCACATTAAGCCGGATGTTTCTACTATTTGTATTGGCATGGCTGCATCGGCAGCAGCAGTACTGCTTTCATCAGGCACCAAAGGAAAACGCTTCGTACTTCCGAATGCGGAAGTGATGATCCATCAGGTAATGGGCGGGGCAGAAGGTCAGGCATCGGATATCGCCATTACCGCAAAGCACATCCTACGAACCAAAGATAATCTCAATAAGATCCTTGCCAAGAACACCGGTAAATCTACTGAGCAGGTAGAAAAAGACTCCGATCGCGACAATTACATGACCGCTGACGAAGCCAAGAAATACGGCCTGGTTGACGAAGTTATGAAGCCAAAGAATCGCTAGTCGCCAAAAATGCATAAACCAAAAAACTGTCGTCTATCGGCTGTTTTTTTGCTTCATTAGACACCGACTTTAGTATCTGCTACAGTGAACTTGCCGGAGTACTGATGAATGATCCCAAAACCGGTAATCTAAGAAATCGTTATTTATCAAAGTAAATTGAGAATTTCCTGCCTGAATATCTTGTATGTGTAGCCACGCGACCTTGCGATCAGTGATTCCCGAACCGAAGTATTTCGTTTTTTCACACACACTTTTGTAGCAATAACTAGCGCCTATGGCGGCACTAGTTTCACCGCCGTACATACACAAACCAAGCTTTCTTCGGGTAAGCGTTTTTCCCCTATATATATGATGGAATTCACCATGGTCATCGCCATCGGTGTCGGCAGTGGTATCTTTGGACTTATTGCAGGATACGTTATTCGCTGGGCACTCACGATGGGTAAGAGAGGCTCTATAGAAATAGAGGTCAAACAAATGATGCTCTCCGCAAAGGAGGATGCACAGAAGATTATACAGGAATCTGAAAAGAAGGCAGAGAAGCAAACAGAAGAAATTCGTCATATCGAAAAAGAGAAGGACCGAGAGTGGAAAAAAGTTGAAGAACGCTTGGTCAAGAAAGAAGAGAACCTCGACAAGCGACAGGGCGACATTGAAAAGGAGATCGAATCATTCAGGGCAAAGGCCGAAGAAGTGAAAGTAATCAAAGGAGAAATCGAAGATCGCAGACTCGACATTGAAAAGGAACTTGAGCGCGTTGCGCACCTGACCGAAGATGAGGCCAAGAATAGCCTTATTAAGAAAATTGAAGATCGATTCGAGGAAGATTTCCGCGTACGACTCCAGAAGCTGGAGCGTGAGGGTGTCGAACGACTCGATAGACGTGCAAAAGATATTCTTTCAACGTCTATTCAGCGCTTGGCTGCCTCGACGGCAGGTGACATCATGACCACTTCGGTCAACATCCCAAATGACGAGATCAAGGGCAAGATCATCGGCAAAGAGGGGCGTAATATCAGAACATTCGAGCGTGCGGCAGGAGTTGAGCTTATTGTTGATGATACCCCCGGAACAATCATTATTTCCGCATTCGACCCAGTCCGAAGACAAATTGCGCGTGTTGCACTGGAGAACCTTATTCTCGACGGCAGGATTCAGCCGTCAAAGATAGAGGAAATGTGTGAAAAGGCTAAAGATGATATCAACAAGATTATCAAGGAGAAGGGTGAGCAGGCGGTCTATGAATGCGGAGTATTCAATCTCGACCCGCGCATCATCTCTATTCTGGGTCGTCTCTACTTCCGAACGAGTTTCGGACAGAATGTGCTTCAGCACTCGACGGAAATGGCACACATCTCAGGTATGCTCGCCGAGGAATTAGGAGCAGACGTTCAAATTGCTAAAGCCGGAGCCTTACTTCATGATATCGGCAAGGCACTCGATCACGAAGTACAAGGCACACATGTCGAAATCGGTCGTAAGATTTTACAGAAGTTCGGTACCGATGAGCGCATCATCAAGGCAATGCAGTCCCATCATGAGGAATATCCTTATGAAACGATTGAATCAATCATCGTCCAGACTGCCGATGCTATTTCAGGCGGCAGACCGGGAGCACGCCGAGAATCAGTCGAGAACTATATCAAGAAACTTCAAGATCTCGAAAAAATAGCCACAAATAAGCCCGGAGTAGAGAAGGCATATGCTCTCGCCGCCGGCCGTGAGGTACGTATCTTTGTCACACCCACTGCAATGAACGATATCGAAGCACAGGCATTGGCACGTGAGATCGCAATTCAGGTAGAGCAAGAACTTAAATACCCAGGCGAGATAAAGATCACAGTCATTCGTGAGACTCGTTGTATCGAGTATGCCCGCTAGTGCTTAGAAATTGGAATATAACAAGAAAAAACTGTCAATTTTTGACAGTTTTTTCATTATCCACCACAAAATAATCTCTTGATTGCGTGAAAAGTGGCTTCCTATATAATGATTTTAGAGGTTTATACCTCTGCATGCAGAGTTATTCGCGGCTTTGCGCGAGCAAAAAAGTGACTAACCAGATTATTAGCATCTGCTAATCAAAAAACGATGAACAAGCAGTCAATTGTCGAAGCAGTTCACGAGAAGCTTGGCGGTACGAAGGTTGCCGCAGAGTCAGCAGTAGAAACGATGATCGAAACGATCACCACCGGCCTCAAGAAGGGCGATGAGGTTTCTATCGCAGGACTTGGCATCTTCTCGGTCAAGACTCGCGCTGCTCGTACCGCGCGCAATCCGCGCACGGGCGAATCCATCAAGGTGGCGGCGATGCGTGTTCCTAAGTTTAGAGCTGCCAAGGCGCTCAAGGACGCGGTCAAATAAGTCTCGGTTCACCCCGTTAGAAGTCGCGTACGCTTTCAATATTTTGAAAAACGTGACTCCAAATATAACGGAGTGAGGACTGGAAAAACATACCGATATGAAGTACGCGTACTACTTCTAACGGGGTTCATCAAACATACA
Source organism: bacterium (assembly GCA_043743715.1). Taxonomy (GTDB): domain Bacteria; phylum Patescibacteriota; class Minisyncoccia; order Phycocordibacterales; family UBA6899; genus MHLP01. The sequence goes on from JAYTWK010000035.1 coordinate 8,125, forward strand.
CAAAAAAACCCGCTTCTGCGGGTTTTCTTGTTTTTAGTTTGATTTTCAATTTAAGCATTCCATTGTCGATGCTTATAGTCTTTGTGAAACTTGGCTAGCCAGTGCCTCCGTCATACTTTTCTTCCGGACAAAAGAGCGGCAGACAAGTTTTTTCACATGTAAAATATACTGTGCATTCAGTATTAAGAAAACTCAACCACTCTGCACTGAAAGTGCAGAGGTTGGAATGCGGGGAATGAAATTCCCGGTCTCTATACTATTCGAGGATCATTGTTCCGGTGTCT
>JAYTWK010000036.1:0-9288 GCA_043743715.1 bacterium
GTAACCACTTCTGATTGTGTAAGTTTTCAAGGTAAGTCCTTGGCTCTGAAAGATCTTACCTTGGAAGCTGATTCGGAAAAGATTAATTAGTGATGGTATTATAATTAGCTAAATTAAAATTCATGGAAAAAAATCCAAACGAAGAAATATTTCAGAAAAGAGAAAATGACCAAGCGAGCATGTCCGAAGATCAAGAGCGCATATTGACACCAGAAGAGGAGATTGTTGTTCGTGAGATGTCAGGAAAACAAGAAGATTTGAAAGCAGCACTCACAGAGCTAGAGAATGCGTTCGGAGTGTCGGAGAAAGATTTAGAAAAAATAAAATACAAGGTATCGAATAGTATTGCTCTCCTGCTTATGGCCACTTTCGCAGTCATCAATCTGGGGCTCCCCGGATATGTAACGGTAGCAAATGAAAGTATAGCGGGCGGGCTTATAACACTCTTGTTTTCTATGCCGATAACCGCTGCACTTTTTGCCCCACTTGCCGCAGCATCTTACACTCTTGAGTCCATGATAAGGAGAAATAATCCTGTAAATAATTTTAAAAAGCAAGATAATCAAACAGCACTTTATGATCAATTTAACCAGCAAATGAGTGAATATGAAAGACAAGTATCACTTTCGCGCGGTATAGTTGAAAATGCATTTATACGTGGTGGAGCAATCGTTGAAGATGGAAAACTTATTCCGACTGAATCCCAGATAGATGCAGCGCACAGAGAAATGGAAGAAGATTTGACAAATCGCGAACAGCCTTCCGAATAAGCTCAATACGTTAAGTGGGGAATGAACGAGACAAAAGAAAGCATGAACTCTCTTTTGTATCGGACTGAATCGAATTTTGACTTGCATATCTCTTTCAATAACACTATGTAGGATAAGTAGCCTGACGGCTTTCAGGAAAAACACCGCTCTATTATGTAGTGCGGTGTTTTTGTGTGCGCTTATTATAAAATAATTAAGCCCCACCGGTTGGGGCGGGGGCAGGGTTGGTGGGTCAGGCAGTATAAGCCTGTCTTGCTGTGCTCGGTGCGCGTGCGGCAGCTCTTCGTTTTTCCTTGATTGCCCTGAAGACGCCAGGGCGCTTCTTCGATGGTTTCTTGTGATGAACACCTCTTTCTTGCGGCCGAGCTTTGTGCTGTAGCAAAAAAATCTCCTTGTTGGTGTGGGCGGGATAGCCCATACTCATATTTACATACTTGTATGGCCTGTCAATCTATGATTAAAAAACTTATTGCATTTTTGAAGTGTGATCGAAGATGAAAAGAATCCATGGCAATATTACCGTTTTGAGCTTCTCGCCCTCCTCGACTGCGTTTCGGAACTTCTGTTCTTGGGTACGGTATCGGGATGACCCTCCTCATGTCTACTCATGGATGAAGCTTAGCTTGAGCGAATGTGTGCTGCGCTACAAGGGCGGTGCGACCGCAAACTGCTCGCATTTTCCGAGAGAAAATTCGATGAACTCCGGGTAAATTAGACGGACCCGTACCGGAAGAAGTAGGAGCGGCAATCAGCCGATGAGTAAAAAAATCACTAAGAAAGGAAGCAAGACAATGGCCGAGCACGCATGCGTGCTCGGCCATATTTATGCCACTTGGTTAGCGGCGGCCTGCTAGAGCAAGCTATTTCGAGATTTTTGTAATCTCTCGACCTCGTCTCGCATCCTTTTCTCGCGGCTTGTTGAGGAGTGGAGCGGTGTACAAATCAAGCCAGAACTTAAACATCGGGTTCATGTTGCTCTGTCCGGCAAACACGGCTTGCCAAAAGTGCGCAAATTGCTGTGGGGTCATCTCTGTCTCCTTGGCCCGACATATTGTCGGATGTTAAAAAAGAAAATCAAACGAATTTGATACTACCAAAATACCGTTGCCCTGTATAGGGTTTGCGAAAAGGGGAGTATTTTGCTATATTTCCGCTACGCTTCCGGAAATATGAATGCCTAGAAAGTTGATGGTTGGAGCGGAAAAACAGATGAGGGCACTCCTGTTTTTCCTTATAATGACGAGGTCAATAGGAATCATTCATGTCGTCGCTAGTGTGCGCGTGTAGCTCAGGTGGTTAGAGCGCGTCACTGATAATGACGAGGTCCCAAGTTCGAGTCTTGGCATGCGCACACTAGTCGCGACATGAATGCTACTTAAGGTCCCAAGTTTGAGCGACCTAAAATGCGACATGATTGATACAAAATCCCAAGTTCGCGTCTCGGTGATTTGCATATGTCAGATGTAAGGCTACCTCAGTTAAGATAGTTATGATAAAGAAAAATTCATGGGGATGGATCCCCCATGAACTTAATTTGATGCTGTGCCAGACATGAGACGTACCATAACCGGAAGCCCGCTCACATTGCACGCAAGTATCGGAAAGACTCGTAGTGTGACAAGGGCATATGTTGATAATGAGGTAATATAATAGGCCTCATTTTCATCTTGCACGAACTGTTCACAAGCTGTTCCAGTCAGGTTTCGTCCTGTCTCTTTCTGGGCATGGTGGACCAGCTCGTGTAGTAGTTTAGCATTGTTCCATGCCGTGAGTGGAAAAAACTCGGGTAAATAAATTCCTTCCCCAGGAATAAATAGCGGTGTCGGGCGGAGGGTAGCTGCCTTCCTTGCTAGATCCCCATCATTGAGAAAGTGTATTCTCGGTAAGCCAACTTTCTGTGCATCGCATGTAAACTGCCGACAGATCCAAGTAACCATCTCTCTCGCATTGCTATAGATGGACTCAGTGGTATTGTCACCTCCATGTGCTGGCGATGACAGAAACGAGCAGGTCATAAAAAAGATCAAAAGCAATAGCCGGTTCATTGTGCACCCCTTTCTGTGTGTGAAAACCTATCTTTATACTACACCAGAGTATGCGTCGAGCAAGGACTTACGCGCAATCGAGAGTGAGTGTGAGGGAAAGCGCTAAAGAGTCAACGCACAAGGAATAGCACTTCTGTCTAGGCTCCCAAAAAAGAAGTCATGATATACTTCTTATACTACAGATGTAGCTTGTGAGTGAAATGAGGTGGAATTCCTCTGCTGTTGCGCAACGGTATAGCCCGATCTTCACTTGTTATATGAATTATTATTTAGTGCACGCAACATGCAATACAAAAACAAATTTTTTATCGCCCTCGCCCTTGTCGTGGTTTCAGTCATTGGCCGCATTATTCCGCATCCATGGAATATGACGCCGGTCATCGGTGCAACCATCTTCGCGGGCGTCACACTCGGAAAACGCTGGGCACTTGCTATTCCGCTTGTCTCAATGCTCATCTCGGACATGGTCATCGGTTTTTATAGTTGGAAATTTATGGCGACGGTGTACGGGGCGATGCTCCTTATTGGGCTTGCCGCATACGTCTCAAAAGACACGAAGGGGACATTAGTGTTTCTCTCTCGCCCGATAGCAGCCTCACTCTTTTTCTTCCTCAGCACTAATGCCGCAGTCTGTTTCTTTGGCACCATGTATCCGCATACCGGCGCAGGACTCATCGCGTCATATGTTTCAGGACTTCCGTTTTTTGGACATGACCTTTTGGGCAATCTTCTCTATGTCAGTGTCTTCTTTGGTATGTATGAGTTCGCGACGAAAAAATATCAGAGCGAATCGGCCATCCTCAACCCTACGGTTGTATCTTAGGGCGCTTAGCCGACTGCTTTCAATGAGCGCCTTCTTAAGTTAAGATAATCTGATGCTTGGATTCTTTCGCACAGATAAGGATAGGATAAAGGTACTTTTGCCAGGATATGAACATTTTATCCGTTTGGTCGGCCCGCTCCTACTTGTGCTTTTCATAGTACTGATACTTCTTGTACCTGACAAATACATCGCATTCGCCAGTGACCGGATGATGCTCTTGTATGCTCTTTTGCCAGCATTGATCGTTTCGGTGACCATCTTCGGGTTTCTGAAACTGGAAGAACAAAAAAAGTATAATCTTCTCGTCGAAATAGCCTGGACGGGGTCGTTCTTTTTTGTGGTGCATCTTACCGGCGGTATATACAGCCCATTTGTCATCCTCCTCATCTTTTCATTACTCGCTTCAGCTGAAGCGCTCGACTCACGAAGTATTACGCGCACGGCAATCGTCATCTCTATATTGTATGTTGCCATGATTCTTTTATATCCGAATGAAGTGGTCAATCCAGCTGCATGGCTTCCTCATCTGTCGATAACCGCCTTGTATCTTTGTATTGCACTCTATCTTTCCCGTATCGTCAAAGAGACGCTCCGGCACACGTATGAAAGGGATGAGGCAAACAAGAGATATTTCCAGCTTGCAGAGGCGGATAGGGTGAAAAGCGATTTTCTGACGGTCATTTCGCATCAGCTGCGTTCACCGCTCACCGGAGCACGTTATGCCCTGACATCATATGCAGAAGCGAAAGACCAGAAGTTGCGAGATGCGCTTGTTGCGCAGGCACTCCTGCGTGTCGACAAGCTGAACAAAACTGTGAACGAGATGCTGAAAACATTCGAACTAGGACAAAGGGCCATGGGTACCGAAAGCAAAAATTTTGATGTAGTCGCTGCATTAAGAGAGGTCATCGACGGTTTGCATGATGAATGCGAAGCGACGGGTGCGAATATTATACTTGATGCGCAGAAGGAATGTACGATATACGGCAATCCGGAGCTGATCAAAGTCGCACTTGTGCATCTCATAGAGAATGCCGTGCGCTATAGTCCCGCCGGGAAGGTCAGCGTATCGCTCACTATCGATGCCCCCAGGGTGCGCATCACCGTTTCTGATAACGGCATTGGTATTCACCCGAATGATATGCCCCATATCTTTGAGCGCTTCTATCGCGCGCACAATGCGATGTCGCTTTTTCCGAACGAGTCCGGTATCGGACTTTTTACTGCACAGCAGATAGCCCGCCGACACTCGGGGGAGATATCCCTCGTCTCGTCCGCTTTAGGAAAGGGAACGACGATATGCATGGATCTTCCACTCGTGAAGCGGTAACACACAAGACAAGCACACATGACAATAAGGCAAGAGAAGTACTTCTGCTCGCTAAGAAGCAGCCTCACTCTTTTTCTTCTTCAGCACTAATACGGCGGTATGTTTCTTTGGTACCATGTACCCGCACTTATCCTCCGGCCTCATCGCTCCGTACATCGCGGGGATTCCGTTCTTTGGCCGCAATCTGCTCGGGAATCTTCTCTGTGTCAGCATGTTCTTCGTGTATACATCGCATAGGCTGGCCCTTTCTGGTTATCCACTCTTGACCTCAGATGCTTGAGGTATATACTAATTTCCTATTCATCATATTTTAAATGGCTTGTGGGTAACACGAAACGTGCGCATGAAGTGCTCTCAGACGAAGAGCTCGAACGTATTTGTCAGTTTGCGAAAGGGAAAGGTACTCCGCTCTTAATTCTCAATCTCGAGAAGATCAGAATGAAGTATCGTGAAATAGCAACATCAATGCCGCGGGCAAAGGTGTATTTTGCGATGAAAGCGTGTCCGAACGACGAAGTGCTCACGATGTTGTACCAGGAAGGTTCGTACTTTGATGTTGCGTCAGTGTACGAGATTGATCAGCTCCTGCGGCTTGGTATACCCGCGCAGCGCCTAAGTTACGGTAACCCGATTAAAAAGGCAGTTGACATCGCTTACGGTTATCAAAAGGGAATACGACTGTTCACTTCAGACTCATATTCAGATCTTGAGAAACTCGCTGCGAATGCTCCAGGTGCGATGGTAAATTTGCGTCTACTCCTCGACGGAAGTGGGGCTGACTGGCCGCTCTCGAAGAAGTTTGGGGCTCATCCGGATATGGTGTACAAGCTGATGAAGAAAGCGAAAGAACTTGGTCTGGAACCCTACGGTATCGCTTTCCATGTCGGCAGTCAGCAGCGTGATATCGGACAATGGGATTCGGCGATCGCGTTGGTACGCTACCTGTTTGATGCACTGAAGGCTGATGGGATACAATTGCGCTGTATCAACTTGGGTGGAGGATTTCCGGCACATTACTTAAAACCCACAAAAGAAGTGCCAGAGTATGCCAAGAATATCATTCGCTATATTGAAGAGGATTTTCCCGCCAATCACCTCGATCTTATAATCGAGCCAGGGAGATCGATGACAGGTGACGCGGGAGTGATCGTGAGTGAAGTGGTAATGATCTCACGCAAGTCTGACAATGACGACACTCGATGGGTATTTATTGATATCGGAAAATTTGGCGGATTGATCGAGACATTGGATGAAGCAATCAAGTATCCGATCCTGGTTGAGGGGAGATACGATGACGGTGATCATACCGGCAAAAGTGAAGTCATTCTTGCCGGCCCCACCTGCGATAGTGCGGATATTCTTTATGAAAACTATAAATACAAACTGCCCGATGATCTCAAGGAAGGGGATCGCTTACTCATCCTCACTACCGGAGCGTACACCATGAGCTACAGTGCTGTGAGCTTCAATGGCTTTCCGCCACTTCGCTTAGAGGTGATGAAGTAGAGGTTTGAGGGCGAATATGATAGCATTTTTCTATGCCCACTCTATATATAGTCGCAACACCAATCGGCAACCTTGAAGACATGACGCTTCGGGCTATTCGGGTACTCAAAGAAGTAGACCTGATCCTTTGTGAAGACACACGCGTGACTAAGAATCTCCTTACAAAGTACGAGATAGACAAGCCGACCATGAGCTATCATGCGCAGTCGAAGCTCTCAAAGGTAGAGAAGATCTTAGAAATGCTCGAATCAGGCAAGAATCTCGCGCTCGTCTCAGACGCAGGCACCCCGACCATTTCTGACCCCGGATGCATGCTGGTCGCACGGGTTCGCGAAGAGCTTATGTCAAGGCGTCGCCTTGACATAGAGATAATTCCTGTACCTGGCCCTTCGGCAGTACTTTCGGCACTGTCGGTCTCCGGTTTTCCCAGCTCTGAATTCGTCTTTCTTGGATTCCTTCCGCACAAGAAGGGCAGAGAGACACTGTTTAAAGAAATAGCACTTTCAAAGCGCACTATTGTGTTCTACGAGTCTCCGCATCGTATGGAAAAGACCCTCGCCTCGCTCGCCGAGCATTTAGAACCAGAGCGCAAGATTCTGGTCGCGCGCGAAATCACCAAGATGTTCGAAGAGAATGTGCACGGCACACTCTCCTATGTCGTGCAGTACTTTATCGACCACCCTGATCATATCCGTGGAGAGTTTGTAGTAGTAGTAGAAGGGATATAATAAATCCATGCTCGAAGGAATTATCGATTTTGCGCTATTTGATCATATAGACGGCTGATGCTGCAAGACAAAGAAGATATGCACACTGTGCGTATATCTTGTTCCTGGGCTATAATCTGTATATGCTTCGCAATCTTCTCATGATTCTTGGACTTCTGGTATCGTTTCTGCCGTATCTTGGATTTCCTTATGAGTGGAATCGTTTCGTCTGGACCACTGCCGGACTTCTCATATTTTTTATGGTGTTTTTTTCGCGTCGGGGAGCCGCCGTTTCTTCGTCGCTAAAGGATGTATTTCATATGCAAAACGACACTCGCTCGCTACATGTTGAGCGCTATACAGAAAAAGATCGCCCGCTTGTGTACATCGAACGAGAAGTGACAGTTGATACAATACCGGAACATGTAACCGATGAACTTGTCATGACCACAGAGAAAAGTGTCGTTGTAAAACGTAAGTCTCGCAAGCAGCAGGTTGAGCACACGAGTATGAAAGAGGGAGGTAGAGAAGATGGGAGGCAACCGTGATATGAGAGCCAGGCGCTCGTTCACCGTCCTCTTTGTTTTACTTCTGGTCATTGCAATCTGCTCGCTATTATTCATTTGGGTCAGCGACCTGAGTGATGTCGAGTTTACATCGGATTCCGTCGGTACTCATACAGCGCTCTCGCATGCGAGTTCGACCTCGCTTCTCTCGAGTACCACGGCGATTCATTCAGAAGAGATTCTCGTTACACATCTCGCGACACCCGTACCACTGTATGCGGCATACATGACCAGCTGCATCGCAAGTGGCAAGACGCTACGCTCGCATATGCTCAAGCTGCTCGAGACCTCTGAGCTGAATGCGGTCGTGATTGATATCAAGGATTTCTCCGGCACACTTTCTATCGATACTGGCGACCCGCATTTCATTCTTAATACCAACGGCTGCGCGATATCCGACATCAAAGAATTTCTCACGGTGCTGCATGAAAAACATATCTACGTCATCGGCCGTGTCACAGTCATGCAGGACAATACCTATCCGAAGTCTCATCCTGACGCAGCGGTACAAAGCCGCTCCACGGGAGGAGTCTGGCATGACAAGAAGGGCATCTCATTCATCGATCCGGGGGCGACCGAGTATTGGCAGTACATGGTCGATCTCGGCAAAACATCCCACGCGCTCGGATTTGACGAGATGAACTATGACTACATTCGCTACCCCTCAGACGGCGATATGAGCGATACAAAATTCGCTCGCACCGGCACCACTACGAAAGCAGAGATGATGAAGCGTTTCTACACCTATCTTGGAAAGGGGATGCATGAGGCGGGCATTCCTATTAGTGCGGATATCTTCGGTATGACTACGACAAATACTGACGACCTCGGCATCGGACAGGTGCTTGAGAATGCACTGCTGAACTTCGACTTTGTCGCGCCGATGGTGTATCCGTCACATTACCCGCCATACTATAACGGCTGGAAGGACCCCAATATGGTGCCCTATGATATCATCCACTTCTCAATGAGTAAGGCGGTTATGCGTGCCCATGAACTTGAGAAAATGGAATCCGGGTGGAAACCAATTATTACAACGGTCAGTACTACGACAGGACAAATCTCGACCTCGACCAATAAAGAGAAGTTCGTCCCGACCGGAAAGTATGCAGACCGCCTACGCCCTTGGATCGAGGACTTCGACTGCTGCGCACCGAATACCCATCATTACACCGAAGCGGACGTTCGGGCACAAAAAAAAGCTGTCTATGATAGCGGACTCACATCCTGGATGGTTTGGGATCCGAAAAATCTCTACACCGTGAGCGCATACGATACTGTCTCACCGACCCGCTCGACAGGCACCCCCTAGTCTTTTAATTAGCTTTTAAGGTATAAAAAGCTGCATAATGGCTCTAATAAAGGCATTAAAAGACTCACTTTTTACTTGCCCCGATTGACGTATTGGGGTAGTATATGGTCTGACAATTTTCGCTCTTTCAACAATAGACTCGCTCCCCAATAAGACCCACCCGTCAAAAAACACACACAGGTGTGCTTTTAACTCTGGTAACTCAAGTGATAGTTCCACAATCCCGCTG
>JAYTWK010000037.1:0-5001 GCA_043743715.1 bacterium
TGTTTGATAAAAGTCCATTGGTTGAGCTGTTTTCTTTCGGCGAATTACAGAATCCTGTCAAGAGTTCGGGAACCGTGGCTTCGTTGTTTGATTTTTAACGGGACACGAGTGTATTTGCACCTTGTTTCGCCTTTCTGCGGAGCATTTTGTTACCACAAACGGGGCAGAAGGGAGAATTACTCACAGTATCTGAAGATGCTATTTCTTCCTTACTCAGCATTCTCGCTAGGTCTTCCCCGTCTAGGAGTGTAATTGACCTGCCATCAATGAAATCTTTTGCGGGTTGTGTGAAATATCCTGAAGTAACAACGTAGCCACCAACTGCACCCCTCGAAGTCATGACTCCGTAGAGTTCCCTAATGGTTTCCACTGGAACAGCATGCGCTCTCCAATGTTTACACTGTACGAGATAAAGTTCACCGTTTTTGTGAAGTTCAATATCTACTCCTCCATCAGCATGAGCGCCGCCCGCCTCGGTCACTAAAAATCCATTTTTTCGAAACCATGCCCCGATTAATTTTTCAAAATCACTCCAGTGCATCGCGGCAAGTTTTTCAGTAATATTTCGGGAATTCATACTCCCGAGAAGCTCATCCCCGCGGTAGTTTTTTGCTGCTGATAGAATTGCACCGATGGTAAATATAATAGGGAACAGATACTGAGAAAAAAGGTAGACAACTCCAGAAAGTTCATTCGATATCATCGTATTCGGACTACTGGGGTTGATTGATGCTAGTGCGTGTTTTCCAGATAAGAAATGAAATATTACATATGAAAGTACTGCACCGATAATATCAATCCACCACGGAAGATATGATGTTATCTTAAAAAATAAATCGATCAGACCACCGTCATTGTTACTCTTTCGTCGGGGCATATTCGATTTACTTCACCTGCTCACGCACATATTTCCACAGTACAATGTCACCTGGTTTGAGATAGTACTTGTCCGCAGTGCGCGGTTCATAGGTGTTGTCTACCCAGAATTGCCAGCGCAGATTTTGCTTTGGGTCGTTTGAAATGTCGTCGATGGATTCGAGTGTACTGACACCTTTTGTGTCAGGTTTCGCGGTTATCGCTATCTCTTTTGCATTGCCGACTTCCTGCATGAGGTCGAGCACGCTCATCGCTTCGTTCCACGAGACAGTATTCCAGGTCTTCACCCTGCCGTCTCCGTAGTCGATCATCAGGTTGACCGAGCTTTGTGCTGCGGGAGTATTGGCGGTACCTTCACGTACAACCACAGTCTCTTTGTGAAATGACGCCCCAAGAAAGGCGCCGATAATGAGCCCCAAGAAAAGTATCCAAAATTTATCAGACTTCGAAATGCGTTGTAGTGATTTCTTGAGATTGTTCATACAGAGTGCACTCTAGAAACGGACGGGGATAGAGACACTGGCATCATTCTCCTTGAGTCCCGAAGGATTATCCCGCTTCAAGATAAGAATGCCACTCCCTGCCTTGACGGCGGTCCAGCTGAGAGTTGATGTGAAGGGGACGTACTCGGTTGTCATCCAGTCGCCCTCTGCCTTGCCGACGCCGCTTGCGACCACCGTGCCGCTCGCATCGACAAGTGAGATGGGGAACGATGCTTCAAAATACCAATTGCCGCGCGCCACTCCTTCGATCGAGAGCGGACTTGAAATCTTCGCTTTCGGAAGTGGGCTTGTCACTTTTATCATGTCGCTGGTTGTTGCCTCTCTGGGAGGTACGATCTTCGTGGTCGTGGTAGGAGTTTCGGGTAAAGGAAGAGGTGCAGGTTTGGGTACCGCAAGTTTCTCGATATACGCGGTGCCGTTCTTGCTGCGACAAGTTCTCGGACTTCCGGCGACAATTGGCTGCCCGCTACTTACACAGTCTGCAAACGAGGTAACGTACGACGGAGTCACTATCTGGTTCGAAGTAAGAATAGTGTAACTCGCGAGAGCTATTGCGCTCACAATAAGGAGTATGACGATGATTCCGAAGGTATAATCTTGGCCTTTCATGGTGTTAGTATAGCAAATACCGAGAGCTTCTTACATATTGGAATAGAACATTGCAAAAAACACAACTGCGATGATGATGCGGTAGACGCCGAAAACAGTGAAATTATTTTTCGAAACAAAGCGCAAGAGGAACTTGATAGATGCGAGAGCGACCAGGAAGGATACGACAAATCCGACCAGCAGGACGAGTACATTCCCCGACGCAAGAATCATGTTGTAGTTCTTAAGGAGGTCGAGTCCGGTCGCCGCCGCCATTGTAGGTACCGCAAGAAGGAATGAAAATTCGACCGCTTGAGTGCGTGAGAGACCACTCCACATACCGCCGAAGATAGTCGCCGCCGAGCGTGAGACTCCGGGGACGAACGAGAGGCACTGCACCAGGCCGATGACCGCCGCTTCCTTGTACGTGAGGTCCTCTATGTTTTTCTCGTGCGATTTTTTATAGTAACGCTCAAACAGAATAATGATGATGCCTCCGGCAAAGAGTGAGCCGACCACCACGAGTAGGTTGCCGAGGAGGTAGTGTTTGATAGCCTTGTAGAACAACAGTCCAAGAATGCCGGTTGGGATGAAGGCAGCAATGACGCGCATGAATACCGGTTTCTCGAGGAGGAGTTTCTTGGGGTAAAGTACAAATACTGCAAGAATGGCGCCAAGCTGGATTATTATCTCGAAACTTTTAGTGAAATCATTCTCTGGAATATGAGCGATATGAGAAACCAAGAGTAGGTGTCCGGTAGAAGAGACGGGAAGGAATTCGGTGATTCCTTCGACAATACCGAGCACTATCGCATGCCAGAGTTCCATGATAAAGCGAGTATACCACGGCACTCGGCCGTGCTACTCGTTGGTAACAGTTTTTATTGGCCATACGCGCGCTTGTCAAGCACATCCTTGCTTGTTATGGTTACTACGGTATCCTCTGTGAGGATAATGGCATCCCGATCTTTAACATCTTGTTTGGAGGTAGTGAATGAAACGCGATCAAATAGTATTTGAACCATGCTTTGATTATTACGCGATGTCAGAGTTATGGAGCGATGTGGTAAATGCGCTCAAAACATCCGGATGGCTCGATCTCATGGGTTGGAACACTCTTCTGCAGTCATTTGTCATGCACGACGCGCTGCCATATCTCGGAGATGCAGTGTATCCCAAGCCTGAATTCTGCATTCCCACAGTCTCGTGCGAGGGAAGGGAACTCAAGGTAACAGATGTGGTGTTTCTCGATGATACATTTTGCCAACTGAGGCGGTTTAGTTGCTTGCGTAAATCCTGCGGTAATATCCTCATCGTTGCTCCGCTTTCAGGGCACTGGTCGACAATGCTTCGCGATACGATCACCGCCTTTGTATCTGAGTACGATGTGTATCTTGTCGACTGGAAAAATGTCCGTGATATTCCGATGACGTCCGGGACATTTAGTCTCTCCGATTACGTTGAGTTGATTCGTAAATATTTCAATCTGCTGGCAGAGAAAGGGATATTTCACGTCGTGGCAGTTTGCCAGCCAACCGTTCCGGTGGCAGCGGCGCTTGCGCTTCAGTCAGTACACAAAGGGGCACTGCCGCAAAAGTCAGTGATGATCGCCGGCCCAATCGATACCAGGCAGAATCACACTGTGGTGAACAGCTTTGCATCAAGTCATGATCTCGCGTGGTTCGCCAATCGTGTCATCCACTCTGTTCCAAGAAAATATGCCGGAGCAGGAAGGCAGGTGTTGCCGGGTTCTTTCCAGCTCCAAGCATTTCTTGCTGTAGATAGGGGTAGACATACGAGGGCGTTCAGCGAATACCACGAACATCTCATGGTGGGGAATCACGTGAGTGCAATGGGACATAAACGTTTTTATAGCGAGTATTTTGCGGTCATGGATCTGCCGGCAGAATATTTTTTAGAGACCATGGATGTAGCCTTCATTGGGCAGCTACTTCCAAAAGATAAGTGGTACGTGAACGGCGAACGTGTGTTACTGCGCGATATCCGCGATGTCAAATTGCTGACGATTGAAGGAGAGGGAGATACTATCGTCGGCGGCGGGCAGACCCACGCGCTCTTGGAGCATACGCCGCTTATCAAGGCAAAAGACAAAACAGCCATTTCTGTCAAAGGTCGCGGTCATTACGGCGTTTTCAGTGGCAAAGGATTCATCGAGGGAGTTTACCCCCAGTTTATCCGTCCTTTTTTATTGAAGTGAACGTATCGTCACGATAAGATTTTTTCGGTTAGAGCCGGGGTGCACTCACCCCGGCTTTTTTATAGCCCCGCCCGGGTGGTCACGTGCCCTGACGGGGCTATAAAAAAAGCCTGACGCAACATAGCGTCAGCGTCAGGCTCATCAAACTTATTGGAAATACTACTAGGACTGTACCTCCTGCCATACGCCGTTCATGTCTTTACAAGCCGACAGCGCTTTTTGTACAACTTCACTTTTACCGTTGGTCATTTTTGCGACGACTTCAGTGGTAAAGTTCCGGCACTCACGGTTATTTCGATTAAATTCAGCGGTTGGGGTGATTTGACTCTGGTAGTACGTCCCAGACTGCCCTTTCCAAGTTTCCGTATGTGGCGTACCAACCGGTCCACCCATCCCCACGCTGGTAGCTTGCGCAAGACGATGTCTGTCATTCTCGTCCATCTGCTTGCCGATTTCGCCGCCGACGATCGTGCCAACTATCGCTCCGGCAACTACCATGGCGGTGTTACCTCGGCCCTTGCCAACATCTTTCAGAAGAAAGCCAGTCAAGACACCACCGGTTACTTTTCCCATCGTTTCTTTCGAAATTGAGGCGCATCCTAGAGAGATGAGCGCCACAACTACACATACCGCAAGAGTTTTTCGCATCAAAGTTCCTTCAACAAAGTGCTACGATATACAACACCTAAATTCCGTAATCTATTAGGACACTCTGTACAATAGACTTGCTCCCGAATAAGAAAAATGAGATAATTGATGAATGAACATCAGCAAACTTGCCAACGACCCACGTGCAATTAAGGCCTTAACCGGGCT
>JAYTWK010000038.1:0-8533 GCA_043743715.1 bacterium
GTTTGCTATTCATACGTTTGAAATTGAAAGCGCGCTTTTAATAGCAACGTATTTTATCAGTTTGAGGGGTCAAAAAGACCTATTTGGTACTATATGCCCAAAAGACCCTTCTGGGTCTTTTGCTTTATCTCAGTTTCACGGTCCCACTTTCGGGCGGCAGGTCGGTATCAATAATGGAGAATTTTTTTCTGCTTAATACGCGACCGTCGGATGTTTGTATCGTCACTCTCCATAAGCCTGCTGCGGCAACATCCTTTTCTGAATACCCTCGGTACCCGTCGGCTCTCCCTCCGTTAATCGGAAATGCTATTTTCCCTCCATCAGTCCACTCCCCTTTCGTCTCATCGAAGTACTGCCAAAAATGCGTAATGGGCGTAGTCAGTTCGGCCGGGGCATATATCGCACTATAAAAGTAGACCGGCTCATTTTGAGTGCGGTGATACACAACCGGATTCCAATATGGCAGGTACTTTTCTCGCCAGGTGAGAGGTTCGGTAACCCCAACATATCCACCGTTACTATCGCGTGTGATTGAGTGATATACACCGTCAGTACGGGTGACAAGTGGAATGGGAGGGATGATGTTCATGAAGTAGCACCCCACAAACACCGCAGCGCTACCAAAGAGTGCAATAAGGAGTTTGACTGCACTTTTCTGTATCTCTTTGATTGCAATACCTGAAAGGATAATGATATACCCCCCAAGCATAGTGAGTGTGAAAGCGACGGAAATGAGGAACATCCTTGTACTCATTTCACCAAACACAAGCGGGACGGTAAATATCGCGTAAAATAAAAAAAGAATAAAAAGTATTGTGACCTGAAAATCGAGCTGAGCAAAGCGCTTTTGCCATATCTCATTCCCGGCAAGCAGTAGTCCGAGGAGTATGACCAAGGGCCAGCTGATAAAAAAGGATGAGCTACGGAAATAGTAGACAAAGATTGTACTCAGCAGTCCTCCGTAGGCAAATTGAATGACGAATGTAATAAAGATATTCGTACGGGCGTATTGCTCAGGTATCTTCTGCAAAAAAAGTAGCAGGAGTGCGGCAATGCCAAAATACGAAATACAGACAATCTGCGTCACGGGATGATCGATACTCGGTAGTGTAATCAAGTCGAGTATGAAGCCTATAATACACACAACAAGAGAAATGTGTCGTTCGTTGCGAAAAAGAAAGGCACGCATGCGCGAAGCTGTCGTCATGGACAAAGTATAGCAGATGAAAGATTGCCGGTACTCTTAGCACCAATTGATCTCCCCCCTTCCGCTTTCTGTCAGATATGTATTTGCCTGCTTGAAATGTCCGTTACCTGAAAATCCCTTGTATACGGAAAGCGGTGACGGATGTGCAGACTCTAAGACCAGATGTTTCTCATGATTGATTAGGCTTCGCTTTGCGCGCGCATAGTTACCCCATAACATGAACACATTGTGCTCCTGTGTCTCGCTGATGATACGCATGACCGCGTCAGTGAATTCATGCCAGCCGATATCGCTGTGTGAATTTGCGATGCCAGATTCCACCGTCAGCGACGCATTCAGGAGCAGCACTCCCTGCTCTGCCCAGTGTGTGAGGTCGGGAGACTTCACACAAGAAGAACCGAACTCTGCTTCTACCTCTTTGTAAATATTCTGTAGTGACGGCGGGATTGGATTCCCGGGCACAGAGGAGAATGCCAGCCCGTCGGCAACTCCCGGCGTGTGATAAGGGTCTTGGCCGAGAATAATCACCCTGATGTCTGAAGGCATACATAGGTCGAGCGCACGGAATACGGAGCCAGGTTTCGGAAAAACTTTTGTGTTGAGGTACGCAGTCCGCACCTTCTTCCTCAGCGCACTGAAATACGGTTTCTCAAATTCCTCTCTCAACAGTGCCTCCCACTGTGGCGCGATCTTTATTTCACTCATAACTATATTCAATCATAAAAATCTGACCAAGAATATGAGGGCCTGAGGGTGAATTTTTGGGATACAATTCGGATGCGGCAGCCCATGGTGTGTCTTTGGGGACGTACTCATCGTACGTTCACAAGACCACCATGGGCGACAAATTCGAAGTGTGCCCAAAAAGCTACCCGATTAGAAATCAAGCTCAACTTCAGTGTTTGGGGTGGGCACAACCGCATCCAGTCCCTCATAGTCGCGCAAACGCTGCGCGAGGAACATCGCAGCCTTTGGCTCACCGATAGCAACGAATACTTTCTTGAGTGTCTCCTTACCTTCTGCGGCAAATTCAACAAGGTGATCCATGTCCTTGTGTCCGGAATATCCCTGTAGCGTTGAGACCTTTGCATTAATATGCACATCATCGCCGTTTAATCGTACCACCTTCTCGCCTTCGGCAATTCTTCGCCCGGGAGTGCCGGCTGCCTGATAGCCCACAAGAAGAATCGCATTGTTGGGGTCCGAGGCATAGTGCTTCAAATGATGCACGATGCGGCCACCATTTGCCATGCCTGAGCCCGCCATTATTATTTTCGGGCCCTTGGCTTCCCAGATTGCCATCGACTCTTGTTTCGTTTCGGTCATGGAAAGATTTTTGAATTTGAACACATCATCTCCTGACTTAATGATGTGTTGTGTATTCTGATTGAAGTACTTGTCGCTCTTGCGGTACACTTCGGTCGCCTTAATCGCGAGCGGTGAGTCGACATAGATCTTCACGTCGGGAATATTGTGATGCTCGACCATGTCGTTCATCTCGAACAAGAGTTCCTGTGTGCGCTCTATTGAGAATGCGGGAATCATGAGTACGCCACCTTTCGCTATAGTATCGAGCATGATCTGGCGCAGCACTTCTTTGCGTTCATCACGATTCTCATGATTGCGATCACCATATACCGATTCAATAAGGAGGTACGTCGCACCCTTGATCGAGTCAGTATCGCGCAAGAGGGGCGACGGAGAGTTCCCGAGATCACCGGTGAAGACCATGGTCGTGCCGTTCACCGTGAGAAACATCATTGCGGAGCCGAGAATATGCCCTGAGTCTTTGAGTTCAAGAGTAATGCCGCTTCCAAGATCGAGCGGTGTATAGTATTCAATAGCTTTCCAGTGCTTCATGGTCTCGCGCACATCGCTCTCGACATAGATAGGCTCTCTGCCGTCATATGTCGCTTCATGCTGAAGGATGCGCGTGGTATCAAGGAGCATAATGCCGGTGAGTTCCATCGTCGGCGGAGTCGAGTAGATAATGCCGCGAAATCCTTCCTTCACTAATTTTGGAATGCGCCCGATGTGGTCGATATGCGCATGCGTCACCACCAAAATATCTATTGATGCCGGATCAAATTCAAATTTCTCTCGATTTCTATCGTCAGCGAATTTATCTCCTTGAAATAACCCGCAGTCAATCATGATGCGTTTTCCGTTCGATTCAAATAAAAAATTAGAACCGGTCACCGCGTCGACCGCCCCAAAAAATCCTACCTTTCCTTTTACGTTGTTCATCCCGTTTGAAGTTAATTTCGTAAAGCTACTCATTTCAATATGAAGCCGCTAAGCGAGCCCGTTTTCACAAGTCTTCACAAAGAAGAACTCGCACCGAACTTCTGATGGAATCATATGCTTTTATTATACCCTTTCTTGATAAAGATGACCGAGGCAATCACCGCGCCTATCATGTCGTCGAGGAGATCCTTGAGCGTATCAAATACACCATTATCATTGAGTTTTACAAAATGCTCGACACTGTATTCGAATACCTCCCAAAAAATGCCGATAGTAAGTGCCGCGGTGAGCATGGCCGCGACCACGAATGAGGTTGAACGGTCATGCCGGTGTACCCATCCGGTATGATAGTAAATAACCATACTTGTAAGCGCAACCCAGAGTCCGCCGAGTATGTGCATCGGAATATCAAACCACCACAGAAGATAATACAGATGTACCTGATCAGCAAAAGTATTTACTCCCCAGATGAATAGAATGAGTGTGGCAAGCAGAGCAGAAAGGTGTCGGGACTTCATACGTGTGTGCTCATGGTAGCAAAACAGCGTGTAAATGAAAAACACTCCGCGCTTTCGCTTAGAGTGTTTTTCGAGATACTTGTATTCGGATGGAACCTAATTTTATTAGGTGGGCAACCTCAACCAGTGACCCAAAGGTCGTGGTGATTCGGTCAGCCCTGTTCCAGACTTAGGGTTTTTCCGAATACGCTCACATTATAGCGTCACTCTCCACATGTTGCCAACAGCATATAAGCTGTAGTTTGAGAAGGTTTTCCACAGCTTTATCCCCACCACCTCGAGTATCGTTCAATAAGGCAAGATTTTTCGATGCGTTACGAGGAGACGACTCAAATCGACACAGTAATACCATCCCCAATTAACCAACTGGGAGCTTCTCCAAGGGCACCCCTTTCAAGGCCAAGAGGCGCCCTTAGCCTATTGCCGAAGAGTTATTGGGGATGGTATAAGGTTCACTTTTTGGATGAGATACGAAGTCCTGGACTGAGGTGATGTTTGAGAATCCATAGTGGCCAAATTTTCTTGATGGTACTCCGTCTCAGAAAATGGAAGTACTCATCGTGGTGTCTTCTGTAACGACTTGACTCATTATTGCGGAATAGGCAAAATTTTTCGATGTACCACGAGGCAACAAATAGGAATAGCCCGATGCTGT
Source organism: bacterium (assembly GCA_043743715.1). Taxonomy (GTDB): domain Bacteria; phylum Patescibacteriota; class Minisyncoccia; order Phycocordibacterales; family UBA6899; genus MHLP01. The sequence goes on from JAYTWK010000038.1 coordinate 4,628, forward strand.
ATGAGTGATACTGCGTCGGGCTATTTTTATGCAGTTAACGAAGTGGAAAGCGAAAAAGATGCCTATTCAAGGATGCCGTCGAGATTGACGTCATAGAGCATCTCCTCAACCAGTAGTCGGTAGTCGACTAGCTCGTTCTTTTCGAACCACAGCTCGACTTCGCGCTTTGCATCATCAGTATTATCCGAGCAGTGCGCGAGATTGCGGACAGCACGGTCATCGATTGAACAGATGGCATACGAATCGCTGGTATAGTCTCCGCGGATGGTTCCCACATCAGAGGTGGCTGGTTCAGTACTACCAACAAGCTTCTTCACAACAGCCACCGCCTGATTACCTTCGATGGCTATCATCAGGACCGGTCCTGCGGTCATATACTTGACCAGAGAGCCGATGATGTCCTTGCCGTATTCGATCGCCTCTTTTTCAATCTTTTGTCCTGCGGCCTTCTTATCTTCCACTATCTTTGTTCCCTTCTTAAGGTACCACTCCTCGTCCTTATTGTAGTGCTTCCAAAGCTTTGCTTCGTCTGCAAGAGTGAATTTCACCCCCACTATCTTAAGTCCGATGCGCTCAAAGCGGCCGAGAATTTCTCCCATTAAGGAGCGCTGAATAGCGTCGGGCTTTAATATAACAAATGTGCGTTCTTTCTTGGGGTGCGCGTTCATGTAAACGATAGATTAATGCGTAATGTGTCCCATACTAGCAAAAAACCCGCACTATGCAAACGTGCGGGTTTTGCTCAAACGACGTACACCTAGATAGTCTTTTCTTCAAATACGCTCCCTGATGGAGGTATCACAGTAGGAGCAGGTGGCTCTACTGCGGGAGGTGGCGGAGGAGCATTGTCAGGAAATTTAAATTTTTGATACGAACCTTCCGAAACATTTGGTGGAGTATCAGGTCCTGGATGATCCCAATCGCGCTGGAAAAATTCAATAGCGGGTTTCTCCGGTGCAATAGGAACTTCGATAGGTGGATCGGGAGGAGGCACTACTGGAGCAACTACTTCAGGAGACAGAGCAGGTACTATGGGAGTCGGCGGGAACGCAGCATCGGGAGGTGGCACTACCGGGGCCATACGCGAATGAAGTGACGGCCCGGATGCCGGATGAGGAGGCGTGGGGGCGCTTGCTGCATGAGCTGCGACGGAGGGAGCCGCTGTGCTTGCCGCACCTACCACAGTAGCGGGGCGAGCAGAATGATGGAGAACGTCCGCCCGATTGTCCATACCGAACCAATTTTTCAGGTGCGGATTCACAAACTCCTGTGCAAGATAGCCGGCACCGAGTGCGCCTACGCCACGGATAAGCGATGACCGACCTGCAGCACGCCATACCTCTCCCCCGCGTACCTCTTCGATTCTTCCTTGATGATGTGCCGCGGCGTCATGAATCATGTTTTCAATCTCACGGCGGTCGATAGTCGTATTGAACTCACCTCTTGCTATTGCCTTAGTAAAATCGAGTCGATTGAGCGAAGTGGCACCCTTACGCTCATCACTTTTCTCAAGTGAAGATCCCCCGAAGTTGATCATGCCGCGAGCTTTTTTCTCCTTCATCAAAGTCACCGTCTGCACAATCTTCTTCTCCAGAAGTTCGCGTTCTGCAGGTACAGTCACCTGTTCAAGCTTGTTGGTAAGTCGTTCAATGCGGTCAATGAAGAATGTCGCATCCGTATACTCTTTTAGCGGGCGCCTTTCGTATCGCAATATTTTGCGTTCGCCGGTCTGTTCATCAATTTTCACTTTTCCTGTTTTGTTGTCTTCTTTTTCAAACACCGGATACTCTACTATTTCACGCAGATCTTGCTGGCTCATGCGACCATCGATACGGCGCTGCTTTATAAGTCTCTTCGCCTGTTCTCTGCCTATCCCCACGCCTACACCCGCACCAATCGCAAAGATTGCCGGAAGTGCGATGCCGCCGGAGACTGCGACGGCTGCCGCTCGCGCTACGGCACCATAAGCAATAAACGTTCCTTTTGTTTTCCAAAATTCTTTCATGGCGACTTTCATCACTGACTGGTCTTCGATTTCAAGAAGTGCTTTCTCTGCATCAGGATGGGTATTGAATAGCTGATTCAACTCGACTTGTTCATCGATTTTATTCATTTGTAGCGCCGCAGTACGGTCTGGATGCTGGTCACCACTCTGCTTTGCGCGCTCTGTTGCCTGCGCGAGGTAGAGAGCAAACATACCTTCACGGGCTGTATCGTATTCAACACGTGCCTTGTTGTACTTTTTCCTCTCTGGGCTGAATTTCTCGAAGAATCCTACCCGTGAGTCATCTGCTTCATACCCCCACTCGTGAGGATACTTCGCGAATTCGTCAGCTGCACTATTGTATCGCTCAAGCGCAAGCAAGTTCTCGCCGGTAAGAGTTTTCTCACCCACTACTCCGAAAGTAGCTTCTTTTGAAGCATAGTTGATTTTAATATTCCCATCAGGCATAGCCTCGACCTCGGGGCCGCTGGCTGCGACCTTGACCAAGTCGGTGAGTGAAATGAGATTCTCAGCAAGGAAACGTCTGCCATCGGGACCGCTTCCCACGCGCTGTTTCTTTGCCAGTTCTTTTTCAAGTTCCGCAACCCGCTTCTCAGGCTTGGTTCCTAAGTGCCAAATCTGCTGAAGTGTTTTCATTAACAGTCCTGTATTCTTCCACTCCTCGGCTTGTGTGTCGCGCGCGTCATTCTTTACTTTATCAAATACCATCGACTGAAGGTTCTTAAGCACCAAAAGCTGTCGACCTTCTCTGAGGTTTGCGAAGCCGGGGATGAGCTCAAGGTCTCCTGCCGTAATCCCCCTGAAGCTCTTTTCAAAACGACTTGAGATACTGCGCTCGATCGGCTTCGTCGGAACCGATTCGCCGGAAGGAAGCGTAGGGTCAAAGTCTATCTTGCCGTCAAAACTGAGACTAATGTCGGGCGTCTCGCTCAATCTGTCAGTGGGGACGGGTACCTCCAAGTCTATTTTCGCGCGTTCAGTAAGCGGCACAGCGTTTGCATCAAACACACCCTCGGCGCGGGTGCGGGGTGTCATCGGCTCAAGACTCATTCCCTTGGTCATTTCCTCAATAATTTTTTTGATGGAAGGACTGAGGTTTTTTTCAAATGCAGACCAGTATGCATCGCTGACGGGCAGGATAGCCTCAATGGTGTTTGGAGCGAGAGGGGCAGTTTCAACTTTCTCTTCTCCCCCAAGAGCTGCGGCTGCATTGTACCAGGCATTCATGCGCTCAAGTTCACCTTCGAACTCTATGATGAGTTCCTGGTTTCCCGACATCTGCGCCTTGCGCAGTCCGTCAATAATCTCATGTCGATTTGTCAGGTATGTTCTCTGGACGTTAGTGAGTGAACTGTCACTCAACATCGCGTTTTGCTCATCCGTGATGGTGGCAGTGTCTGCTTTATCTTTTTCCGTCACATCTAAGGATGCAACTGCCTCGGGGACAGAAACGGCTGGGGCGTCGGAAGGAGTTTCAGATATTTTTGGTAAATTCTTGAAGTATTCTGTGTATGCAGTATCACCACTCATCAGTGCATCAACCCACTCTGGCAGATTACTCAGCGATTTTGTATCGCCGCTTGCAATCAGCGCATGCACTTTATCGATTGTTGCACTTTGAATTTCTGGTACGTCCTTGAACTGCGCGTAGGTTCTGAACTGAAGTTCCTGATATTCTTTTCCCAGATTTACATAGGATTGTACGAGTTGCTCGATTGGTGTTCCTTCTGCCTTAGGTTCACGAATGTGTGCGTACTCATCAACTTGCGGCGCAATGATAGCCAATATCTCTGCAAGTTTGCCTTCGGTGATAAGTTCTGCGGGAACTCCATGCATCCGCAGCGTACGAAAATCAGCGCTCTCTGCAGTAAGCACTGGACACGGCCTCCCCGCTTCAATCA
>JAYTWK010000039.1:0-61428 GCA_043743715.1 bacterium
CTTCCCCAAACCTCAAACTCACTTGAGGGTCACTTTGGACATATTCGCGATATTGTGCGTGTCCATCGTGGCATCTCTGATGCATTACTGCGAAAAGTACTGTGTGCAATTTTCCTTGCTTCGACGATTGCTCCGAAGAAGAAAAAAGTGGCCTAAAAAAGCCACGATTTTTGTATATTATGCCGAAAGTTCTGCTTCGATGAGCGTCTCTTGGGTGATGAGTAGTGCTTTCACTTGTGAACTGATGCACAGCTTGCCGACGGGAGTGAGATAGCGTATTACGAACGTCATCGTGTTGTGGATGTTCTCACCACGTTGCGACGATTCGAGGGCGGCGAGGATCGCTTCGATGCGTATGCAGCTTCCGACGGGGACTGCGCGCCTGAACGAGACCGTTCGCTCGAGAAGCACAATGCCGGGAAACTCCTTGACGATGAGTTGGTTGGCTAGTGGCGCAATCAGATCTCCGTGAGCTATTACGGTTGCGAACCCAGCGCACTTGGCCGCTGTAATATCGAAGTGGATAGGATTGTGGTCGCCTGTCGCCTGCGCAAAGGCTTCGACCATCGCCTTAGATACTTCCACGACAAATGAGAACTCACGACCTACAGTAAGTTTGCTTGCATCCATGATGCCTCCTTGGGGGGTAAAATTTGGGGGTAAATTAAATACAGAACAGGTCTTGTAACCTAGGGCAAACTATAATATTCTAGTCGAATCATGTCAAACGACTTATCCGCAAAAATGAATAACGGTTTTTGGGACAAACTTCAGAAGCCATTTTTTGCACTTGCGCCGATGGCAGATGTGACCGATGCGGCATTCAGGAGACTCATAGCCAAGCACGGCAAGCCAGATGTCATGTGGACCGAATTCGTCGCAGTGGACGGATTGCTCTCACCTGGGCGCGACATACTACTCAAGGACTTCATCTATACCGAAGCGGAACGCCCCATTGTCGCGCAGATATTTGGCTCAAAACCCGATAATTTTTACAAAGTTGCACAGTTGGTAGCCGACCTTGGTTTCGACGGCATCGACATCAACATGGGTTGCCCGGATAGGAATGTCGAGAAGCAGGGAGGGGGAGCGGCGATGATCAAGACCCCCGAGCTCGCGCTTGATGTCATTCGTGCGACACAGGAAGGGGCCAAGAATAATAAAAAGAAGAACGGTAAGCGTCTCCCTGTCTCAGTGAAGACTCGGGTCGGCTACAACAAGATAGAGCTCGATACCTGGCTTCCTATTCTGCTTTCGGCACATCCTGCCGCTATCACCGTTCATGCGCGCACTAGAAAAGAAATGTCGGACGTCCCGGCGCAGTGGGAATTAGTGAAGACAGCAGTAGAAATGGCAAAAGGCACCGGAACGCTGATTATCGGCAATGGCGACGTGAAAGACCTCGAGGATGCCAAGCAAAAGGCTGCCGAGACAGGCGCAGACGGTGTGATGCTCGGCCGCGCCATCTTCGGAAACCCCTGGCGATTTAATCCCAACATGAAGGTAGAAGACATTCCGCTCCCCGAACGCTTCCGTGTCATGCTCGAACACACAAAACTATTTATGGAACTCTTGGGCGACGTAAAAAGTTTTGCAGTGATGAAGAAGCATTACAAAGCATACGTGAACAACTTCGACGGCGCAAAAGAACTGCGCGTCAAGCTGATGGAATCAGGTAGTGTGGAAGAGATAGAGGCATATGTAAATGATTTTTTGCAAAGTACTCGCACAAGATAATGAAGAGCTGCATGTGGATGTTGTGTTCATACTTGATACTCAATACTCAATACTCTATACTGATAGGTATCCATGACTGATTTTTTGAAAATGGATATTTTCTTTGCGGTCACGACAGTCGTCGTGTTCTTCGCGGGACTTATGCTCCTCATTGCTCTGTATTATGGGATACAGATATTGCGTAGCGTAAATCGTGTGGTAAAGAATGTCGCCGACGAAAGCGACAGTGTGCGCGGTGATGTCGCTGTCTTGCGCGCGAAAGTGCGCGATGAGGGTATGCGTGTGCAACACCTGATGGATTTTTTCCTCGGGATGAAGGAGAGGAAGATTGTCAGCAAAAAGAAAAGTGCACAGCCCGAAGAGTGAGAAAAGTGTTTTGATTGTGCTTATTAGAACTAATGATTTTATATGGAGAACACAAGTAAGAAAGTGACAGGTAAGAAGGTTGCGGTTGGAGTAGGACTCGGACTCGCGGCGGCAGCTGCCGCAGGTGCTGGATATTTTTTCTTTGGCAGCAAGGAAGCGGCAAAACATCGCGCAAAGGCAGCCGGGTGGTCGCGCAAACTTCACTCAGAAGTGCTGCAGAAGGCAAAGAAATTGAAGAAGCTTGACGAGAAGGCTATTCGTACGATTGTTGACGAATCCACTCGCGCATATGAGAAAGTGAAGTCAATCGATAAGGCTGATCTTCAAGGTGCAGCGAAGGAGCTGAAGGCAAACTGGAAGCATATCAGCGCAGAATTGACTCGTGTTGCAAAGAGCGGAACCAAAGGAGTGAAAGGCGCAGCAAAGAATGCAGTAACGACTACAAAAAAAGCAGTTGCGAAGGCAGTAAAAAAGCCTGCGAAGAAAAAGAAGGCATAGCCAGCTACTCACTTCTGTGTTAGTTTGTGTCTACTATGACAACTCTAAAAACAAAGACAAAAGACGGAGCAAGAACAAGTAGTAACACAGAGGAATTCGCAGGTTGCAAAGGTGCGTGTGCGTGTGCGCGAGCTGCGGGCCAAGACGCCGCATGTGCAACTCCTACCGAGACCGTGTCTATCGATAAGTTTGGTAAATGTCCGTGCGGTAAGTCAAAGGAAGACTGCTGTCACAAAGATACAATCGACGAGAATGCCGCGCTTCACGAACTCTGCGAGCCGCACAACGGCAAACACGTTTGTGATGTCGACTCTGATGTCCAAAAAACCGCTTAACAATAGCGGTTTTTTGTTCAGAGTAAAATTTGCTATACTCCATGTATATGTATCTGCATTTGCCTACTTACTACCTGCTACCTACTATCTACTAATTTATGTCAGAACTCGCACTTTATCGCAGATACCGCCCGGAATCGTTTGCCGATGTACGCGGACAAGACGAGATTGTCGGGGTTTTGATGCGCTCGGTCAAAGACGAGAATATCTCGCATGCCTACTTATTCTCAGGCGGTAGGGGGACAGGTAAGACCACTATTGCGCGTATATTTGCGGCTGAAATTGGCACCAAGCCCTCGGACCTCTACGAGCTCGACGGCGCTTCAAATAGAGGCATTGACGATATTCGTGAATTGCGTGAAGGAGTTGCGACTATGCCCTTCGAATCCGAGTATAAGGTCTATATCATCGATGAGGTGCACATGCTTACGAAAGAGGCGTTCAATGCGCTTCTCAAGACCCTCGAAGAGCCTCCCAAGCACGTAGTGTTCATCCTCGCTACCACTGATCGTGAGAAAGTGCCTGAAACGATTATCTCCCGCTGCCAAAGTTTTGTGTTTCGACAACCGCAACTCATGGAGCTAAAGGAATTTGCCATCGACGTCGCAAAGAAGGAAAAAGTGAAACTCGACCCTCCGTCAGCAGAAATAGTCGCGATGTTCGGCGACGGTTCGTACCGCGATACGCTTTCGGTCTTAGAGAAAGTGTTGATAGCAGGAAAGGGAGATACTCTTGATGTCGATCTGGTGGCACGTGTGGTCGGAGCTCCGACCCATGACCTGGTGAATCGCGTTGTGCGCGCAATAGATGCGGGGGACCCGGCAGACGGACTCAAGGCGGTGCGCGAAGCAGACCGCGACCATATCGATATGAAGGTCTACCTCAATATGCTGCTTATGAAACTGCGCGCAGTCTTACTGCTTCGCTATGAACCCGGTTCCGAGGCCGACCTCAAAGATGAATTTCCGCCAGACGACTTAGAACTCATAAAGGCGCTGGCAAATAGTAAAGATAAGCACATCAACTCAAATGTGCTCTCAGAATTCTTGAAAGCCTACAGTGAACTCGGTTATGGAAGCATCCCATCACTCCCGCTTGAACTCGCGCTTATACGACTCGTCGGAGAGAAGGAAGAAACAAAGGCCTAATGACTGCTCACCTTACTCGTTTGAGTCGGCGACATTTCTTTTGTCCGTACGTGTTCTGGACGAATGCCGATGCCGATGATATAGGCAGGTATAGCACTAAGTAGGGGAAACCACTTGAGGAGATTGAGCGGAAATCCGATATTAAGTGGTGTGCGGTCTCCCGTATCAGTGAGAATACTTTTCATGATGCGATTCTGAACAAATACCTGAAAGCGCTGAGTAAGTCTTGCCGGGAATTCGCGCCGCTTCTGCACTTCCTTGAGGTCTCGAAGTGTAACGCCACCGCGCGCAAATGCCGGTACCAATATGTTCGCCGTCGCCACCGCATCTTGTATAGCGAAGTTGATGCCGACGCCTCCGACCGGGCTCATGGTGTGTGCGGCGTCGCCTATAGCAAGAAATCCGTCGCGTTGCCATTCGAAGAGATGCTCGACTGAAACCGACAGCATTTTCACTTTCTCCCAGCTAGCGACTTCTTTTACTCGCTCGCCGAGGAATGGTGCGAGGTGAAGAATATTTTGCTGCAACGCTGCTATCCCACGTGCTTTGATATGCGGAAATTCTCCCTTCGCTATCACAAATCCGCACTGCCAGTATTCGGTGCGGTTAATCATCGGCATCATCAGTCCACGGTCAATTCTTCCGAGAGATTTGTCACCGTCTGTTTCTGTCCGTGAAATACTAAACCAGAGCACATCCATGGGTGCGCCGAGGTCTTCACTTGTAAGACCGCTCAAGGGTCTCACGGTCGAATGTCTACCATCAGCCGCAATGACGAGGTCTGCGCGGATATCAAACGTACTCGTAGTATCCTTGGCCTTTATGCCGACAATTTTGTCGTGTTCAATAATGAGGTCGGTCGCCTCAGTTGCCATCAGGAGGTGAAAAGAAGGAAATCGCTTCGCTTCGCCTGATATGAAATTCAGGAAATCCCATTGTGGAATGAATGCTATATACGGCTCTCTGAGTTTAAGACGTGAGAAATCAGCAACAATCATTTTTTCCCCACTGATGCTCGCCTCCATTTGGCGGGTCTTTGCATGCTTGAGGGCGAGGAATTTATCTAGAATTCCTAATTCATACAAATTCTCCATGGTCGACGGATGAATCGTGTCCCCGCGAAAGTCACGAAAAAAATCAGGCCACTTCTCAAGCACGGTAACGTCGATGCCCGAACGCGCGAGTAAGTATCCAAGCATAATACCCGCAGGTCCACCGCCCGAGATGGCAACTTTGGTAGCAAGGTCTTTATCCATATCCCTTTATTATACATTAATTATATATTGTTTTTCGCTCTAAAAAACGCTATGATGCCGAACATTGCAGGACTAGCTGCAAATATTGGGGGATCGTCTAACGGTAGGACAGTGCCCTTTGAAGGCATTAATTGGGGTTCGATTCCCTGTCCCCCAGCAATCTCGTGCAGTGCTCGAGGCATATGTGTGTCCCGAGCATTTGAGATGAATGCTTAACAAATCTCCAACAGGGGAGATACAATGAAAATTATGAAAAAGGGAGTTATTTACATCATGACAACGGCAGTTTCCGGACTCATAAAAATCGGACAAACTGGCACTGAGAATTATCAAGAGCGCATGCGTAATTTAGAAGCGAACGGCTACTACAACGTGGTCGGTTTGAAGCGCGCGTTTGCAATTGAGCTTGATGATTATCAAGAAAAGGAAAGCTTGCTCCATGAGATTTTTAGTCGTCAGCGCATCGGCGAAAGCGAATTATTCGCACTCGACATCGAATTGGCAAAACAGTTGTTCTTGTCGTTTGAAGGCAAGGTTACTTTTCCAAAGGAAGTTGATAAAGATAAGGACTTTGAAGAAGTTGCAAAAAACAGAAGGCAGGGCGCTCTCTTTAGTTTTTATAAAAAAAGTATTAAAGATGGCGATGAAATCGTATTTATTGCCGATAAGGAAATTGTGGCGAAAGTTGTTGGTGAGCGGGAAGTGGAATATGGTGGACAAATATGGAAGTTGGCTCCACTCACTGCCCACATTTATGAACAGAAAGGAGAGTTGAATGAAAGCGGTTCTTACCAAGGGGCAGCCTACTGGTCATATAATGGCAAGCGTCTAAGAGAATTACCTGACAAATACTAATCAGGCGGTAGTGCCTTTATTTTTTGGGTTCTTCACAGGTTTCTTCATGACAAGCACACAGATGATTACAAGTAGTTAATACTTATAAGCGCGATAACAAGGGGAACTGGGGACAAGTCAACATTTCCATCATGTTCATAGTCTAACATTTTCACAAACTGGCTTGCCCACTCCTCATCACCATAAGGCGTCTGTTGTCACGGTTGAAGACGTGATAGACAATGTCACCGAGTGTGATACGAGGCAGGAGCGGCATAGATTATATCTATCGCATGTAAGTTATCATTTATTTGGACTTATCTCATTCTCTCCCTGTTATCTTCATCTAAACTTCATGAGTTTCTGATATCTTCATAATGGAGGCTTTAATACATAATATTTATTCATGCTCTACACTATCGCCGTTGTTCTTGTTCTTCTTTGGTTGTTCGGAATCGTTACCTCTTACACGCTAGGTGGGTTCATACACCTTCTTCTCGCAGTAGCGGTCATCGTCATACTGTTACGTATTATTAAGGGAGAAAGGCCACTATAGACTGGTACCAGCAATAAATATACCGTAAACTGAGATTATTATTTATTTAACAAAACATCTTAAAGAAATTCCATAATATATAGTATCAACGCCCGTAGTGTTAGATGCAATGCATAATACAAACAGAAGAATTGCGTCGAAGTCTGCAGGTGTATGCCCTATGTAAACTCTCTACACGAAAGATTCTTGATTGTAATGTAATATGACAACTCAAGTCGCGCTATACTAACTACATGAGTAATACTGCTCATAGATATTTATCTCATTAACATAATTATATTATATGTTGTACACTATCGCAGTCGTTCTCGCTATCTTATGGCTCCTTGGATTTCTCACATCGTATACCCTTGGCGGTTTTATTCATATCCTTCTCGTGATCGCAGTCATCGCAGTGCTGTTTCGCATCATTCGAGGTGAGGATCCCTTCAAATAATAAATAATCAAACTATCATTATGTCTACCATCATCAATAATCCGACTCCTCAAACCGAGCGGACCGTTGTCACTACCGACTCAGGTAGTTGGGTGATTGTACTCGTCCTGCTAGCTGTCATTGCTGCCGGTGTGTACTGGTGGATACACCGAGGAGCTCCTGTATCGCAAACGACTCCTACTCCTACGGTGGTGAATGTGAGCATTCCGAGCGGCCAAGTCAGCCCGCCGTCGAACACAGCACCATAAGCGTAATAATCAATTTGTTCTGCAAAAACAGGTGTGGTCTTGAAATTTTGGACCGGCACCTGTTTTGCTATGGTAATCAAATGCAAAATAATAGCTCCGATCATTGTGCCATTATCCTCATTCGCAACGTCAGTAGAGTCTGAAATTGCTTTCGCGCATGTACATTGCACATTGTGCATACAACCGCTATATGAGGCAAAGACTCAAATATACTGAGATTCGTTCAAGCACGCGTACCTCAGAAGTCTCAAGCATGAGGTTTGTGAGTCTTCACCGTTTCCTCACCTCGCGATAGTGTACAATAAAGAGATTATTTTTCACAAAAACAACATGAAGAAATTCATTGGAATTTATATGGCGCCCCCCACGGCGATTGACGCTATGCGAAAAGCGATGACGCCCGAACTCGATAAAGTTCAGAAGGAAAGCTGGGGGAAGTGGATGGATAAGATAAAGGATTCGACCGTCGACCGCGGAGCGCCGACCGGAACGAATATGCGTGTGAACAGTAAGGGTATGACACAGGTCCGAAATGAGATCTGCGGCTACACTGTCGTAGAAGCCGAGACACTTGAGGATGCGGCGAAGTTTTTCACTGATAGTCCCATGCTCGCGATGCCTGAGGCCTATGTCGAGGTTGCGGAGTGTTTGCCCATGAGCTAGTTAGGACTAGCAATAACCAACGATTCATTTTTATGGCTATGAAATCATGTATCACCTGCGGTATGCCGTTCGTCGGCAATCACGTAAATGATATCGGACTTGAAACTCCTGACGGCCCGGTATGCAAATTCGATGCACAAGACGGTAAATTAAAAAGCCCGAAAGAGATATTCGACGGCGGAGTAATCTTTTTTGCTGATGAAGTCACACAGGGAGACAATAAGCTTGCAGAAAAGTTGACTCGCAAAAATATGAAGTCGCTCATTTATTGGCAGCACCATCCGTTCGCCGAACTTGAAGGTAGAGAAGCAACCGACGAAGAATTCGCGGATGCAATGGCAAAACTATAAAGACAAAACGTTAATATATACTATGCAAAAAATAGCACCATTTCTCTGGTTTGAAACCGGAGCAAAAGAAGCGGCAGAATTCTATGTCAACGTATTCGGTCCGGATGCGAAGATCACATCGTCCCAAGTGATGGAGGGGACACCTTCCGGCACCGTCGAGATTATGAGCATCTCGCTCAAGGGTCAGGAGTTCACACTCATGACTGCCGGACCGTTCCGCAAATTCAATGAAGCGATATCATTTGTCATTACTTGTGATGATCAGCAAGAGGTTGACCACTACTGGGAAAAACTCTCTGCGGTCAAAGAATCAGAGCAGTGCGGTTGGCTGAAGGATAAGTACGGGGTGTCATGGCAGGTGGTACCGACCGCGCTCGGCCGCCTGATGGGTGATCCGGACAGGGTGAAGGCAGGACGTGTGCAGGCGGCAATGATGCAGATGAAAAAAATCATCATTGCAGACCTGGAAAAAGCCTACGCTCTGTAGCCACAGTAACAGCCAGAGTGTAAATAGCGGAAAACATGCTAGCCTATACCATATGTATGGGAAAGCAATCGGGTGACGCAGTAAAACAACCGCGGGAGGAGGGACTCTTCAGCATACTAGGTGCATACAAAGGACTGATTTTCGCTCTGGTCATCTTCACGATACTCGGCAATGCACTGAATCTGGTGATGCCGAAAATAGTCGCGCGCGCCATCGATAATTTTGCTGCGGGCAATTTTGACCTGACTCTTGTCTCCGTACAATTCCTGCTGGTTGCTATTGGTGTCTTCGTCTTCTCCTACCTGCAGAATATTGTTCAGACCTATGTATCAGAGAAAGTTGCTCGCGATCTGCGCAGTACATTCATCGGCAAACTCTCACTCAAAGAATATGCCTACATCGAGGAAGTGACTCCGGCGAAACTGCTGACAAATATGACTTCCGATATCGACGCAATAAAGAATTTTGTATCACAAGCCATCGCGTCACTCATCTCGTCTGTCTTCCTCATCATCGGCGCAAGCGTGCTGCTCATCATGATAGATTGGCGGCTCGCGCTCGCGGTCCTCATCATCGTGCCTATTATCGGCGGAGTATTCTTCGTGGTACTTCGCAAGGTCCGCAAACTTTTCACCAAGGTCCAGGAAGCCATCGACTGGCTGAATAAGGTGATCAATGAAAGTATTTTGGGCGCCGCGCTGATCCGTATCCTCAACTCGCACCAATATGAGTACCAGAAATTTATTGATGCCAACTCAGAGGCGAAGGAGATAAGCATGAGCATTTTGCGTTTGTTCGCGAGTCTCATTCCGGCCATCATGTTTACCACCAATTTCGCGACCCTCATCATTCTCTCACTTGGCGGACACTTTGTGATAAACGGCAGTATGACGCTCGGTGGCTTCAGTGCGTTCAACAGTTACCTTGCAATACTTGTCTTTCCTATCATTCTTATCGGTTTCATGAGCAATGTTATTGCGCAGGCGCAGGCATCATTCGCGCGCATCACGAAAGTACTCTCGTCTCCCGACCAGAAAGAGAGTGGCACACGCACTGGCGTTATCCACGGCGACATCAGCGTCAGAAACCTCACGCTCCTCTACGGCGAGCGCGCAGCACTCAAGGATGTGTCATTTAATATCGCCAAGGGCCAGAAGACCGCTCTCATCGGCCCCACCGCGGCGGGGAAGACTCAGCTTCTCTATGCCCTGTGCGGGTTAGTGAAGACCACGAAAGGTTCCATTAGCTATGACGGTCATCCGCTCGCCGAGTACAAGAAAGAGACACTTCACGGCCAGATCGGACTAGTATTTCAGGACAGCATCATGTTCAACCTCTCACTGCGTGAGAATATCGCATTCAATAATGAAGTGGAGGATGCGAGCATTGAGAAAGCGATAGCGACCGCCGAACTTTCTGATTTTATTGCCGAGCTTCCCGAAGGCCTTGATACACTCGTCTCCGAGCGTGGCACCAGCCTCTCGGGCGGACAGAAGCAGCGCATCATGCTCGCGCGTGCCTTGGCACTTGATCCGAAGATACTGTACCTCGATGATTTTACCGCACGCGTCGACAATGCGACCGAGAAAAAAATCTTGGCCAATGTCACGAAGAATTACCCTGGCCTGACGCTTATCTCGGTGACCCAAAAGATTGCCCCGATAGAACATTATGACCAAGTGATACTCTTGGTTGAAGGCGAAGTACTCGGAGTAGGTACGCACAAAGCGTTGATGGAGTCAGTCCCGGAGTACGTGCAGATTTATGATTCACAGCAAAGTACCGAAAACTATGAACTATAAACTGAACACAAACAGCGGTGGAGATAAAAAAACAGGCGCGCTCGGCGGCGTGAAGCGCCTCCTCCCGTTCATGGCCGGGGAAGGAAGAAACGGCGTCATCTCGCTCGTCGGCATTCTGGTGAATTCACTCTCATCGCTCATCACCCCGGTAATTATCGCGCGTGCGGTAGACACCTCACTGCGCAACAAAGATATGCATGGAGTCCTGATGTGGGCGCTCGTACTACTTCTGGTCTATCTTGTCGGTCTGTATGCAAGTTACAAGCAGACCATCACCATGGGCGGCATCGGAAGGCGAGTGCTCTACAATCTGCGTAACGCGCTCTTTAGTAAACTACAGTCGCTGCCGGTGGCATTTTTCAATCAGAATAAATCCGGCGATCTTATTTCACGCATCAATAACGATACTGATAAGCTCAATCAGTTCTTTGCGCAGGCGCTGATGCAGTTCATCGGCAATCTTTTCATGATCGTTGGTGCAGGAGTGTTTCTTGTTTCGCTTAATTGGAAGCTCGGAGGAGCATCGCTTATTCCGGCACTCTTGGTACTTATCGCAACTCAGCTTATTTCTCCCTGGGTAAAGCGGGTGAATTTCCGGAGCCTCCAGAGTCTTGGCGGAATGAGCGGCGAGATACAGGAAAGCATCAGCAACTTCAAGGTTATCGTGGTATTCAACCGGCTGGATTATTTCAGAGATAAGTTTAATGATGCGAACCAAAAGAATTATAAAGCCGCGGTAAGTGCCGGAATCGCGAACAATGTTTTCACACCGCTGTATACCCTTGCATACGGCCTGGCGCAACTCGTTGTACTCTATGAGGGTATACACCTGATAGCCACAGGCAATTTCACGGTCGGACTTCTTATAGGTTTTCTCTTGTACGTGAATAGTTTCTATTTCCCGCTCCGGCAGCTTGCCAGTGTATGGTCATCGTTCCAGCAGGCGCTTGCCGCACTTGATCGCATCTCGGAGGTGCTTGCGCTTCACACAGATATGGATATAGTGCCCTCATTGCATGAGAGCGGATCCTCGGTGCTTGAATTCAAGAATGTGTCGTTCCGCTACGCTGACGGGTCTGAAGTACTGCGTCATACATCGTTCACGCTCGAGAAAGGCAAAACCTATGCGCTAGTCGGACCCACAGGAGGAGGAAAGACTACCACTGCATCCCTCATGGCGCGTCTGTATGATCCGACCGAAGGAACAGTACTTTTATCAGGACGCGATATCCAATCGTATACACCGGAAGAGCGGGCAAAGAAAATAGGATTCATCCTCCAAGAGCCATATCTCTTCACTGGGACTGTGCAGGATAATATTCTTTACGGCAATCAAGAATATCATTCATATACAAACGAGGAGCTTGCAAAGCTGCTCGAGTCGAAAGGACTCGCGGGTCTGCTCTCGCGATTCCCCGAAGGAATAGAGACAAAAGTGACTTCAGGTGGTGATGCGATTAGTCTCGGCCAGAAGCAGCTCATCGCGTTCATGCGCGCAGTTTTACGCGAGCCGGAGCTTCTCATTCTCGATGAAGCAACCGCGAATATCGATACGGTGACCGAAGAGCAGCTTGAAATCATCGTCAGTAAGTTGCCGGTGACGACCACCAAGGTAATCATTGCACATCGCCTCAACACGATCCGTAGCGCTGATGAAATATTCTTCGTGAACGGTGGAGAAATAACTCTTGCCGGATCAATGCAGAACGCGCTCGACATGCTGCTTCACGGCAAGCGCGCCAGTTAGATTGTATTTTAATCTGTAAATGCAAACACATAACACAACGAGGAAGCTACACTCGAGGCACTCCTTGCGGTCCTTAATTAGTCCTTATCAATAAAGGGTGGAATCAAGAAACGTTGCTTAATTTATCAATCTGTGGTATTGTCAGTACATATGAATACCCTTAAGAAACCTGAGAAAGAAACTCACTCAAGCCTTATCGAGATAACTCTGGCGGAGTTTTTGACATCGTATAACAAGAATATGCCTGAAAGCTTCCCGCGCGTCACCACTGTGCTACTTCTACGCTTTAAAGAGCTGCACCCGGCGCTGTTTAAGAATAGTGATTCATGGACTCTCGACCAGCACCGCAAAAAAGTCTTTGAGTGGCTCCCAAGGAACGCGTAGTCAACCGCTGCTAACGCATCTTTGCTGTATACTATCTCTATGCAAATGATGGCTATTACAGCGTATACTGAACTCGCATACATAGCCTGGGCGGCACTCATCATCATTTGGGTAGCAGGGTCATTTGGCAATAAGAAGACGTTGAACGTATCTCACATCCGCGAGCAAGTCATCGTCCTCGTTCTTATGGCTATCGGCTTCGGGCTGATGTTCAATCAGCGGGTGCTCCCATGGGGACTCAGCTCGTTCATCTCGCATCCGCAGGTACAGAGCAGTTTGATCGGAGACATCCTTGCCCTTTCAGGAGTAGTATTCGCTATCTGGGCGCGCGTCGCACTTGGAAAAAATTGGAGCGGGACAGTCGTCACTATCAAAAAAGATCACCAGCTCATCGAAAGCGGCCCGTATGCATACGTGAGGCATCCGATCTATGCGGGATTTCTTACCGCCGCAGTCGGTACGGCGCTCACTATCGGAACGCTCGCGAGTTTTCTTGCGGTGCTCTTCTTGCTGGCGGCATTCATCATTCGCATCAAACGCGAAGAGAAAATGATGACCGCACAATTTCTAAATGAATATCCGCTATACATAACACGTACCAAAGCGCTGATTCCATATTTGTTTTAAGTCGGCTTACTGTCCTACAGGCTCGCTGCTCACACCATACGCATGAAATTCCCCATTAATATTTTCGCCGAATATCACTACTGGTGAATCGGTTGAGTAGTTATCACTCGGCATAAGTGTCTCACTGTTTACATGAACCGGAGCACCTCCATCTTTTAAGATGGTGATGGTCCCTGAAGCGGTGCGAATGATTACTCCGTGGAAAAAATGCGACGGCCGCCCAAATGGAGGCTGCGCGAAGCTATTGTAGATGGGGACGCCATGCGCATTCGAGTAGTTGCGAATCTGCGGATGGAGGTCGTCAAGATCTGCGATGACTGAGGCAAGCGTAAGGATGACAACGAGTGTCCCTGCGCTGTATAAGAGCGGTCGCTTGTAAACAAAACTATACCGGCACAGGAGTTCCTCAAGTACAGCAAGGAAGACGAGTGAACCGATAACCAGGAGCCAGGGGAATGAGAGTAAAAATTCCATCCAGCCACGATACCCAAAGCGGGGTGCGAATGAGAGTCCAGATTCGCGAATGACGAAGACCACCAAACTCGTGAGGTAGATTGCAGCGAGGAAGACGCAAAACAATGTAAGTACTGAGAGAGTCGTTTGTAGCGAGAAGTGCCATTTAGGGCGCATGTGAAGTCCCCTCGCGCGGATTTCGGCGAGTACACTCTGGCTTGTTGGTTGCTGGTTGTGTGTGTTTGTCATGTTGTTCGATTTATCAAGTCCATCTTCTGCTTCGCTTCTTCATGTTCGTTGATCTCCTTTTCTATCATCTCGCGTACGAATTTCTTTCCTCTTGATATTCTGACTCCGACGGTGGCTATTGGAATCTTCAGAATGTCGGCGATCTCGCTATATGAGAATTCATCATAAAAGAAAAGGTACAGTGGTTCGCGATATTTTGCATCAAGCTTCGAGAGGTGCTTGTCTATCTGCTCTTTCGACTCAGCCTGGAGCGTTTCCGCATCGGCGGTCTCAGGGGCCGCGATAGTCGGAAAGATAGTATCCGGGTCAAGAAATGAGAACGATAACCTTCGGCGCTTTTTGAGCGCAGTAATAAACTCATTATGTGCGATGCGGTATATCCATGGCGAAAACTTCCGTTCCTTGTCAAAAGATCGGATATTCTCAAATGATTTGAGGAACACATCTTGGAGAAGGTCTTCCGCGTCGGTCTTATCAAAAAGGAATTTCTTGGCGTAACGCGCAAGTTTTGGAGAAAAGCGTTCAACAATGACGCCGAATGCCTCGATATCGCCGTTCTGCACGGCTGTCGCTAGCTGTTCGTCTGTGCGCTCATCCATAATTGATATCTCAACACTAATTAGTACACCTGAACAGCGAAAATATTTCAGCCGCTGCGATAACAGCTGAGCATATATGTTTTTAAACGTACAAAGCTACCATGTTGGCGCTTTGTCACTTGACATAAAATTAATAGTGTGATAACCTATTTTAGGTAGTTGATCCTGCAATCTTGTTAAATCAAATAGGAGGTTTAGATGAAAAGTCTATTGAAAGTTGTCTTGCGTGTGTTCGAATTTATGTTTTTTTCAAGTAGCTTTCCTGCCGAGCTTATAGTTCAGCCCAGCGACACCTTGAGTCAAGCCAAAGCTAGAACATGGCTTAGACACGCTCGGAATCTACTTTCCGACAACACCGTCAACGTGAATTATGTTCGCAAGTTCGCAAAAGAGGCGCATGCGACACTCGAAGATATCGGTACATCCGAATCAGAGCTGAATGAGCTTCTCATCGGTGGTTACAAAGCCGAAGCTAGAACATGGCTTAGACACGCTCGGAATCTACTCTCCGACAACACCGTCTACGTCAATTATGTTCGCAAGTTCGCAAAAGAGGCGCATGCGACACTAGAAGATATCGGTACAAGCGACAAAGAATTGGGCGAGCTGGAGTAGCTCAATGTAGTGTGTAGTAAATACTTAAGTGGCGAAGTTGAAATACTAGCCACTTTTTTTATTCTCGATTAGGGCAAATACCCCGCGAGCTTGCTCCGAAAATATTTTGAGCGAAGCTCGTCTTGATACCCCGTCAGCTTGCTGCGGGGTTATTCATTGAAAAAAGGAGGTAAAGAAGTGTACGCTGTCAACCATGAACATTTGATATGAAATATTTTTCTGAGATGGGTGTAATAGTTGATGTGAGCCGTTCCTTAATGGAGCCAACGCTCATGCCGGCGTTATGAGTAATCTAAATTGCATATGAAGAAACAGAGTAACAAAAGCAAGGTAATCGTAACATTTCTCGGCCTTGCAACGCTCGGTGCAGGTGCAGGAGCCGCGGCAATAACCAGTGCGCCATCAGTCCCTGCGAATACCGTGCAAGTATCACAGAGTACTGGTGGGAAAGGTATGGGGCTCGGTCGCCGAGGGCCGCCCGGAGTCATTGGCACGGTAGCCGCCGTTAGCGGGAGGAGTATTACGGTACACGAAAAGGGTGGTGCAGTATACACTGTTGATCTTACGAATGCGAAAATAACGAAGAATGTCGGAGGCGTGCAGCCCATGACCATCACTGCAGCAGATATAAGGATAGGCGACACCATCGGTGTACGTGGTACTATCTCGGGCAGGACGGTCACGGCGACCTTCGCAATGGACGGGATCTCGCTTACGGCGCCGCTTAGCGGAAAGGGGAGCCCCGGCGGACATCATGGTCAGAGTATTTCCCCAAGGCTAGTGCAATCTCCGGTGACACTATTATTGTGACAGGTGCCGACGGCACGAGCATTGTTTTCGACGCGGTAGGTGTGAAGCTCTCCAAGCTTTAAACCATTAGCATTTCTGACCTAATGGTAGGTGATGAAGCGGGTGTTAGTGGCTTAGTGGTGTAGTGTCTGCCACATCATCAGCAGAGCAACAGATAGTTCTTTCTTAATTTTTGTTTTCTCCAAACAAGAGCAAAAGGACCCGTATCATACGGGTCCTTTTGGGTATGAAATACAAATTTCTTTCAAACATGGAGTCCTGTACGATATACTGTGGTCTATACTGCTTATGAAAAACACTTTCGTCACAGGTATCATTTCGTTGATTGCTATTTCTGGACTGGCTATCCTGTGGGCTGTTGAACGAGCGAAGCCTCATGCGTCGACGCAGTTCAACTCACAGACGGCTTCAGGATACGGTGTAAAACTTCTTCCTATGGAAGTGTCGACGACAATTATTTCAAATACCTCGGTGCAGTTTGCTACGACAACCCTTCGCGATGCTACGACGACGCAAACAACACACGTTTCTCCCAGAAACCCATAACGCTAAGCCCGGTGTAGACCTCCACAGTATCAAAAACGACTCAGGGCAGCATACTCCCACTAAATGTGGCTAAACCACCTCCGCAGGAAGCGATACATGCCGACACATGCTTAGAGTATCAAAAAGACCGGTGGACCGTGTTCATTCACTACTTCACAAGGTGACAGTATTTCAGGCATCTGTGATACTTCTTTGAATCCTTCGCTCGCATGTATGCTGGCGAGTGGGCCACTGCGCTAGATGGTATATTTTCCATCAGCAAAAATGACTGTACCATCTGCAGTCGATGCGTCGACCACGGGAAAGAGGTCAACATGATAGCGTGCCTTATGGGTAGTGATGCCCTCTTTTTTGTATACACTATGCTTCTCACCCATTGAGAGGTGCATGCCGAGGATACGCTCGAAAGCGGTCACATCTTCGACATAGCGCTCCTTCGTAATAGCACGGTTGAGTCCGAATCCTATCTCGCGGATAAGAGGTCGCTCATTGGTTTTAATTTCCATTACGATATCGGTAAAATTCTTTGGCGCATTGTCTGCCCACGAAACTACCACCCCACGTATAACGTCAACGCGAAACGGTTCGTGCATATTCACACTGAAGTCGCTGCCTGCGAACGCATACACATAGAACGAGCCGTTCATCTTCGAGAAGTCGAGACTTTCTGTGAAAACTTCGCCAATAGGGAAGGTGCCGCCGATATTTTCCATGCCAGTGTAATCCCCAAGGTTCGGCTTCGGAGATTCAAGTCCACCGGTGACGGTGAGTGTCGCATCATTGCCAGCGATGACAAGTGTGTCGGTCGCGGCAAGTTTCGATTGCAAACGTCTTCCTAATCCGCGGTACCAGTCAGTGTCGTATGAGAGCGCATCGATATACACATCCCATACAGCAATGCTGTTGCGGTAGAGGTGATTGTGTTCGATCACCTTAAATTTCTGCTTGAACAGATGTAGACGAATGCGAAAATCGTCGAGCCGGAAATTCGACGTCTGAATGAGCACTACCAAATCACCGGCGCTCATGGTGTCGATGGCCGCAATCGTCTCTTCCTTGCTTTTCATAGTATT
Organism: bacterium; assembly: GCA_043743715.1. Lineage (GTDB taxonomy): Bacteria > Patescibacteriota > Minisyncoccia > Phycocordibacterales > UBA6899 > MHLP01. The sequence continues at coordinate 17,820 of JAYTWK010000039.1, forward strand.
GAAATCAAGGAATGTCGCCTTTGGAAGCGCAGCGCGGTATGCCTCAGTGAGGATATTGGTCAGTCCGTTTTCGGTGTCGTAGATGACAAGCGCTCTTTCATGAGGTTTGTGCTCGATAGCTTTTGCGATGATATCCGCGACATTTTTCTTGGCTTGATTGAGGAGTGCCGCTCGTTTGCTTTCTTGCATGCTATAGAGCGTAGCGCAAAATCACAAAAAAACATAATAAGCAGAGTACAGGTGTGCATGCCGCTCTTACGTGATGATATACTCTAGGTATGAAAAAAGTCTTGCTTATCGCGATAGTTTTTCCGGTCATTCTTGTAGGAGCGATCTATGTACTGGCAAGAACGGGCGTAGACAAATCTAAGGGAGTCGCGTGTACACCGCAAGCCAAGATCTGCCCTGACGGAACATCTGTTTCCCGTGGCGGTCCACATTGCGAATTTGCCGCATGCCCGAATGAAGTATTGCCGATTCCACTTCAGCCCGAGCCGACCCCAGGTCAAGAGGTCACTCAAGTGGGCTTCGGACAGACCATAACCGATAATGATATCCGTATCACTCCCTTATCTCTTGTTGCAGACAGTCGATGCCCTAAAGATGTGAACTGTATCCAAGCGGGGACAGTGAGCATACTGATGCAGTTAAAAAAAGAAGGAGAAACCAAAAAAGTGACGATGAGTCTCGGGGAATCTGTACAATTCGGAGGCATGAGTATCAAATTGAACTCGGTCAATCCAGAGAAGTATTCGAAAGTGTTAATTCTACCTGAAGCTTATCGTTTCGAATTCCTCACCACCGCAAATAACTGATGCTGGTAATTTATTAACCTATAAACATGATCACCAATATGTATTTCAATAGTCCTCACGTTAGGTCCGCACTCAAACGATTTATACCCCTCGGATTTGCCATCACACTCACGTTCTTTTTTGTCTTTCTCATCATTCAGCAAACAGTTCGCCTCGCTGCGAATGAGCTGGTGGTACAGATAGCGCATGATGTATCTGATGCGCTTGGAGAGGGTGCGCCGTATACCGCATTTAACACACCGCGACCCGTTAATATTGCACATAGCCTTTCCCCGTTTGCAATTCTTTTTGATCAGGACGGCAAAATGCTGACCGGAAGCGGTGTCTTAGACAATGAGGTGCCGAGACCGCCAAAGGGAGTATTCGATTATGTAAAGTTGCATCACGAGGAGCGCGTGACTTGGTCTCCGAAGCCCGGCGTACGCATTGCTCTCGTAGGCGTGTACCACACTGGGGTCAATCCGGGTTTCGTATTTGCCGGCCGTTCGCTGAGTGAGACAGAGAACAGAATACATATACTCCTCTTGCTTACACTGCTCTGCTGGCTTACGACGCTGGTTTCGAGCTTCTTGCTCTCAGCGCTCTACGCCTAGCTCGCACATCTACAGGTACGTATTAGAAGCCTTTCGATGTGTGGGTAGAAGTCGCTTTGGTTGATGTCGCCTGAGTTATTGCGAGTTCTGGTATGAGTTTCTCTATTTCCTCACGCGTCCTGAACCCATAGTAGGGCTTTCGGTTGATGATGAGTATTGGCAATTTGCCGTCGAGCTTGTAGATAGACTTAAGCGTCTCTATCACTGAGAGCCCAAGATTATAGTCAAATGCATAGATGTGCAGCTGGTCGTAATCTTCGCGCATCGAGGTCAGCGCGTAGCCTTGCTTCTTACAGTCGTCGCAATTTCCAACGTTGGTATAGAAGTAGAATATGGTGAGCGGTTTTTGCGCGCACTGCTTTGAGCGCTCGCGTAGGAGTAGATAGTCTTTGATCTGCAGCAGTGAGTAGTACTTCTTTAAGGCGATGACCTCGGCATCATCTGCGCCACGCTGCTCTTCCATATACGAGAGTCGGTTGGACAGGCTGTTTATTTCGCTCACCATCGCGGGGGTTTTGGCCTCGCTCGTTTCGCATGCGGCGTCAGCGAGAAGCGCATATTGCACTTCGGATTCAAGAATATTACGACTAATGTTATCCTCAATATTTTTTACTTGGCTGATGCGCTCACCATAGAGATAGTTCGACAAAAAAAACACCACGGTGAAGACCGCCGCGGTAATGAAAAACACAACGACGTATTTCTTCGAATTCACCTCTTTATATTCTCTACTCGACATGTTATGAGTTGTATCGTATTTTGGGCTTTTTTGCCAGCTGCTTAGCGCCAGTTTGCATCCTTGGCGGTGATGAGGTTGTAGAGCGAGCGGGCGAGCCAGAACGGGGCAATGAATCCGTACAGGAGAAGAAAGTAGAGAATATCGAACGAAATTTTGCGCTTGGCCATACGCACACCCATGAAGACGAAGAATAACACTGCGAAGAAGAGCAGGTAGACAACGAGATCTCTAAATTCAAGATTGAGCGAGAACCAGTCGAAGCTGTAGTTCTTCAGATGTGGATGGAATCCGATAGCAGAATACTTCAAATACAGCTCATGTATCGTATGCGCGATACTCCTTATATACAGCACAGTGAAGAATAGTGCGATAAATATGGAAACGAATGCAAACGGCAGCACCAGGAAGCCGAGGTTGCCGTATTTACGAGAGAGGAACATAAAACGGTATTCGAAGAACGCGTTCTTCAAGAATCCGGAGACCCAGCGCACGCGCTGCTTATAGAGTGCCTTGGGAGTCGCAGGAGAGACGGTGTACACATATGCAGTATGCGAGTTCTCTATCTTCATACGATTTGCCTGCAAACGCATCGCCATTTCCATGTCCTCAGTTTGGTAGCCATGCACGAAGTTGCCGATTTCTTCGAATATCTTGTGCCGATAAATTGAAAAAGGTCCGGGGGTAACATACAGGCCGTTCAGGCGGCTGAACACCTTCCTGGTGAACTCGCCAATCATATATTCGGTCGCCTGCAGCTTCTGAAGGATGTTGCCAGGCTGGTGAATCTGTACCGACGGAGTGACCGCCATTACCACTGGGTTGTCGAAATAGGGGATGATTTCCTTGAGCGCGTCCCTATCGACGAAAGAATCTGCGTCGAGACAGCCGATGAGGTCGCTTCTGCATTCAGCGATACCAAGATTCAGTGCGGTGAACTTTCCGCCGTTGGGTTTTGAAAAGATGCGAATCTGCGGGTTCGACTCGAATTTTTTGGCGTAGAGGAGAGTGTCATCGGTCGAACCATCATCAATAATGAAGATCCCGAGCCGGTTTTTAGGATAGTCGAGAGAAAGGAGTGACTCGATGGTGGCCGTAATTGTATTTCCCTCATTCCAAGCAGGGACAACGATGGTCACGCTCGGGAATTTTCCCGGCATACGTCCCTTGTCCTTGCCTCCTTCTGGCACAAATTCATCCTTCTCCTCAAAGTAGGAAACAAGGATGAACACCTCAAAATACATCGTCAGAAAGAGGAGTCCGTAGACAAAGAAGCTTGATAGATATTGCATAGTGTGGCCTTGAGTGTGAGGTCAATCAAGCTGATAATAGTACTAAAATACCCATATGTAAAGGCGTTTTTTATTCAAATTCGGGGGTTTAATCTGGTGTGGGAAATTGGAAAACATTGTAAATCCTGAAAATAGTCATATACTTCAACAAATGTGATGCAATTTCACCATTTTCTCTAGAACCGTCAAGCTCTTTTAGTTAGCCACAGACTCAAAGCCATAAATTCATCGACCGTTCATAGTCTGTAATACCTATATATAGCAACGTAAATTGGCTTGTGGGCAAATGCTATTGCGGGGAAGTAACATGTCAGTACAATTGTCAGGTACTTGGATACCTCACAGAGTTCTATTGACTTTCATTAAAATTCGTGATATTATAAACGAATTCATCAATCTTAAGTCTTTGCTCAGTTCAACATCGTTTATCTCAGCTAACCCACATTGGCCAGCCCATTATTTATGTCTCAAACTCAATCCGCTACCGCTACCTCAGAAGAGATTGGTAAACAGAAGGGGAGGAAACTCCCCAGACACATTGGTACACTTAGTCTTCTGGTCATCGTTAGCTTCCTGACTCACCCTGATATTGCTTCGGCAGCTGGCTATAACTACCTGCAGAAGAACGCTCCGACGTTCATCGATAAGACAAGCAGGCAGTACGGACAGATGGTTGACATCGCCGCACTTCTCAATGATTACGACAAGAAGCTCATTCTTTCGGTCATCATTATTGAGTCCGAAGGCAATGTGCAGGCCATCAGCCATCGCGGTGCCCAAGGACTTATGCAGCTTATGCCTGAGACCGCAAAGGGACTAGGCGTGAAAGATGCTCACGATCCGCTTCAGAATATACTTGCCGGCACGAAGTACTTGAAACAACTTGAGAATAGTTACGGTTTCGATTCACCTCAGGAAGCACTGGTGGCGTACAATATGGGTCCGTCGCGTGCAAAGCGCTGGCTGTCACAGTACTCCGCCGAAGATTATGGGTACGTGCAAAAAGTGATGTACGTCTATGGCGTACTTCTCGATCAAGAAAAGCAAAAGAACCAAATGGCAGAATCGATACAGAATAAGATCGACGAATCAAACAAGCTCACAAAAGCGCCTCTGCAGATGCTGAACAAACCTCGCACACTGAGCATGGCGGCATTTCCTATGACTATTCCCGCAAGTCGCCGCCAAGCAGAAACACAAAATTAGACAAAGTGATTTTTACAAAAAAGAAAGACCGCGCGGAGTGCGCGGTCTTTCTTTGTGCACCATGCGCTGTGATAGAATTACTCGATGATTGAAGTGTCATTTTTTTCGGCATTACTCGGTGGGATTCTGACCTTCTTTGCTCCATGCACATTGCCCTTAATTCCGGCATATGTCGGGTTCTTGGGAGGTGGTGTGCGAGAGGAAGATGCCGCTGACGGGACACTAGTTCGTAAGAGAATAGTTCGTAATGCGGTGCTGTTTGTACTCGGCTTTTCGCTCATCTTCATCCTTGCGGGTGTAGTTTCCGGAAGTGTCGGGAAATTGTATGTACGTCATCATATGATTATCTCGCAGCTCTCAGGAGTCATTATTATATTTTTCGGCATTTCGATGCTTGGTATCCTCCCGCTCCCAAATCTCCTTGAAAAAATATTTAAAAGTCGAAAACTCCCGAAAAGCATCATTCCCGGCAATCCTTCGTCCGCATTTCTATTGGGGATTCTTTTCGCCATCGGTCTTGGCCCAACTTGCCTTGGTCCCATTTTGGGATACATCTCTCTACTTGCGGTAACCTCGGGCACGGCACTCTACGGCGCACTGATGCTTGGGGTTTATTCCCTCGGTATAGCGATACCATTTCTTGTCGTCGCACTACTTTATGGAAGCTCGTTTGCGCATATCGAAAAGTTGACGAAAACACTCCCAGTCATTAATCGCGTTTCGGGGCTTATACTCATTTTTGTTGGGGTACTGCTGCTTCTTGTGAACTTCGGCATGTTGGGTGTGTGGATGGGGCATGTGTTTAAAGCGAAGTGGTATACTGATTTGGTGAACTATATGTGATGTCTGCTGTCAGCAGATCAGCAGATTCCTTGGCGTGTTCGCCAAATATATGAGATATTACTCCTCTTCTAAACCGACTTACAAGCAGCCTTACAAACAGCGATACGAGTGGATATTCACGTTCTTCGTTATCCTTCTCGCTTGTATGCCGGGACTTGCGTTCGCCCGGACAATGCACGCGGGTCTTCCGAGCGAGCAGCTGTGGTTTTCGAAAGACCCATTCTTCGCAGGAGATACTATCACTATCTTTACTCTCATATTCAATTCGAGTAATTATCGTCTCTCGGGCACTATGACCCTCAAGGACGGCACGAGTACACTCAACACGAAACCTTTTGTTGTAGACGGTCTTGGAGGGTCGCAGGTGGTTACGTTTCCGCTACTCATGACAAAAGGTAACCATTCTTTTTCGGCCGTGATTACACAAGGCGAGCTCAGTCAAAACGGTACTACCCAGACCGATGCATTTATCATAGCAACGCATACTCCGAAGGTCATGCGTTTTGCCGACGACGACAAAAATCAGAACGGTATTGGCGACAGCCTTGAGCCCCCTTTGCCACCCTCAAAGCCAATCGTGTTGTCGGCCACCACGACACCCCCGTCCACGGTGCCGACTTCAAAGGACGTACGTAGAGAGGAAAATTTCATTCTTGCAAATGCTCCGACGCCTATTGTGAACGCTGCAGTCCCAGTGCTCGGTGCGATAGAAGACTTTCGTGTGACTGAAGCGGTGAAAGCACTTCGTAATCTAAGCCAAATAGAAGGGGAGCTACATGCCTCAATCACAACATCGAAGGGAAACGGATGGGAGCTACTCGGGAGTGGTATCACAAGCGGCGAAGTTGCAAAAAGCCCATTCGAGCATTTGAAACTTTTCATTGCGCTCATCATGCGTTTCTTTACCGCAAATCCCTATGCGTTCTATATCGTACTCCTTCTTGTGCTCTATAAACTCGTGCGCATGATTATCAGTCTGTTTTTCTAAGACTGCTCTTGCGCTGCCTTACGCCTTTCATTCCCAAGCAGTCGTAGTAGACTGGTAACAAGTATCCCGAACAAGTATCTCGTTAGACATCGGATGTGCGAGACTTTAGGTTGCAAATGGGAATAAGAGAAAGATAGCGTATGCTGGGTGACTAAAGAGGCTAATATTATTTTATTAAACATAATTTCTAACGGCATGGATAAAAAAGGAACATATGTTATCGCCGGCATCATTATCCTTGCAGTTGCCGGATATGCCTTTATCTCGTTTCAAAAATCATCTCTCCTCGACACTGGGCCTGCTCCATATGATGCGAATACACAAGCAAGCACTACCCGATGGGAGACCTCCCCGGCTGAAATAGTGGTAACCCAAAAAACTCTGGTCACTGCAAAGCACGCATACACGAAGGGTGAGCATACCGTTGCAGGTGAAGTGCCACTTCCCACTGCGTGCGATATTCTTGATTCGAGCGCGATAGTGAGCGCGGATAAGAAGCAGGTGCTGGTGCAACTTGCATCGAGAATAGCCACCGGAGACAAATGCACTCCCAACATCACCCCAGCGCGTTTCAAGGTGACCGCAAAAGCGAGTAAAGACGCAGTCATTACCGCTACATATAACGGTCAGGCGGTGACCCTCAACCTGATTGAAGCAGCACCGGGCGAAAATCTCGATAATTTCGAGTTATACATCAAAGGTTGATGTGCGTTAAGGGAACCCGGCTTTGCGGGAAGCGTACATCAAGAGCTTTTGTGCTAGTTTGTGTTTGGCCCTGCAAACAAAAAATAGCCAAAAGGTGTACTGATCCTGTAAGGATAAAGGTCGCTCGGGTTTACAAATTTCAAAAGCACCGTCAGCCGTTCCAGCGAACGGCTGCGTTCTACTCGACAGTTTGCCCCATCAGAATGGGGACCATGCCAAACTGTCTCCGTAAGGCATTTGAAATTTGAAACCCTCGCTCTCTAGAAAATGCTGCGGTCTCTCTACTGACTCTTGGTCCTTAAGCTTAATGAAACAATGAGAAAGTTTGCAAACACTAGATAGATCGGATAGAGGGCGTTACTTAAGTCTAATGCTGCGACGGCAAACACATTGAGTGTTGCTACCGCAAGTGAAATTGACCAGGCTTTTGTGTCCTCTGTTCCGGGGTGTTTGTATAATTTTTTTGCTATTGCAAGTGTACCAAGGCCGTCGATGATGACATTTAATACCAGTGCATAAAGAGGGTTGCTCGTGTAGATCCAAAGTACGATACTAAAGAATGATAGAAAAAGACAGGCATAATCAAATTTTGAAAATGCAAAATATCCGGTTTTGAATGAGATGACGATGACAACCGACTGTCCGATTACGTACGCTACTGCAAGCCAGACAGCTTGCCAAGCATGAAGTGCGATAGTGCTGGCGACTATCATAATCATCGCAACGGTATACAGAACCCATCCGGCAAGATTAGGCTTCGTCACTCCTTTTCTCATTGAAACAACCAGGAACCAGAAGGGGACGAAACCAAGTATTCCTGCTGCGTAGCCGATATAAGGCTGAATTTCGTGCATGAAGTAAATAATAGCATGCTCCACTCTGCTTTAGACATAAAACGAGAATTGCCGTAAGATAGTAAGCGTGGAATTAAAACCTGTACATGCAAAGAAATCCATTCTCGCAATCGGCATTGTCATCTTTTTTGTGATAAGTATATTCGGCCTCCCTCTCTCGGGAATGTCTATGAATATGGAAGGAGAAATGATCGGTTGCCCGTATATGGATATGGGGGAGGCATCAATCTGCCATATGTCACTTTTTGAACATATCTCGATGTGGCAAACCGCATTCGCGTCCGTGATTGCAGAGCACGGGTCGCTCTCACTTTTGGTACTTTTGGCAATTGCCCTTGCCCTCACCTTAACTCATCTTCTTAGGTCACAGAGGCAAATAGCTGTTTTACCCGTTGACCACAGACTCCGTCGTCGCGAAGTGAAACGTAGTGTATTTTTTCAAGAGGCTTTCTCGAACGGTATTTTGAATCCGAAGCTTTTCTAACTTCTTCATTTCTGCGATTGACACTCCATTGTCATATCGTTTTTTGCTGCATCGCATACCCATAATCAGCATCCAAATGAAAAAATTAACCCTTGCCCTCATTCTTTGTATCATTCTTTTTGCTGGATACAAGCTCTTGACTATTCCGAAGATCGTCGCTCCCGGTGAGGCTTTTCCATCGCTCGGGCAGCAGCATGTACAGCCGGAAAGCCCTGAGATTATGTACAATTCGAATCCGCCTACGAGTGGCCCTCATTATCTTGTGCCCGCACCATCGGGGATTTATGACACCGAATTTCCTGATCGTGAGTTGATACATAACATCGAGCACGGTCATATCTGGATTTCGTATAAACCCGATTTATCAAAAGACCAAGTCGAACAACTCGTCGCAATTGCAAAAAGCTACGGGACAAAAATCATCGTGGCCCCACGCACAAAGAACGATTCGCCAATAGCGATAGCGGCGTGGCAGCACTTGCTAAAACTGAGTGCTGTTGATGAAACACAGATCAAAGCGTTTATTAATGCTCTACAAGGCCATGGTCCCGAAAGTGTGCCAGATTCTGGATTCAAAGATTTCCGAACTCCGCGATCAACGTCGAGTATACATACACTATGACTCAACAAATAAGTACATACAAAATAAAAGGCATGCACTGCGCCTCATGCGCGGGCATCATCGAAAAAACTCTGAAGAAAAAAGAAGGGGTCATTTCTGCAGAAGCAAATTACGGGACTGAGTCAGTGAAAGTCACTTTTGACGAAGCGAAGATCAAACCCGAAGTGCTTTCAAAAGTGATACAACCACTCGGCTATTCACTGGTCATTCCTTTGCCTATGCCCATGAACATGTCGGCAAGTGAACACGCACGACATCTAGGGTTCGATCAGTCAAAAAACGAAAAACTCAAAGAGATAGGAGAGATGCGGACAATGGTCATCTCGGCTATCCCACTTGCGATATTCAGTATTATCGTGATGACATGGGAAATTCTTGCGCAGTTCCGTGCTGTATCGGCAGTGCCATATATCTGGAGTGAATTTTTCCATCACCTCCTACCGCTTATGGCGACATATATGCTGTTTGTGGTAGGGAAGCCATATCTTCTTGGCTTCTACCGCTTCTTGCGCTACGGCAAGGCGAATATGGATACGCTGATCGGTATCGGGACATCTGCGGCGTACTTCTATAGCTTCATCGTCACTGCATTTGAGGAAACACTCCGTCCATTCATTAGCGTCGATCACACATACTATGACGTCACCATTGTAGTGATTACATTTATCACACTTGGGAAGTATCTCGAAGCAAGGTCAAAACTTAAGACCGGGGATGCGATCGAGAAACTACTGAACCTGCAAGCAAAGACTGCGCTGGTAGTTCGTGAGGGAAAAGAGCTCGAGATACCTGTCGATAAAGTACTTCATGATGATCTGGTTATCGTAAAACCTGCGGGAAAGATTCCTGTCGATGGTGTACTTGTAGACGGATCATCATACATTGATGAGTCGATGGTAAGTGGTGAGCCAATGGCGATTGAAAAGCGCATTGGGGATACTGTTGTCGCAGGGACAATCAATACCACTGGAACATTTACATTCAAAGCGACCAAAATAGGATCAGAAACACTCCTCGCAAACATCATCAAAATGGTTGAGGAAGCACAAGGGAGTAAGGCCCCAATTCAAGCTCTTGCGGATAACATATCAAGTGTATTTGTTCCAGTCGTACTCATGATCGCTTTTCTCGCTCTCGCGACATGGCTACTGGTCGGAACTCATTACCTTGGTTTCTCACAGGCACTATCGTATGGCCTTGTTTCATTCGTTGGTATTCTCGTTATCGCATGTCCATGTGCGCTTGGTCTTGCGACTCCGACTGCTATTATCATTGGTGTCGGAAAAGGAGCAAAGGAAGGCATTCTCATTAAAGATGCAACGAGTCTGGAGATGCTTCATAAGGTGAATGTCGTAGTGGTCGATAAGACCGGGACCATCACAAAAGGAAAGCCAGAACTGACATCAATCCAAAGTCTCTCATCACAGAGTGAGGATGAAATTGTATGCCTACTTGCTGCGCTCGAAAGCAAGTCGGAGCATCCTATTGCACACGCGGTTGTGAATTACGCAAAAGAAAAGATGATTACGTTAAAGGAGGTCACGGAGTTTGTGGCAATCAAGGGCAAGGGTATTATGGGCACCATAAGCGGTACTGTGTACTATGCGGGAAATACCAAGCTCATGAACGACCTTGGTCTTGCACTTGATCTTGTGTTGCTCGAAAAAGAAACCATGGAAGGCAAAACACCTGTCATGCTGAGTACAAAGGAAAAGTTGCTTGCAATCATTATGGTTGCCGATAGTGTGAAGCCCGAAGCAATGGAAGCGATAAAAAATCTCCACAAGCTCGGCATAAAAACCATCATGCTCACCGGAGACAATAAAAACACCGCACAGTTCATCGCGACCCAAGTGGGCATCGATGAAGTCGTTGGAGAGGTGCTCCCAGAAGATAAGTTGAACAAGATTAAAGAACTTCAGTCGCAGGGACTCATTGTTGCAATGGCGGGAGATGGCGTAAATGACGCTCCCGCGCTTGCAGTGGCAGATGTAGGTATCGCAATGGCGACCGGTACAGATGTCGCCATCGCATCCGCAGGAATCACACTTCTTCATGGAGATATTTCCAAATTGGTCAAAGCGATAAGACTTTCAAAGATGACCATGCGCGGGATCAAGCAGAATCTTTTCTGGGCATTCATCTACAATCTTGTCGGCATCCCGCTTGCCGCCGGGGTGTTCTATCCAATCTTCGGATGGCTTCTTTCTCCAGTATTTGCAGGTCTTGCGATGGCATTTTCGAGCGTATCAGTAGTCGGTAACTCGTTGCGTATTAAATCAAAGAAGCTCTAAAATTATGATAACAGAAAAAACATACACATTTCATGTGAGTGGCATGCATTGCAATGCATGCATTCTCATGACAGAAAGCGAACTCTTGGATGTACCATATATCACCAAAGCGAAATCAAGCTTACGTCGTAATTCAGTCGAGGTCAGCGGAAACTTTGGCGATAAGAGTGAGGAAACAATAGTTCAGGAACTCACTGCTGTGCTTATAAAACATGGCTATGCGCTCTATACCGCAAAACAAGCTAAAGAAAAAAGCTGGGCGGACTTTAAAATCGCGGTACCTATTGCGCTGGCATTTGCGATACTATTCGTATTCTTACAAAAGATCGGTCTGGTGAACCTCGTGAATGCCGGTAAGGTTACATATGGGACAGCATTTGTTGTCGGCATCGTCGCTTCGCTCTCAACCTGTATGGCGGTGGTAGGAGGACTACTACTCTCTCTGTCGGCAACATTTGCAAAAGAGGGTGACCGAGTGAAGCCACAGCTACTCTTCCACGTTGGTCGTCTTGTTTCCTTTTTCTTGCTTGGTGGCGTGATTGGAGCGCTCGGCTCAGTATTCCAGTTAAGTGCAAGTGCAACCTTTGTGCTGAGTGTGATCATCGGCATCGTTATGCTTGTTCTTGGTATCAACTTGCTTGATGTATTCCATACAACAAAAGCGTTTCAACTTGGAATGCCAACATTCATTTCGAAGCACGCACTTCGGGTAGCGAAGTTGAACCATAGCCTTACTCCGCTACTAGTCGGAATTGCGACGTTTTTCTTGCCGTGTGGATTCACGCAGTCGATGCAGATGTACACGCTCTCTACAGGAAACTTCCTCACCGGCGGGCTGACGATGTTTTTCTTTGCACTCGGGACACTTCCCGTACTTGCACTTATTAGTTTCAGTTCCTTTAGCGTCCAAAAAAGTACAACATCAGGAATCTTCTTCAAGACCGCAGGGCTGATTGTCATCATGTTTGCTCTGTTCAATCTCATTAATAGTTTCGCGGCAATAGGCTTGATTGCACCGATCTTTAGCTTCTGATCAACATGAAATCAACAATCATATCAATCGTGCTCGTTGGAATACTTATCGGCAGCGCGATTATCCTCTCGCGTGGCGGTCGTGGGCAAGAAGTCGCGTCGGTAGACAATGTTTCAGTTGTAGACGGTAAGCAAATCGTTGAGATAGGGGCAAAGGCCGGCTATGCACCAAAACTGTCCGCCGCAAAAGCGGATATACCAACGGTACTGCGCATGAAAACGAACAGTACATTTGATTGTTCCTCTGGCGTAACTATCCCTAGTCTAGGGCTAAGACAGATACTTCCTTCCGATGGAATAACTGACATTGAGATACCCGCCCAGAAAACTGGTTCGACACTCAGAGGCATTTGCATGATGGGGATGTACAACTTTGAGGTGCAGTTCAACTAGTCATAGTCAAAACTAGGCGTTTTTGGGGTGTTATGTTGTGATGGATAATCCACTTGCCCGTCAAAAATAGCTTTGCTAGGCTAGTGACACTTGTCCCGTTAGAGACCGCGGTCAGTTTCGCAGAAGGGACAAGGTGCGATAACTTTTTACTGAAAGACTTTATAATACTAAACGTACAGATCGGGAGACCGCGTCTGTCTCTAATGGGATGGCTAAACAAACACAACAACTGGTGCTGATGCTGGTGATAGGAGTACTCATCGGAGTGACCGCAGTGATGGCATGGAAAGCCAAAACCGTTGGTGAGGGTGAAGAAGCAGTGAACAGTACTGTAAGTGGTGCGACCACTTCGGCGGAAAGTATAATCAACAAAGAAAACGTAGGAGAAGCACCCGCATTGCCGGCTAGCGCAGAAATCCCAGCGAATAAGCGTATAGGGCTGTCGGTGGAAGATCAAGCTGCGGGTAACACAGTACTCGTGAGCGGATTTGATGTGGCGGAGAATCACTGGATCGCGGTCTACGATGGAATGGACGGTACTCCCGGCTGGATACTCGGAGCATCACGCATTCATGCTGGCGATACGAGTATCAATATCGAATTACTTCGCGCTACAATCTCAGGCAGGAAATACTATGTCGCAATGCTTGGAGATGATGGCGCCGATAGCTTCAGTAAGAAGACAGACCTGCCGCCGCTTTCGCCTGACAAAGTGCTGATTGCATCATTTATCGCAAAATGATTTTGCGTTTTATCTGACTTGCGTCCAAGTTGTGTAAACTTTCACTCTACGTTCGTCAAAAAGCCTACTTTTTTACAAAAAAGTAGGCTTTTTGACTTTCCTCTATATACAGTTTAACCATATTCTATGCTATAATTTAACCCAAGGCAACGCAGAGCACCAGGGAAGAGTGCCCGCCTGTTCCTTTTACTTTACGCATGAAAAATATTCGCGTGCTCATGTTTGGCTGGGAATTTCCACCGCATAACAGCGGGGGTCTAGGTATAGCATGCTACGGATTAACGCGTGCACTCTCTCGCCGCGATCTCGATGTTACTTTTGTACTGCCGAAAAAATTGACCGGTCTCGAACATGATTTTCTGAAGATTGTATTCGCAAATGTTCGTAACATTAAAGTACGCACCGTACAAACGCTTCTGCATCCGTACATCAATACTGAACTCTACGACGAGTACTTACGCACTGCACCCGAAGACAAAATATACGGACTCAATTTATTCGACGAAGTGAGACGCTATGGTTTGCAAGCGCGACTCATCGCACAAAGTGAACCACATGATGTCATTCATGCTCATGATTGGCTTTCATTCCGCGCAGGTATCGAAGCAAAGCGCATTTCAGGAAAGCCGCTTATTGTACACGTACATGCGACCGAATTCGACCGCACCGGAGGTCATCCGAATCAGTACATCTATGAAGAAGAGCGCCGAGGTCTTCATGCCGCCGACTGCATCATTGCGGTCTCGCAGCTCACCAAGAATGTCATCGTTACGCACTACGGCATCCCTGCGGATAAGGTCTGTGTCGTACACAACGGAATTGATACAAATGAGTGGCGCAAGTCCCTACCTCCTGCACTCGATCACGTGAAGGCCGAAGGTAAGAAAATTGTGCTGTTCGTCGGACGCATCACTATCCAGAAAGGACCTGACTATTTCATCAAGGTCGCAAAGCGTGTACTTGAGTACGACCAAAACGTACTCTTTATCATTTCAGGGGCAGGAGATATGGAACACCAGATCATCCGACTTGCGTCAGAAATGGGACTTGGCGAGAAGGTTGTATTCGCAGGTTTTGTGCGTGGCGATGATTTGGTTAAACTCTATCGCGCGGCAGACCTCTATGTGATGCCGTCAGTTTCTGAACCATTTGGCCTTACCGCACTTGAGGCGCTCGCGAACGGTACGCCGATACTCGTATCACGCCAGTCGGGAGTTTCCGAAGTATTGACTCATGCGCTCAAGTCAGATTTTTGGGATGTGGATGACATGGCGGACAAAATCATTAATGTCGTCAAAAGTGCCGGTCTCAAGCAAACACTTGGCGAGCTCGGTTCTCTCGACGTTGAACATGTGACCTGGGAAAATGCCGCGCAGAAATGCTCGGTTATTTATAATGATATTATCCGTAACGCCACATGATTATATATGCAGCTAACTTCCTTTAAGTAATATGCCGAGTGTATGTTTTTATTTTCAGGTTCACCAGCCGTACCGTACCAAGAAGTACCGCATCTTTGACGTCGGCAATGATCATGAATATTTCAACGACAAGAGTGACAGAGATATCAATAATGAAAAGATTCTCCACAAGGTCGCAAACAAATGTTATCTGCCGATGAATGCACTCCTCCTCGAGCTGCTCCAGAAATATCCCGAATTCAAATGCTCGTTCTCATTTTCCGGAGTATATCTCGATCAATTACAGGAATTCTCGCCCAAGACACTCAAGTCATTTCAGAAACTGGTTGGTACTGGACGCGTCGAAGTGCTTGATGAAACCTATTACCACTCGCTCTCATTCCTGTATTCAAAAGACGAGTTCAAGCGCCAGGTCACGATGCATCGCGAGAAGGTGCAGAAGCTCTTTGGAGTGGTGCCGACTGCATTTCGTAATACCGAACTTATCTACAACAACGAGCTTGCCAAGACTATTGAGGACATGGGCTACAAAGCAATACTCGCCGAGGGCGCTGATCATCTCTTAGGTTGGCGTAGTCCAAATTTCTTGTATCAGGCACCTGGAACAAGTAAGATAAAGACCCTCCTCAAGAATTACCGACTCTCGGATGACATTGCTTTTCGTTTCTCTTCACGCGATTGGCCGGAGTGGCCTCTGCGGGCGGAGAAGTTCGCGGAATGGGTAAGTGCAGTCAATGGTAACGGAAATGTGGTCAATCTGTTCATGGATTATGAGACGTTTGGTGAGCACCAGTGGGAGGATACCGGTATTTTTGAATTCATGCGTGCACTTCCGGGCGAGGTGCTCAAGAATCCCGACAATGATTTCGTAACGGTCACCGAAGCTGCGAAGCGCTATCCCACCGTGGGCGAATTTGATGCACATAATTTTGTCTCATGGGCGGATGTCGAACGCGACCTCTCTGCATGGCTATCGAACAATATGCAGCACGAAGCGATAGACAATGTCTACGCGCTCGAGAAAGATGTGCTCGCGACCGGCGACAAGAAGCTCATCGAAGACTGGCGCAAACTTCAAACTTCTGACCATTTCTACTACATGTGCACCAAGTGGTTCGCAGACGGTGACGTACACAAATATTTCAATCCCTACGAAACGCCATATGAAGCATTCATTGCCTACAACAATGTACTGCACGACCTCGCACTGCGGACAAAAGAATATACGGGTAAGCCGGTCCTTCTCGCGAGTGAGGCTGGGGAGCTAACGCATATTGCGACAAACAACATCAAAAAGATAGCTCCGACGAAGAAGCCAGTCGCGAAGAAGAAAGCAATATCGGCACCGAAGAAAAAAACTCCTGTAGCAAAAAAGAAAAAAAACTAGCCAAAAGCATCGCTTGCGATACACATACCATGTCCAACAAATATATGTACAATCTCTATGGCTAGATCTCTTTCATTTGGGAACGGATCAATGCTGGTGTGTATTGACCAGTTCGCGCAGGTACGCGACTTGTACTTTCCGTACGTCGGTCTTGAAAATCATATTGGCGGATCATATGTGCATAAGATTGGAGTATGGGTCGACGGACAGTTCTCATGGGTCTCGGACGGCTCATGGATGATACGTATTGATTCTGATACCGCCTATACCGGCATCTCGGTGTTGTACTCACCTCGGCTCGCAGTCGAGCTCAGCTTCACTGACGTGCTGTACAACGAAAAGAACGTGCTGATGCGCAAAGTAAAAGTGCAGAACAAGTCAGACCGCGAGCGTGAAGTGAGAGTGTTCTTCAATCATCAGTTTGATATTTATCATTCAGAAAATCTCGATACCGGTTACTATGATCCCATTACCAATACGATTATTCATTATGAAGGCCGGCGTGTGTTCCTCATGAATGCACGGCAAGGAGATAGGGGTATCGATGATTACTCGGTCGGCATCTTTCAGATTGAAGGTAAAGAGGGAACATACCGTGATGCGGAAGACGGAGTACTTGCAAAGAATGCTATCGAGCATGGGAGTGTCGATTCGACCATCGGCATGAGACTTGCCATCGGTGCCGAAAGTGTAAAAGCATTTCACTACTGGCTTGCTGTCGGTGAGTCTATCGAGGAGGCAAAAGAGATAAATAGCTTTGTACTTGAGCGTTCGCCCGATGAGATTATTAAATCTTCTCGTGACTATTGGTATGCCTGGGTGATGAAGAATGAGTGGAATTTTTACGGTCTTGGTGATACGCTCATCGACTTGTTCAAAAAATCTCAATTCTTTCTGCGTTCGCACGTAGACAAGAATGGAGCGATTGTCGCTTCAGGTGACTCGGACATGCTTCGTGGTGGTCGTGATACCTATGCATATATGTGGCCTCGCGACTCTGCGTATGTCGCCACAGCACTCGATTGGATAGGCGATAGACACAGCGCCAGGAAATTCTTCGAACTTTGTAATTCTCTCATCACCGAAGACGGCTATTTGATGCATAAATATCGCTCAGACGGTTCACTCGGATCCTCTTGGCACGGTTGGCTGGTCGATGGCAGGACCGAACTTCCCATTCAAGAAGATGAGACAGCTTTGATTCTCTGGGCGCTCTGGGAACACTGGTTGGTGACGAAAGATCTCGATTTCATTGAATCAATCTACAACTCATTCATTCGCAAAGCGGCAATGTTCTTATCTTCACACAGGGATACGTATTCGGGACTGCCGAAGCCCTCATATAATCTTTGGGAAGAGAAATTTGGCGTGCATACATATACTGCGGCGACGGTGTATGCCGGACTTACTGCCGCTGCCCGGTTCGCTGAAATACTCGGCAAGGAACGCAGTGAACATAATTTTGACCGCATTGCGGAGGAAATGCGTCTCGCTATCATCAAGCACCTCTATAACCCCGAGGATGGAAGTTTTTACCGCTCGCTCATCATCGACCCAAACGGGATGACTGTGTACGATCGAACTATCGATGCGTCGAGTGCGTACGGACTTTTCTTGTTTGGTGTACTTCCGGCGGATGACCCGATGCTGATGCATGCCATGAAACTCACCAAAGAGAAACTGACGGTACGTACTCCGGTCGGCGGTATCGCGCGGTATCTCGGCGACCAGTATTACCGAGTCGGCGGAGACGTCCCGGGTAACCCTTGGTTCATTACAACGCTCTGGTTCACACAATATTCTATTGCCCTCGCAAAGAGTGATCATGACCTCGACCAGGTGCGTCTCGACCTCAACTGGGTCGAGCGAAATGCGCTACGCTCGGGTATACTCTCTGAACAGCTCAATCCATATACCAAAGAACAGATTTCTGCCGCGCCTTTAACCTGGAGTCACGCAGAGTATCTCCGCACGATTATTATGTACATGCGTAAGTTAACGGAGCTTAAAATAATTTAATACATATGAATCCCGTTAGAAGTATTTCTTGCACAAAACAATATATAATGAACCATATGAACAATATCCCACAAATGACATTTAGATTTAGTCATAATCAGAGGAAGTGCAGTACTTCCTACTTCTAACGGGATGAACAAACAAGGCTTTGAGCTTACATTCGAACATGTCCCTACAACACCGCTTATTCCGGAGCGCCTGAGTTCATATGCCGAGCTCGTCCGCGAGGTCATCTCTAAAAAAAGTGGCCCGTACGAGATAGGAGAAGATGCGCTACGACTACCTCATGATCCGAGCGTGCTTGCTGATGTCACGCATATGGTACAACGCTACTGGAATACACAGCTGCGCTACATCATTGTGGTAGGTGTCGGCGGATCGAATCTTGGTGCAAAAGCACTCTACGATGCATTACGTGGCACGCTCGACGGCTATCTCGATGGTTTTCCTAAACTCATCTTTCTTGATACGGTTTCTCCGAAACTACTCAGTGACCTCGAACGACTGCTTGAAGTCGATGTTTCGTACAAAGAAGAGATAGTAGTGAATCTTATCAGTAAGTCTGGCTCGACCACGGAAAGTGTGGCAAATTTTGAGATGCTGCATGCATATCTCTTAAAGCGTTTCCCCACCATCAACAATCGTATTGTTGTCACTACCGAAAAAAATTCTCCGCTCTGGAATATTGCCGAAAAGCATAAGTTCGGCGTCCTGCTCCATCAGCATGTCGGTGGAAGATTTTCAGTTTTTTCAAGCGTCGGACTTCTTCCCCTCGGACTTGCGGGCATTGATATCAGCGGTTTTGTCGAAGGAGGGAAAGAGACCTTGCGACAATGTCTTATTGGAAACGATCAGGCGATGCTGTTCGCAACATCACTCTACCTAGCCACAAAGCATGAAGTAACGACCGTCAACTTTTTCTTTTTTAATCCCGAACTTGAATCGCTCGGTAAATGGGCGAGACAACTCTACGGAGAAAGTCTCGGCAAAGAGCATAACAAGAGTGGGAAGCTCGTGCATGAAGGCATCACCCCTATCGTTTCAATCGGTTCGACTGACCTGCACTCAATGGTACAGCTGTATCTTGGCGGGCCAAGGGATAAATTTACCCTACTTATGCATGTGAAAGAAGCGACTCACATGCATGTTCCTGAGACTTTGATATTTAAAAATATCATTACGGGAATAAACGGTAAACAGCCGGCGGAATTGATGGATGCAATTTACCAGGGCGTGCGCTCGGCATACGGGAAGCACAAACTTCCATTCGCAGAAGTCGGTTTTCATGCGATAAATCCCTATACGCTCGGCATGTTTCTCTCATGGCAAATGCTCTCCGTAGTGTATCTCGCAGAGTTACTTCACGTGAATGCATTCGATCAGCCGAATGTTGAAGATTATAAGCATGTCACCAAAGACATACTCAATTCAAGCAGGTAGTTAGTGGGAAGTAGTAAGTAGAAACTGCTGTTGAATATACTAAAATACTAAACAACATGAGTAACACAACACCAAACGCACCAATGACTCGAGTAATCACTGGCAATAGAATTTCTGTGTCTTCTATTTACTACTCACTAATCTCATGAACTACATTCTGTTTGATATCGGCGGCAGTAAGACGCGCATTGCACTTTCCCATGACGCAAAAGCGTTCGAGGAGCCAGTCATTGTCGATACGCCGAAAGATTTTGATACTGCAATGATGCTTATGAAAACAACGGCTTTCAAGCTCACCGGAGGTGAAGCGATAGATTTAGCCGTAGGTGATGTCGCCGGCGTGTTGTCTCAAGACAAAAAAATTCTTGTAAACGCTGCACATCTCGCAGGATGGAACGGAAAGCCGATTGCCGAAGTCTTGAGTCTTGCGCTAGGGGCACCAATTCAGATTGAAAATGATGCTGCACTTGTAGGACTTGGCGAGGCGGTATTTGGAGCGGGGAAAGGGCATGAGATTGTTGCGTATATTACCGTCTCAACCGGGGTGGGAGGAGCGAGAATTGTAAATCAAGCCATCGACGCGTCCGCAATGGGATTTGAACCCGGACACCAGATTATTGATGCGGACGGAACACTCTGGCAGCACGCAGTGTGCGGTAAGGGCGAGGATTTCGAAGGAGAAGTTTCCGGGACAGCGATTAGAGAGCGCTATGGTAAAAAGCCTTACGAAATCACTGATGAGAAATTTTGGGAAGATATGGCACGAGTGCTTGCATACGGACTCAATAATACTATTGTCCACTGGTCGCCACATATTGTCGTCGTCGGCGGATCAATGATGAAGGAGGTCGGAATCCCGATTGAACGCGTACGCGCACATCTGCGGGGCATCTTGCATATCTTTGCGAAGTTACCACTTATTGAACACTCGACGCTTGGTGACATCGGCGGACTCTATGGAGCACTCGCGCTGATCAAGAAATCTCATCCAAACTAGTCGCTGATACTTCTCTCAAGAGTCACGAACCGTAGCGGGAAGAGGTTCTTCTCATCCGGCTGCTGAGAACTTTCTTCCTTTGTTGTCCAACTGCCGCTTTGGTAATCGGGGAAAAAGGTATCACAATCGAATTCATTATCTATGAGTGTCAGATAGAGTCTGTCTGCCGCAGAAAGTGTTTCGGCAAAGATCTGTGCACCGCCGATGATAAACACCTCAGTATTTTTATTTCCACCCACTGCTTCGAGTGCTTCGTTGAGTGAAGAAAATATCTCAACTCCATCCGCCTTGAAACCTGATCGTGAAAGTACGATATTACGGCGATTCGGGAGTGGTTTGCCGAGCGACTGATAAGTATTGCGCCCCATAATGATCGCATGGTCAGTGGTGAGTGTGCGGAAACGCTTCATATCAGAGGGAACCTTGCCCATCCAGGGAAGGCCGTTCTTCGCGCCAATCCCACGTTTACTATCCATCGCTGCAATAAGAGAAATGATCATAGTTTTTTAGACCGCGATCGGTCCCTTAATACCGGGATGAGGGTCATAGCC
This sequence comes from bacterium, assembly GCA_043743715.1. Classification (GTDB taxonomy): domain Bacteria; phylum Patescibacteriota; class Minisyncoccia; order Phycocordibacterales; family UBA6899; genus MHLP01. Next base: position 39,234 of record JAYTWK010000039.1, read on the forward strand.
GACGAGGGCGAAGTCCTCAAATTTATAATCAAAAATAGACTCAACATTCCTGTTAATGCGGAGTTCTGGCAAGGGTTTCGGGTCGCGCGCGAGCTGGGTATCGACCTGCTCGAGATGATTGAGATAGATATGGCAGTCGCCACCGGTCCAGATGAATTCGCCGGGGCTAAGTCCCGTGACCTTCGCTATCATCATGGTGAGGAGCGCATATGAGGCGATGTTGAAGGGTACACCGAGGAATGAATCACAACTGCGCTGATAGAGCTGACAGGAAAGCTTGCCCTCTGAGACTGAGAATTGGAACAGACAGTGGCACGGCGGAAGGCCCGCCTTCGCCATCTCATCGATGTCCGCGACGTTCCATGCAGAGACAATGAGTCTGCGCGAGTCCGGTGACTTCTTTATCATCTCGATGACTTTGGAGATCTGATCGACATGACCCCCGCTTGGAGTAGGCCAATTGCGCCACTGGTAGCCATAGATGGGGCCGAGGTTGCCGTAATCTTTTGCAAACGCATCATCGGTTTTAATATGTTCGATAAACGCAATCATGCCGGTCTTCCACTCTTCCGTATCGCTTTTTGGTACAGGCAAATTATTGCGCTGTAAGTATGACTTGTAGGGCCACTCATCCCAGATGTGCACATTATTCTTTGCAAGGTAGGCAAGATTTGAATCGCCGCTTAAGAACCACAGCAGTTCGTGCAGAATGAGATGAAACGGTGTTTTCTTTGTGGTGACAAGCGGAAATCCCTCTGAAAGATCAAAGCGCATCTGATAGCCAAATACGCCGATTGTGCCGGTGCCGGTGCGATCAGTCTTCTTGGTGCCATTATCTTTGATGTGCCTGAGATAGTCGAGGTATTGTTTCATGCAAGTCTCCTTGATTTATGGAAGATCATTCCAATATAACTATATCACGGACAAATTCTAAAAAGACTACGAAAGATCGGGTGGTGTGGTATAGTCGGAATCATGTCTCAATCAGAAGGTAAATTTAGCTTCACCATCGTAAAGAAAATCCCTGATTCACTCGCGCGTGTGGGGGTTATCCACACTCCACACGGGGATATTGAGACTCCGGCGTTCATCGTCGTGGGCACGAAAGCGACGGTCAAAGGACTGACCCCGGAGCAAGTACGCGAGCTTGGCGCGCAGGCGGTGCTTTCTAATACTTACCATCTTTACCTGAAACCGGGGGATGAGCTCGTACGCGATGCAGGAGGGCTCCATAAATTCATGGACTGGGACGGACCGACATTCACTGACTCAGGCGGATTTCAGGTATTCTCGCTTGGTGCGGCGTTCGGCATCGGAGTCACCAAGATTGCGACCGATGAGGAGTCGAATATTCCGGAAGTTACCAAGAAGAGGAGGGAAGGCAAGCAGGACCCGGACGAAGATGAGCGTTCACAACATGAACAGCTCGCGAGAGTAGACGATGATGGTGTGACCTTCAAGTCGCATATCGACGGCAGTTCTCATCGCTTCACTCCTGAAAGATCAATCCAAATACAACACAATATCGGTGCGGACATCATAGTTGCATTCGACGAGTGCACTTCACCCCTCGCACAATATGATGAGCAGAAGGTTTCACTCGATAGAACTCATGCATGGGCACAGCGCAGTCTCGCGGAACACAAGCGCCTTGGTGGGCCTCAAGCGCTTTATGGTGTGATACAGGGAGGCAAGTACAAAGATCTGCGCATTGAAGCAGCGACCACCCTTGGTGCTATGGATTTTGATGGTTATGGGATTGGCGGTTCGTTCACCAAGGATGACATAGGCACCGCTGTCGCATGGGTCAACGCCATTCTTCCTCCAGAGAAACCTCGGCACCTCCTTGGCATAGGCGAACCGATCGACATGTTTCTCGGAGTGGAAAGCGGCTGCGATACCTTCGATTGTGTGGCCGCGACGCGTATTGGTCGCAACGGCTCGGTGTACACAAAAAACGGTCGCATCAATCTTAATAATACGAAGTTCAAGACTGACTTCTCTCCAATAGATAGCACTTGTGAATGTTTTGCCTGTACGCATTACACACGCGCTTACATTTCCTACCTTTTTTCGGTCGATGAAATGCTTGCGTCGTCGCTCGGCTCAATACACAACCTACACTTTATAGTGAATTTAGTTAAAAAAATCCGACAAGCAATGCTTGCCGGACGGTTCAATGAATTTAAACGCGATTTTCTCCAGGGGTATTACGGAAAAAAGGATTTTAGCGACCCTTCTTGGTCACATGCTCGATGAGCAGTGCAAGCGCTCCGCCTTGAAAGAGAAGCGACAGTGCTAGAAGCATACCTTTTGCAACGCCGAAAGTTTCGAATATCTTTACCCCCAGTATGTGTACTTCAAACAGTGGGGCAGAAATTGCAATTAACACCAAAATCAGAATCCATCTATTGGTCATAGCATTTCCTTCCGTTAAACGAAGTTGAAAATCATTCTATTTCACAAACTACACCTTTATGTTATCTTGTCAACTATGGCGAACTTCAAACTGAAATCTGACTGGCCACCCGCGGGCGACCAACCCAAAGCGATAGACGCGCTTGTGGGCGGCTTTCGCAATGGAATGCGCTATCAAACACTTCTTGGCGTGACTGGTTCAGGCAAGACCTTCACAGCGGCAAATGTGATTCAGAAACTTGATATGCCTACGCTCGTCATAGCTCACAATAAAACTCTCGCAGCACAGCTTGCTCAGGAATACCGCCAATTTTTTCCCGACAATGCGGTCCACTACTTCGTTTCATATTACGACTACTATCAGCCGGAAGCATACCTACCGACCACCGATACCTATATCGAGAAGGATGCACAGATAAACGAAGAGATAGACCGTCTGCGTCACGCATCGACCCAGGCGCTACTTTCACGTAAAGACGTGATCATCGTCGCCTCAGTCTCATGCATCTACGGCCTCGGTTCTCCTGAAGAATATCTCAAGGTGAACTTAAAACTCACGAAAGGGGATAAGCTGACCCGCAATGAGCTGATTCGTAAACTAGTGAATGTGTATTTTGATCGCACCAATGCAGACCTTGCCCCTGGTACTTTTCGTGCAATCGGCAACACACTCGAAATCATGCCAACCGGGGAAATGGTCGTACACCAACTTACATTTGTCGGTAACGCTATCGAGTCAATTATGAACATCGATCCGATTAGCCGTGCAATAGTAAATGAAGTGAATGATATTTTCATTTTTCCTGCTAAGCATTTCATTACATCGGCAGACGAACGAAAACGTGCAATAGCAGACATTAAGATTGAGCTGAAAGATCAGCTCAAAAAATTCGACAAAGAAGGAAAGCTCCTCGAAGCGGAGCGATTAAAGCGACGCACCAATTATGATCTCACTATGATTGATGAAGTTGGGTACTGTAGTGGCATCGAGAATTACTCGAGGCACTTCTCCGGCAAAGCTCCGGGCGAGCCGCCCGATACACTGCTGTCGTATTTCCCGCACAATGCTGATGGTAGCCCCGCTTTTCTTACGGTCATCGACGAGTCACATGTATCCATCCCACAGGTGCGCGCGATGTATGCCGGCGATCAGTCGCGCAAGAAGATGCTCGTCGAGTATGGTTTTCGTCTCCCGAGTGCGCGAGATAATAGACCACTTACCTTTGATGAGTGGGAGAAGCGCGTCGGTCAAGTCTTGTTCACCTCCGCAACGCCCGCTCTATTTGAAAAGGAAGTCAGCGAGCAGGTGGTCGAGCAAGTCATTCGCCCGACAGGACTCATCGACCCCGAGATGGTAGTTCGAGGAGTTGTCGAAAGACGAGCAGGCAGTGGAGATGTTGATGCGAGCATGGATGAGGGTAATGAGACAAAGCATGTGTCGCGCGCGAAGCGCAGTAGAGGGGAAGTCTTCGACCCCGTCAAAAAACAAGCAGCCTATCCGGGTCAGATTAAGGACTTCATTGCTGAGGCCAGTATCGTAGTAAAACGTGATGAGCGTATTCTTGTAACCACGCTCACCAAGAAAATGGCCGAAGATCTTTCAGTATTTTTAAAGGAAAAAGGTATTAAGAGTGAGTACCTGCACAGCGATGTGAAGACCATGGATCGCATCAAAATTCTTACAGAGTTTCGCAAGGGGAAGTTTGACTGTCTTGTCGGTGTGAACCTCTTGCGCGAAGGACTTGATTTGCCGGAAGTGTCTCTCGTGGCTATTCTCGATGCCGACAAGGAAGGATTCTTGCGATCAGAAACCTCGCTCATTCAGACCATCGGCCGGGCCGCACGGCATATTTCAGGTCGAGTCCTATTATATGCCGATGTTATGACAGGGTCGCTCACTGCGGCGATAGGAGAGACAAATCGTCGTCGCACTATTCAGCTTGCGCACAATGCCGCAAACGGCATCACCCCGGTTTCTATTAAGAAGAAGATTCACGACATCACCGAGGAACTCCAGAGCGTGCACGACAAGACACTCAAGGAACTTCTGATGCTCGATAAGAAGCAGTTTGATAAAGATCCCGAGAAACTCATCAAGCAAAAAGAGAAGCAGATGAAGGAAGCCGTGAAAGAGCTCGATTTCGAGACCGCCGCGCTTCTGCGCGACGAGATTCAAGTACTCTCAGGTGCTCCGCTTCGCCCTAAGGCTGTCAGGCGCTCAAGAAAATAATTCGCTGACCTTCTAAAAACGCGAACTTCTTCGTTACGGAGCCTCTATGGTTCGGTCAACATATATGAATATGTCTTCCTCACCATTTTCTCCGTGTCTCGAATTTCATCGTCTTTGAGAAGGTCGGTACTTGTTGCCAATTCTTAGAGTGATGTATGTTTCATGCTATAATTAGAGTCATATGATCGTCGCGAGTGTTGGAGTCGGCTCAGATGCTGATGCGCATAAAGCGGGAGCAGAAGCCTCTACTCAGGCGCTTTCAGGTCTTCCCGATAAGAAGGCGAGTATTCTTTTTGTCTTTGGCTCGGTGACGTACGACCAGGACAAGCTTATTGAAGGAGTTACCGCATCCGCTCCCGGTGTGTTTATTTTTGGCTGTTCCACTGCGGGTGAAATCTCAAGCGAAGGCTTCTCTTCAGAAAAAAGCGTGGTGGTGCTCGCGGTGTATTCTGATACCGTCAAATTCTGGGGTGCGCTCGGGAATCATCTCATCTGGAATTCAAAGCTGGCAGGGGAAGAACTCGCGAACAAACTCGAATACGATTCGCACGGTTATGTGACCTCGGCACTCCTTTTCCTCGATATTATCGTCGGGAACAGCGACGCTGCACTCCGGGGTCTGCTCGGAAGACTGGGAAGTAATTTTCCTATTTTTGGAGGGGCTGCAAGCGATGACATGCTGTTCTATGAGACATTTCAATACCTTGAGAATAAAGTGTACACCGGGTCTGTTGTCGGCCTCGGCATCTCGGGAGATTACACCGCAGCGGGAGTCGCGATGCACGGATTCCTGCCAATCGGCATAGAACGCATTGTGACCCGCTCTGAGGGCACTACACTCTACGAACTCGACAGTAAACCTGCCGCTTCCATCTATGAAGAATATTTCGGAGAAGAACATGTTTCTGAGTTGCACGAAGGACTGCTTCCGACTCTGGCGGTCTCCTACCCCTTAGGCGTTTTTGCTACCGATTCAAACGAAGTCGTGCTTCGGCACCCGGTATTCGTCGACCAGAAAGGCGCTATGACCTTCACCGCTCCTATTCCGCAAGGCGCAGAGGTACGGCTCATGATCTCTGATATCGAGCGCGGGCTTGAGGTAGCTGAACTTGCTGCGCGCGGTGCACTTCTGAAGCTTGGAGGAAAGAAACCCAAAGCTGCGATCATCGTGAACTCCGTAGCGCGCAAAAAGATGCTCGGAATCAGAGCTGATGAAGAAATAGAAGTCATACAGCGCGTCATTGGTCGAGATGTTCCTATGGTTGGATTCTATAGTTATGCACAAATAGGAGGGAAGATAGGCGAAGAAACCCCTTTCCACAACGGCTCATTACTCGTTTGGCTGCTTGCTGAATAAGATTTTCTCGCGTAACACGAGCACACCATGATCACGCTATTTCAGAACGAGCATCATTCAAACACGAGACTACAGTCAACGCGCTGGATTATCGACGCGCGCTGGTACTATGCGCTCTTGGCGTTTCTTCTTTCTGTTATTACCAATGGTGACGACCCGCGGTCTCTCGGCATCATCGCCTGCTTAGGAGCGGTCGCAGTTGTCATCGCAAGTAACGTATTCTTTTTCCTCTACCTCAGAAAGACCCAGCTTACTATCACTGATGAACAGCTCGATGTACTTAATATCAGCCAGATATCTATCGACCTGTGCTTCTTTTTTGTCATCATGCTGTTCACCGGGGGTGGCATCGAAAGCATCGCTCATTCATTTTTCTTTGTCCCCATCATGGTGTCGATGATACTCTTCGGTTTCCGCGGCGCTATCTCGGTTGCAGTGGTCTCGGGCGTACTTGTGTTCACCACCGTGCTTTCACATACCGGAGTCATCCACATGCTGCTCACCAAGGGCACGGATTTTACACTCTCACGCGAAGCGACCCTCGAGCTCACCAAGGTTGGAATTCTATTCCTAGTCTACTTACTCACAGGATTCTTTGGAGGATACATTTCGAGGCTTCTTCGTGCTCGTGATATTCTGCTGTTGGAGCAGATTACCAAGGAAGAAGGTCATATTAAACGTCTTGAAGAGTTAACGCTTGAATTTGATAAAAGCGCAAAGCTGCTGGTGCGCCGTGATCTTGAACTTTCGGGAGCAAATGAGAAGCTCACTCAGCTCGACAAGATGAAATCTGAAATCATCTCGGTGGTTGCACACCAATTGCGAACGCCGCTCTCGGCTATTAAGTGGACACTCAAGATACTTTTAGATGGTGACGCGGGCATCGTTTCTCCTGAACAGAAAGACCTTTTGTCCAAAGGGTTCGAGTCCAACGAGCGTATGATTGCCCTCATCAATGACATGCTCGAAGTCGATAGACTTGAGTCAGGGAAGATTAAATATAGTTTCGTACCTGTGCAGTTCGAGGAGCTGGTACAAGATATGATCAGGAGTCTACTTCCGCTCGCAACAGCAAAAAATATACGCATCGAGTTCTCGTCCCCTGTCGAACTCACCCCAAAAATAAAGATAGATCCTGACAAGATGCGCGATCTGTTACAGAATCTCATTGACAATGCCATCAAGTACACCACGAACGACAGTTCGGTCGCTGTCACGGTATTCATGGACAACAATGAGCTGCACCTCACTGTCAAGGATACGGGTATCGGTATTCCGGAAGACGAAAAAGACAAGATCTTCTCGCGCTTTTTCCGGGCGCAGAATGCGGTGCATACCGAGACCGACGGATCGGGGCTTGGCCTTTTCATTGCGCAGAGCGTTGTGAAGCGTCACGGCGGCAAGATATGGTTCGAGAGTGTACTCAACCAGGGGACCACTTTTCATGTACTGTTGCCCTTCACCTCGTAGTCTCTATTTGTGTTATACTATCCCATAACAAAACCATGCCTCCAACCACCCCTCGCAACATACTGGCACTCATCGTTGATCCCGCCATCATCAATAATCTCGGTCAGATTACGAATGTACTCGGCCTTCAGATGATTGTCACTTCTGATATACAACAGTTTACGATCAGGCTACAGGAAGTGCATCCCGAACTCGTGATCATCGATGTTGGAGTCGCTGAATTTGACGGATTCCAAATCCTCGAGTCGATACGTGCGAGTGGTACAGACTGGATACGCAGTATCCCTGTGATGATAGCTTCGAACACCGGTGACCTTGTCGAGATTAGTCGCGCACTACACCTTGGTATCAAGGATTATTTCGTGAAGTCCTCATTCGACGCGCAGCAAGTGCTTGAGAAGATTAGGAGGCATATGTCAGCCGGGGAAGGAGTAGCCGGAGCTACGCTCACATCGGGAGCACCCGCAATTAAGGTGCTCATGGTAGAGGATGATAAGTTCCTCCGCGATCTGGCGGCACAGAAGCTCACCAAAGAGAAACTTGACGTCACGACCGCCGTAGACGGCGAACAGGGTATAGCACTTGCGGAAAAAATCATACCGAATGTCATATTGCTCGATATATTGCTTCCGGGCATCGATGGATATGAAGTACTAAGGCGAATTCGTGCGAACCCCTTGCTCGATCACACCCACGTCGCAATGCTCTCAAATTTTGGCCAACGCGAAGATATTCAGAAGGCACTCTCGGGTGGCGCAGATAATTTTCTTGTCAAAGCGAACTACACACTCGATGAAGTAGTCGATGAGGTCAAGAAGATCATCGAGAAACCACGCGTCGTCCCGTCGCGCGCCTAGCGCTCTCTACGGTACTATCGGGTGCCTATTTTGAAGATGTCAAAACATGTGCTAGTATAGCGCTACTTTTGGCATTCTATTCTAAATCATGACCTCAAAGGAGCAAAAAAACGATAATAAAAAAGGCCTTGACTCTATTATTGTTCGTGGCGCTCGCACTCATAACTTGAAAAATATTACGGTTGAAATGCCGCGTAATAAAATGGTTGCCATCACAGGTCTCTCAGGTTCGGGCAAGTCATCACTTGCATTTGATACCATATTCGCCGAGGGGCAACGCCGCTATGTCGAATCGCTTTCTGCGTATGCGCGTCAGTTTTTACACCAGATGCAAAAGCCGGATGTCGATGAGATCATAGGACTTTCTCCGGCTATTTCGATTGACCAAAAATCGCATTCATCTAATCCTCGTTCTACTGTTGCCACCATCACCGAGATTTATGACTATCTGCGCGTACTCTATGCGCGCATTGGCGTACCACACTGTCTTACCTGCGGCAAGCCTATCAAGCGACTGACCAACGAAGAAATTATGAATTTTGTATTTGAGAAGGTCGATGAAATCGGGAAACATGCGCCGAAATCGGGAAAAAGTAATAGTGTGATGGGAGTAGAGTACTCCACACTCAAGGTGGGAATCTATGCACCTGTGGTACGCGGCAGAAAGGGCGAGTACTACCAGCTCTTGTATGACTTCCTTTCCAAGGGATACACGAAGGTACGCGTGGACGGCAAGGTGAAGAATTTGCGCGACCGCATCGAACTCACCAAGACTAAAAAGCACAATATTGAAATGCTCGTTGATGAATTTTTCGTCTCTGAATTCAAAGACAATGAGAAGGGAGTACGCGAGCGGATAGCTGAGGCGGTCGAGCGAGGCCTTGAAGAAACCGACGGCCTCGTGCTCCTCGTCATAGGCGAAGAAGAGTCATTGGTGTCGGCAAAGTTCGCTTGCCCGGATGATGGCTTCTCCTACCCCGAAGTTGAGCCGCGGTTATTCTCGTTCAACTCACCCTACGGCGCATGTCCTGCGTGTAATGGGCTTGGTACCAAACATTTCTTCGGTGATGAGCCGTGTGATGTGTGTCATGGAGCAAGGCTGCGCGATGAAGCGCTACATGTCACTATCGGCGATGCAAATGCAATAGAGGAGGCAACGCTCTTTGCAAAGAGCAAAAAGAAAGAAAAAGAAGCCACTCTCTATCCGCGCGGAAAGAATATCGTCGATGTCACGAATATGTCTATCGAAGAAGCGAGTGCATTCTTCAAGCAGATAGAGTTTACTCCAATGGAGAGACAGATTTCGGCTGTGGTCATCAAGGAGATAGAATCACGGTTACGTTTTATGCTCGACGTAGGTATTGGCTACCTTACGCTCGGACGGCGTGCGAATACCCTCTCAGGAGGCGAAGCTCAGCGTATCCGTCTCGCATCGCAGCTCGGCTCGAGGCTTGTGGGTGCGCTGTATGTGCTTGACGAGCCGACTATCGGCCTGCATCAGAAAGACAACGACCGTCTGATCAAGACTCTTCGAGACCTATGTGATATCGGCAACACCATCATTGTGGTTGAACATGACGAGGACACTATTTTTGCCTCTGACTATCTCATCGATATAGGCCCCGGTGCGGGTATTCACGGCGGCCATGTGGTGGTTTCCGGCTATCTTGATGATCTCATTTTAGATAAAAAGAAAAAGTCTCTTACACTCGACTATCTTCGAGGTGACGAGCTCATACCTATACCCGAGAAGCGTCGCGACAAAGCGAAAGGCGAATTACAGATACGCGGCGGTAAGGCATTCAATATTAGCAATATGAATATCGACATTCCGCTTGGGCGTATGGTGGCGATCACTGGTGTTTCCGGCTCGGGCAAGTCGACCATGATGTACGAGCTTGTGTATCGCAATCTGCAGGCGCGTTTTGATCGCAAACATCGCACGGCAAAGGTCTACAATGTTTCAAGTTTCACGGGCACCGAATACCTGCACCGTACCATCCTCATTGACCAAAGTCCTATTGGCCGCACACCGCGCTCGAACCCCGCCACGTATACCGGCGCATGGACATTCATCCGTGATATGTTCGCAGAGACTGAAGAAGCGCGTGTCCGCGGCTGGAAGCCTTCACGCTTCTCGTTCAATGTGAAGGGGGGGCGCTGTGAGGCATGTGAAGGGAACGGCATGATAGCGGTCGAGATGCACTTCTTGCCGACGGTGTATGTGATATGTGATGTCTGCCAAGGGAAGCGCTTCCAAAAGGAAACACTTGAAGTCAAATGGAAAAAGAAAAGCATCTACGATATATTAAAGATGACCATTGAGGAAGCAGAGGAATTCTTTAAAGATATTCCCGCAATCTCAGACCGATTAAAGTCGATGACCAGTGTCGGGCTCGGATATCTTGAACTCGGGCAGTCAGCAACTACGCTTTCGGGCGGTGAGGCACAGCGCGTGAAGATTGCTTCAGAGCTCTACCGTCCGCTTGAGCAGCGCACACTCTATCTTCTTGATGAGCCGACCATCGGGCTTCATTATGCTGACGTACGAAAACTTATCGACATTCTGCAGATGCTGGTGGATAAGGGCAACAGCGTGGTATTGATCGAACATAATCTCGACGTGATCAAATCGTGCGATTACCTCATCGATATCGGACCGGAGGGAGGTGGAGGCGGAGGTAATCTCGTCGGCAAGGGCACACCGGAAGAACTCGCAGGCAACGCGAAGTCGCATACTGGGCGCTACCTCAAGAAAATCTTGGCAAAAGGAAAGAGGGCAGAGTGAGCCCCCTTTGTGTCGGTAACAGCTGACAGGTCAGTGCAATTTCGCGCTAAGCTGACTTTCGTGCAAGATCTGCGGTAAGTCTGTCAGATAGTCGCGCACCGCGACAGTCGAACGGCCGTACTTCTTGAAGAACTTCATCCCCGCGACGACCAAAGCAAGGTATGCATGGTCTTCTGAGAACCGAACAATGCCCCCAGGGACAAGCTCGATCAGCATGATGAAGTGTTTCACCATGCGACGGCTGACAGCCATCAAGTTGACGAAATACTCTCCATCGGCGGCGATGACGTCAATCCCGTACTTCTGATTGAGCTCGCGCGTGATGAGCTCCTTGTTGTATTCACTGAGCTGAAACAGAGGAAGTGGAACCATTGCTTCCTCGAAGAGTGCTTGCTGTCGCATATGAACCTTTCGATTTTCGATTGTGGAAGAACTTGTTTATATAATCACGTATTGAAAATTTGTCCATAGTTATGGTTTAGGCTAGAATCGTGATATGCAGAGCGCAAAACTCACAAAACTCAATCTACCGGACAAACCCGGGGTATATAAGTTTTATGATGTGAAAGGAAAACTGCTCTATATTGGGAAGGCCACTTCACTCCGCGATCGAGTACGCAGCTACTCTTCCAATGACCTCCTCTATACCCGTGGCAAGCATATCGTCGACATGGTGACGCTCGCGAAGACGATAAAACATGTCATCACCGATTCTGCACTCGAGGCGCTCATTCTTGAAGCGGCGCTTATTAAAGACCATCAGCCACTTTATAATACCAAAGAGAAAGATAATAAGAGTTTCAACTATGTGGTCGCGACCAATGAGCCATTCCCAAGGGTGCTTGTGGTACGAGAGCGTACGATGCTTTCGGGGGTAGGGAATACTGACGGTTTATACAAATATGCATTCGGCCCGTTCCCAGGCGGAAGCAATCTCCAGGAGGCTCTGAAAATCATCAGAAAAATATTTCCGTTCAGAGACAAGTGTGAGCCAGCAAAGGAACTTGGGACAAGGAAGCCATGCTTCAACCGGCAGATAGGATTATGTCCGGGAGTCTGCTCGGGAGAAGTCACACCCAAGGAGTACGACGAAATACTGCGCAACATCAAACTGTTCTTCGACGGTAAAAAAGCTATGGTGATGAAACGCCTCAAGGCAGCAATGCGGCAGCATGCGAAACTCTACGAATTTGAGAAAGCTGGCGAATGCAAGAAAATGATCTTTGCGCTTCAACATATCAAAGACGTTTCGCTCCTCGATCAGGAAATCCGCGAAGTCTCACAGCGCTCGTCAAAGAAACGATCGCGTGCATACCGTATCGAAGCGTATGACATCGCTCATATCAGCGGCAAATATACCGTCGGCGTCATGGTGGTCGTCCTAGACGGGCAGCCAAAAAAGAGCGACTATCGCAAATTCAAAATCAGAATCGATCCCGACAAGAGTGACGATACACTACATCTTGAAGAAGTGCTGATGCGACGCTTTAACCACAACGAATGGCAAAAACCAGACTTGATGGTGATAGACGGCGGAGTAGCTCAGAAACGACGTGCAGAAAAGGTTATCAAACAGCTTGGGATTACTACAGACATCGTCAGTGTGGTCAAAGATAATCGTCACAAACCGCGAGCAATCATGGGCAATAAGGAGCTCATAGAGTCGTACAAACGGGGAATTTTGGTAGCCAATGCCGAATCACATCGCTTCGCAGTGCTCTATCATCGTCAACTGCGCGAAAGGCTTACGTAAGGATGATTGCCGGTGTATCCCTATACTAGATACTTCATACAACATACCTTATACTTGTAGTACATATGTCAAAAGTCCGAGTCGGCGTCGTACGTGGGGGTCCTTCGAGTGAATATGCAGTGTCTCTCAAAACTGGAGAGAATGTTTTGCGTCATTTAAACAAAGAAAAATACATCACGCATGATATCCTGATGACGACGCGCGGCGAATGGTATATGGACGGTGTGCGCACCGACCTCTCTACTATCGATCACAATGTTGATGTCATCTGGAATGCAATGCACGGTGCGTTTGGTGAGGATGGTAAGGTACAGCAGCACTTCGAATCTTATGGGATTCCCTACACTGGCTCTAATGTGCTCGCATCAGCTATCGGGATGCACAAAGGGTTGGCGAAAGACAGATTTGTTGAAGCGGGCATTCTTGTTCCGTATGGAGAAGTGATTCCGGGAAGCGAGAACATGTTCGAGGTTGCTTTCGAGTTATTCCGCAATCGTCACATGCCGGTCATCGTAAAGCCGGTCTCAGGCGGTTCATCTGTTGCAACGCGTATTGTGCGCACCTATGATGAGCTACGGAATGCACTTGTTGAGGCAAGTAAATACGGTGATATACTGGTCGAGGACTTTGTCGAAGGCAAAGAAGCCACGGTGTGCGTGATCGATAGTACGAGGTCGGGGGAGTACTTCGTGCTCTATCCGATTGAGATAGTGCCACCCGAAAAAAGTGCATTTTTTGATTATGATGCAAAATATTCAGGAAAAAGCACCGAGATTGTGCCGGGAAGATTCACCCTCACTATCCACAGTATGCTTCGTGATCTCGCTATTAAGGCACACAAAGCTATCGGCGCAAGGCATTATTCGCGCTCGGACTTCATTATCACTCCCGAAGGAGCTATTTATCTGCTTGAGATAAATACACTTCCCGGACTCACAGAAGAATCACTGCTCCCAAAAGCACTCAAAGCCGGACATGTCGACTTCTCTGATTTTCTTGACCATGTCATCACACTGGCAATGAAAAAGAAGCAGTCCTCCATGGTCACCCCGTAGGGGGGGTGGAAAAAAATTCTGCGCTGTGTATAATAGTTCACATTGTGCGCAAAGAGCAATAGGGCCGTTAGCTCATCTGGTAGAGCACCGCATTTGCAATGCGGGGGTGGCAGGTTCGAGTCCTGTACGGTCCACAAAATTAATAAGTCCGCACTCAGCGGACTTATTAATTTTGTGTTGTAATCGCGTTCGCGCGAACCTTTTTTGAGAGGAATGAACAAGGGTAACTCAGGCACCCCCGCTCGCTCCGCTCGTCGCCCCTCGGCATCTCCGGCTCCCGATTTTTTCCGCCCCGCCATACTTTAAATCAAGAAAGCGTTTCGCTTACCTTAATGCATCTCCTTTCAACATAGAAAGATATTTCTATATAGAAATATCTTACAATTATGTTATCCTAAATGCAATCAACTATGGGGGATATTTCTGTTAAGTTTGGAAAGCGGGTTAAAGAAATCCGTGTTAAGAAGGGTTTTTCGCAAGGCAGTCTTGCGAAGATTTTAGGGGTACACCCATCTGATATTAGTGGCATAGAGCGAGGCAAAAGGAATATGTCACTGAAGAACATTGAAAGACTGGCAAAAGCACTTAATGTTACGATTCAAGCGCTGATTAGCTGAAATGAATATACTCACCACGCTAAGTGGCCGGATTTTTTGTGACCTCGTGTTCTGTCATGTGTGCATAACTATTTTGCACAATAGGATATAATTAGAAAATGTTGAATGAACGGATTACCGAAAATCTTGTGCGCGATCGTTTGCGCAAATTGAAATACTATGACAGTGAGGCGGTTACGATTGAGGAACAACGGAGTGACGTGGCTGCGATTAAACGACTTTTGCGTGGAGCGAGCAAGACTGGCGGCGTTGGTTCTGGGTATCCCGAATTTATTATTACGACAAGCGCAACGCCTGATTTTATTTTTATTATCGAGTGTAAGGCTGACGCCAAAAAACACCAAAGTAAAACATTTGATCAGGTTAAGGATTTTGCTGTTGATGGAATATTGCATTATGCAAAGTCACTCTCCAGAGAATTCAACATTATTGCCGTTGCAATAAGTGGACAAACAAAAGCTGACCAAAAATTTTCCGCCTTTATTCACCCAAAGCTCAGCAAGGAGGCAAAAATATTATGCAATAAATCTGGAAAGCCACTGGATGAGCTCATTTCATTAGATGATCTAATTTCCCTTGGGAGTTACGACCCCTCAGTTGAGAAGCAACGACACGACGACCTAATGGCATTTTCTCGTGAATTACATGACTTCATGAGAGATCATGCAAAACTTACCGAAAGCGAAAAACCTCTTTTGGTGAGTGGCACACTTATCGCCCTAAGAAATGAACCTTTTGCAAAAAGTTTTGTGAACTACAAGCCTTCAGAATTGCAGAAAGCTTGGCTTAGAGTGATAAAAGAAGAAATAGAAAAGGCAGACATACCAAACTCAAAAAAGGACAACATGGCCCAACCCTATTCTTCGATAGCCGTACACCCTGAGTTGGGTAAGCCCACTAAGGTTTACCCTTATGGAGTTTTGCGAGAGCTTATTCAAATGCTAAACAATAGGGTCTGGCCTTTTCTCAGTATTTATCATGACTTTGATGTTGTGGGGCAATTTTACGGTGAATTTTTAAAATACACTGGAGGCGACAAGAAGGCGCTTGGAATTGTTTTGACGCCCCGCCATATAACAGAACTCTTCGCTTCCTTGGCAAACTTAAATAAAAAATCCAGAGTCCTTGATATTTGCTGCGGGACGGGCGGGTTTCTTATTTCATCCATGACGATGATGATTAAACAGGCGATGAACAAACGTGAAATTGAATACATCAAGAAAGAGGGTCTTATTGGCGTTGAACAACAGCCGAATATGTATGCCTTAGCGGCCAGCAATATGATTTTACGTGGCGACGGCAAGGCAAACCTTTATCAGGGGAGCTGTTTTGATCAAGAAATTACCAAGGAAATCAAGAAACATAAATGCGATACTGGGATGGTTAACCCGCCATACGCGCAAAAAGACGAAGAGTCTCAAGAGCTCAAGTTTGTTTTTCAGATGTTAAATTTACTGGAAAAAGGGGGCACCGGGATTGCAATTGTTCCCATGTCTTGCGCAATAAATCCGTCTAGTCCTGGCAGAGAGGAGTTGTTAAAGTATCATACACTTGAAGCAGTGATGTCGATGCCGGATGAATTATTTTATCCGGTGGGTACCGTTACTTGCATTATGGTCTTTACTTCGCATGTCCCTCACGGCGAGTCAAACAAAAAGACATGGTTTGGATATTGGAAGGATGATGGTTTTGTAAAAACTAAACACCTAGGTAGAGTTGATTTAAATGAAACATGGGCCACTATCCGCGAAAGTTGGATTGATGCTTTTCGTAACAGGGATAATATCCCCGGCTTAAGCGTAAAGCAGAAGGTTGGCCCAAATGACGAATGGTGTGCTGAGGCATACATGGAAACAGACTACTCAAAATTAACAGAGAAGGACTTCGAAAACACAATTAGAAACTACACGCTGTTTAGGTTAAACGAACAAGCAGAAAATGATAAAAGTAAGTGATCTTTTTGACGTCAGATATGGTGTTAACTTAGAGCTCAATAAACTTGAGTTAGATTCGCATGGGGTTAACTTTGTTTCTCGCACAGCCAAAAACAACGGCGTCTCAGCGAGGGTAAAATTAATCGAGGGGGTGACACCACTGGAAGCAGGATTGATAACTGTTGCTGGTGGCGGGAGTGTGCTTGAGACCTTTCTTCAACCAGAGCCATTTTACAGTGGACGGGACTTGTATTATTTGCGTCAAAAGGTGGATCTTACTAATGCTCAAAAACTATACTATTGTCTTTGTATTCGTTCTAATAAATATCGTTACAACTATGGTAGACAAGCCAATCGTACTCTCGGTGACATTGTTGTACCCATCCCGAGCGATTTACCAAAATGGGTAAGTAGCGAAAAAATTGAAGATTATTCACATGTACAAGGAAGGGTATTGAGTGGCGACGTCGACAATCTTCAAACTCAAAAATGGAAATGGTTTCGATACGACACCCTTTTTGAGATTAAAAAAGGCAAGCGCCTAACAAAGCAACACATGGTGCAAGGAGAGACGTTATTTATTGGCTCAACCGACACAAAAAATGGATTGACAGCGCGCATAGGGCAAGCACCAATTCATAGTCAAAATACAATTTCTATTTCCTATAACGGGAGTGTTGCGGAGGCGTTTTATCAACCCGAACCTTACTGGGCCACAGACGACGTTAACGTGTTGTATCCAAAATTTAGCTTGAATCCATTCATCGGTTTATTTTTGTGTACAGTTATTAAGCAAGAAAAATATCGTTATAATTATGGAAGAAAATGGCACCTAGGGCGCATGAACGAATCATTAATAAAGCTTCCCGCAACAACCGACGGTACGCCTGATTGGAGATATATGGAAAATTATGTTAAGCACCTCCACTTTTCTGCTGGAGTAGAATCCTAGATAAGCAATTGGGTTATCCGCGACTGCACCTAAGATTGCCCGCACCTTGTGTGACCCTGCTTTCGGATGTAGGGTTTCTAAGTGCCCACCACAGCAAATAAAACAAAGACAAATAAACTCACGGTCTATCTCATCAAGCCCGAGTTTTCAGCGCTTGAAGATATTGTTGATCCTACAACCCGCATACAAGATATTGACGGTGTGGGAACGTTTCTCTTTGAAAATTCACACACGAACATACCTAATTGGGTAAAAGGTTTTTTTGGTTCAACATTGTCCGAAGATCTTCAAATATTTACAGCAAGTGCCCGAGGAATGCTGATCGTGCCAATCTCTCTGAATAATACGATAATTACTTTTGCCGTATCGTTCGGAGTCGGACGTTTTTTACTGAAAGAAGGCGTTGCTGAAGAGCGCTTTGGGCTCAAGGTTGTATTGAATTCAACGGGCGAAGATGGTTTTCGTAGTATCGACAAAACTACTCTTGGCTCTGTCCCCAAACATAGTCGTGAGCAAATGAGCAGAGATGTCGCACCTTCCGACTTCGGGATAGACATTGAGCAAGACCTTGTGGGACTTGTAACTGCAAGATCAAATGATCAAGATTTCGGAAAAATTATCACAGGAAGAGATGCACTCAACCTTTCTGTAAAAGTCGATGTATCCAATATTGTTGATTTTCTTAAGCATTGCTATGAACGGTACTTAAGCGACGACTATAAAGTAAACTTCAGTTGGATTGATCAAATTTCAGAAGTTCGAAACAAGCTAAAAGAGGAGGAACTTTTTTCTGCGGTCGTTGGCCGTATTAACAATAATCAGCTTGATAAGATTTGGATGGCTGTCCCTGAGGTAATAAATTGGGCTGATATTCGCGGCTTCCGATATTTGAGAGCAAAGCAAGCAGACCTAGAGGATGATCTTGGCATCGAGAGATTCTTGGAGTCTCTCGATGGCAGACAACTCACAATAGATGAACTCAAAGATGCGCCAATCTATGTTATTTCAGCTCAGAATGATGACACCATTATGCGCTGGTCAGCTTTTCGTTGTGTCTATGCTGAAATTGAACTTGAAGGAAAAACGTATATTCTCAACAATGGAAGGTGGTACGAAATTGCGAGTGATTTTACTCAAGAAGTGCAAAGAGATTTTGCGAGTGTACCAGATTCAACCATTGCGTTGCCTGATTATATCTCCGGAGACGAATTAGAATATAACACAACCGCATCTGGGACCCTCGCGGGAGCGTGTTGTATGGATCAGAAGTTAATTAACCATGGAGGAGGTCATAATAAAATTGAATTTTGTGATATATTCACTAATGATAAGAAAATAATTCACGTAAAGAAATATGGCGGATCAAGTATTTTGAGCCATCTCTTTGCGCAAGGAATGGTTTCGGGTGAACTGTTCATTGGTGATGAAGAATTTCGTCGCAAGCTAAATGTTCATTTACCTAGAACTCATAAACTTTCAAATATTCGGACTCGGCCCAATCCTTCCGAGTACGAAGTCGTCTACGCAATCATCAGCAAATCAACTGACCCGCTCGACATACCATTTTTCAGTAAGGTAAGTTTGAGAAATTCTGCAAAACGACTCAAGACACTGGGGTATAACGTTTCAAAGAAGAAAATAGTCAAAACTGCCACTACAATGCACCTCTAGGCTCTCCAGTAGCTCAAGGAGCACCACTTCACTTCGCATCTGTGTCCTATACGACCCCCTCTTTTACGTATGTAAGCCATATTTTGATACAATATAGCCATGGACAATCCTAAACCTTCTGAACTCGAAATTGAGCCTACCGGCGAGGCTAATACTAGCGCTCCAGTCACTCTCCCGATAAATGACGCAGTTGAGCCACCCCAGACAGAGCCAACACAAGCACCCACAGAGCATGTCCCGACACCCGAAACGCCTCAAACTGAGCCATTATCTGAGCCGTTACAAACCTCGCCCGAAACCCCAACGCCTCATTTGCCGGCAGATGAGGCGTTCCCGGAATCTGCACCTGAACCCACAGCCGAGGCGCCCAAGCTGGAAACTCCAGCGCCATCATCAGCCCCAACCCAAAACACAAACACGCCTGAGGAGTCACCTCGAACCCCACCACCAACACAACAAGGCACAGCACAACCCGAACCACCGCCCACTCCTGCATCAGCTCCCGCATCCCTGCCCGCACAAGCGCCCACGGAAACTCCCCAAAATATTCTCATGCTTCTGCTCACCAAAGCACGGCTTGTCACCCAACTCCGCAAACACAAAAAACTCATAAAAATTATGGGGCTGTTTGCAAAGAAATCACATATCACTAATGACGATGTCGAGAAACTCTTGCACGTCTCCGACGCAACCGCACTCCGCTATCTCACCCAACTCAAAAAGGAGAACAAGATCGTACAAAATGGAAAGACTGGGCAAGGTGTCACGTACTCCAAACGCTAACGTACACTGAGTCTTCCGACCACGTCGGGTCAGCTCTCGCACCAACTATCAGCCGTACCCCACACTTGGATTCCTCCGGCCTCGGGCATTTCCGCTAGGGCGATCCCTTTCTCACCGGGTGAGCGCCGCCCCGAACGAAGGCACCAAACTCTGATAGCGAAAGCGACACAACATACTCGGTAATGAAAACAGGGTTGGGGGGTTGTGCGAGTGGCTGCTTCTGAAGGTCCTCGAACGAAGCCAACGACTCAAACGCTAACAGAGCTCTGAGAGACCCTAACCGCAAACTACCACTACGAAGAAGGGCCCGACGCTGGGGGGAAGGGTCGGCCCTCCCCCCAACTAGAGGCGGAGTGTGCCTCGCCGGTTCGAAGCCTCCATGGTCTAACGCCTCATCTACCGGCAAATGAGGCGTTCAGCTCAAACCAACGGCTCATATAGGCGAGGCGACCGCCCGCACACTGGCATCTAGGCGCGAGTAGCCCTAGCGGAAATGCCTGAGGCCGGATGGCCGAGGGTGCACCAAGTCCAACAACCTCTCACTCCAATCGCCGCACCGAGGTCGGAGGGCGATCACGGGAGTCGAATCGGAGAGAGGAATGGGAGGCGGCGCACAAACGTATGGAGGAAGCACCCCCGACTGACACACCCGAGAGGAGTGGGCTCTGCCACTCCGGCAAGGGTGTGACAGAGCCCCTTCGGCAATCTCCTTCCATATTCGCAGTTTTCTTATGGCGGGGTGGAAAAAATCGGGAGCCGGAGATGCCGAGGGGCGACGAGCGAAGCGAGCGGGGGTGCCTGAGTCTTCATTGTCCATTCCTCTCGAAAAAGGTTCGTGCGAACGCGATCACAACACCACAAAATTAATAAGTCCGCATGCTGCGGGCTTATTAATTTTGTGAATCGTAAGCAAAACAACTGCTTGTTTTGCGTCAGGACGAGAAGAGGTTTTCCCATATTTCTAAGGATTTTTAATCCGAAGAAATGGGAAACCTACACTGTTGCTTTAGGCAAAGAGTCCTGTACGGTCCACAGCAACTAAAACGCCTTTAGAAATTGGAAGTACTCAAAGTGGTGCAGCTGAAACCGCGAGCTGGGGTCGCGAACACTTACATTTTCTGGCCTGCAAGCAAGATCTGTAAATTTCAATAAATAAAATGCCCCATGCAATCAGCATGGGGCGGTTCGATTCGAGGAGCTTGTCCTCATGTTAGTTTCCGGGTTTTGAGACATGAGAAATTACTTGAGTGCCAGAGCTTCCGAGTAAACATGACCATGAGCTTCGAGTACGTTGTAGTTGCGTAGTACTCTCCGCACATAACCGTCACTGCGAGGATCGAAACTCTCGCGGTACAAGAACTTCCGATTGCCTTCACGTCCATGGTACGGGCCGATGTGGTAGCCGATGAGCGTGCGCTCGATCGCATGCGGTAGGCCGATAAAAAGCGCGGCATAGGTCGTGAGTGCGCCATAACCAGCTCGATAGTTGTGTACAGGATTAAACGCATTTCCTCCACCGAACCTCGCCATCGTGTCAGGTGTCAGCTGCATTAAGCCTTCGCTCTTTGCCTTGGATTTGTCACTAGGAATACATACCGCGTGCGGATTGCCCCTGGACTCTTCGAGTGTAATAGCGATCAGTAGATGCTTCACTTGAGAAAGGTTGAGTCCAGCTGTGATCAGGACGGCGGTCTTACCACTCGCTACTTGTGCGTCAATATGCTTGCCAAATTTCTGGACGATACAGTCAGCACGAACCACAATACGCTTCACTTCATCGTAGATGCGGCTCCCGAGGTAGTCGCAGCTCGTTTTTGAAAAGGTGGCAACTGTGCTGACATTAGACACAACAGTTCGGACGGGAACAAGCAACTTATCCCTAGAAGCCACAACACGATGAGTCTTATTCACTTTCCTAGAAGCTTTCAGCTTCGTCGAGTCTTTCTTCCTGACTGTATACTCGGGTAATGCTGATCCCGCGGGTATCACGACGTTATGAGTCTTGATAACAGCAGTGGAAGACGTACTGAACAGAAGCACCAGGGCAATCGCAATGGTCATCGCTATCGCGATTGCAAGCAGGTGGAAGTTTGTGGGTAGGGCGGGGGAGGAATGTGTGTGCTGCCGGCTCCGCACGAGAAAGGGTGTTCTCTTAGTCATCAAGTTCTCCTGAGTTACGAGTTTCAAGGATACTGAAGTTGTTTCACAACAACCTAAATTCCGTAATCTATTAGGACACTCTGTACAATGAATCTTATGAGTTCATCACCAAGATTAACCAATACAGAGAGAGACGAGATAGAAATATTA
>JAYTWK010000040.1:0-29303 GCA_043743715.1 bacterium
CGTTTTTTAACCATGGTAGTTAATTTCTATCAGTTCTACGGCTTAACCACAAGGTGGGAGGGTCAAATTAAGCCACGATTTTTGTATATTATGCCGCATTTTCTGCTTCCGGTTGTGGATAGGCTTCGCCATTCATTCTGTTATTCTATCAGTTCCAAACTAAAACACTCGCTCAAATTTGAGCGAGTGTTTTAGGTGTAAAAATTGCGGGGTGCCTATCCAGGATCGAACTGGAACTAAAGGCTCCACAAGCCTCTGTGCTACCACTACACCATAGGCACCATGAATCTGTCCCGCTCAGTATCATAATGATGTACTAAAAAATGGCAATTATGACACAGCCATGCGAGATTACTTAGTTTATTGTTTTGTCGGTTCTTGTCAATGTGATGGACTGCCAAGATGCGTTCATCTTGGGTCTTGCAAAGACGGCAAATTTTGGGGGAATCGCTTTGCAACATGCGATTGCGGTATGTGTGCAATCCTGTTTTCCAATTGGCATGCTTCTCCCCAACAAACTCGCTATTTCGCCATTTCGTCTGACATGATTTCCCGCAGAAGAATTTTCCACTTTTCGATCTTTTTAATTGAGTGAGTTTTTTATAACTTTTTTTTCCACATACAGCGCATGGCTTTATGCTTCCTGTTTTAATACCTGCATACTGACATTTTGCAGAGCAATATTTCCCTCCTCCGTGTTTAACAAAATACGGTTTTGTTTTAAATTCCTTATTGCAGTTTTTGCATGCTTTTATTAAGGCCATACTTCCAGCATAGCATAAAGTTGTCACTTGTGTCTGTGGATCTAATCCACAATCACTTTTCAGGTTTTTTAGTAATGAGGCTTTTCTTCGCTAATTCCTGCACGATGATTCGCAAGACGTGCGAGCGCATAGAGAAGCGATGAGAGTCGGTTGAGGTATGCGAAGATCGGTGGCTTCTGGTCGGTGTTCGGTATCTCAAGCGCGGCGACAACTCTCCTCTCGGCACGACGTGCGACCGTACGCGCGACGTCACAATGTGCGCCGAGCTCGGTGCCGCCTGAGACGAAGAAACTGGTGATGGGAGGGAGTTCGCTTTCGATGGTGGCTATCCATGCTTCAACCTTCTTCACCTTCTCGATGTCCATTTTTTTGTCAGCACCGGCAAGTTCTGCTTGCACAACAAAGAGGTCCTGCTGCACATCTGAGAGGAGGTCGTGATAATTGAGCGGCGCGACCGCAAGTACTTCTTTGCCTTTCATCTTCACGAAACCAATAAGTGAGTTTATTTCATCGACCGTGCCCAAGGCTTCTGCTATTGCCGACGACTTTGTCATACGCTGGTCGCAGCCGAACAGCTTGGTGGTGCCATTGTCTCCCTTTCCCGTATATAGCATAGACTTCCATTATATTTTGACTTGAATATAAATCTCATTGACATCGATTGAAAATAGTATTGTATGAGGTGAGACAGTATCCCAACACTTCCACGCAAAGGAGTTTGTCATGCCGAACGGCCATATTCTTGCCTGTCCCGCGGCGAAAAGCCTCGGAGGCTGTACCTGTGAGTCTGAATCACTGCGTTACCAAACGCTCGCCAAGTACTCGATGATCGCTTTTGGGGTTGATCTTGCGGGTGCCTTGTTCGGGAGCATTGGGCTGCTTGCGGACATGTTCCACGTCGGATTCGACCTCGCAGAGAATCTGATCTCGGTATGGGTCAGCCGGCGCGCACGCTGGTCGCTGAACGAAGATCGGATCCGCAGATGGGGAGGGATGGTGAGCGCGTCGCTCATTCTCCTTCTCTCGCTGTGGATGGCGTACGAGGCTGTTCAACACTTACTGTACACGTACGAGATCAACTTGTGGTGGGCGATCCCGCTTGCGATCGTCGGGCTGGGCATCAACTTGAGGCAGTTCATTATTCATGAGTCGGCACCAGACGAGCACCGCAATACCACACATAAGTGGCAGTGGCTGCATATCGTTGTCGACACATTAGGAAGCTTTTTCGCGATTGTCGGACTCACACTGAGTGCCATCGGCGTTGAGAGCGCGGACGCATACGCGGCTCTCATGATCGTCCTTCTGATCTGGGGTCGAGTATTGCTGTCACTATTTCGAACTAGCTCTTTTGTTTCTGGTCACGCCCACCATAATGGGCATCACCATCACTGATGGGAGGCGCTGAGCAATCGGCGCTTTTTTTGCCGACAATTCTCTTTTCACAGTCTTTCTGTTAAGCTGTTTTGCATCGGCTAATCTTACCGGAATGGATTCTTTGTTGTGTGGGCATGTGGCGTAACTGGTAGCCGCGCACGTCTCAGAAGCGTGTGTCGTAAGACATGGGAGTTCGAGTCTCCCCATGCCCACACAGTGCGGAAATAATCTAAAATATATCTATGGGAAACAGGGAATGTCATCATAAAGACGAGATACAAGATGTTCACCCGGCAGATATCACGGTGTGCGAAGAGTGCGCGAAGTCCGGCGATCAGTGGGTCAGTTTGCGTCAGTGTCTTTCGTGCGGACATGTTGGCTGTTGCAATAGCTCGAAGAACAAGCACGCGACCAAACATTTCAATGATACCAATCATCCAATTATGAGGTCGGTCACTCCCGGCGAAGAATTCATGTGGTGTTACGTTGACGAGATGTATCTCTAGGTAGCTTCGACAACGAAACTGATGTGTTGTAGGGTAATAAGGAAGCGAAAAGTACTTTCCCATTACCCAAACAATTAGGAGGCCTTTATGGCACGCAAGCAACGAATGGCTCTTCCCCTCCCCTCTAGCCTGACCGAGCTCAATGAGCGCGTGGCGCTCTACGGCTCACTCCAGCGTTCGCTCGCCGAAAAAGAGCTGGCGCGGGATGCCGAGATCGCAGCAGTCCGGGCGGCACATGCACCTCAACTGGCGTCAATTGCCGAGCGCATGGAGCTCGAAATGAAGGCAATCGAAACGTATGCGAACGCAAATCGCTCGACTCTCCTCATTGGCGACCTTAAGTCTACGTCGCTTTCCTCCGGCCGCATCGGCTGGCGTCTTGGCGGGTGGCGTGTCACACTCGCAAAAAACAGCGCCGAGAGGGCTTTTGCTTTCATCAAGAGTGTGAGGAGCCTGCGCAAGAAGTATCTGCGTGTGGTCTTCGAGCTCAATAAGGAAGCGATGCTCGCTGACAGACCGGAAATCGACGGCGTTTCCTACAAACAGGACGAAACGTTCTTCCAGGACGAAACGTTCTTCATCGAGCCAAACACGGCGACCCAGAAGGTCGAAGTGATTGGCGAGACGATCATGGTCACGAAGTAGCCAGAAGGCCCTGCCCGTTCATCCTCACTGTGAGGGTGGGCGGGTTTTTGTTACTGTCATTTCAACATGTTTGTACCCGTTGAAAAACTGCCGCTGGATAACACGACGAGAACGGGTTCGAACCTTTGCGGAGTTTCATTTGTCATAGGTAAATTATATAATCAGTGAGAGGATTATGTCACAGATAAATTCCTCGCCGTCTCTTGGAATTTTCCGCGACCCTGACTCGCAGTTTCGTCTGCTGACGAAACATTGGCGCGTCTTTCAAATTTACTCTTCGGTAAGAAAAGAGCCGCCCATAGAGAATGTCTCTGAACGGCTATTTTCAGTGGTGCCCAGGACTGGACTTGAACCAGCAAGCCTTACGGCGCTACCACCTCAAGGTAGTGAGTTTACCAATTTCTCCACCTGGGCATCATTTCGTCAAGAACGCAAGGTTTTATTAACCACCCTGAGCGCTTTATTGATTTTTTGTCGTTTTCGATTCAAACAGACGACAGTGTCACTATAATACATGCTTTTGAGAATTTTCAAAGAGTCCCCCTTTGCATACTTCAATTGATGGGTTCTTTTATTTCCATCCATGGTTATATGCCCAGTAATTCCAAGTAACTCTGCAAGCATCATACGGATCCAATCAACATGCTTGCGACTCGCAGAAGTGAAAACCGTATAGAACATAAAACTTGATTTCCACCTTGGGTCAAAGTATGAGTAGAAACTTCCATCTCCATCAAATGACCCTCTAAGAAAATCAAAAAAATATTCATCGGGAACATCAAGAACGCCTATGGTTTTTGATTTCGCTGGAGTCATGCCAATAGCGAGTAAAAACCGATAAAAGTGTACATCTCCAAATTGCACTCTTTTGTGGACAAGTCCAGCGCCTGATCGCTTTGAACCAATCTTGTTGGAAATTCCGAGGCAAAGCATGAAGTTCTTTAATTGCTCAGTGTCTTTTGAAGTAAGATCGATATGTCTTCCATCTTTTGAAATATGACCGTCTGACGCAAGAAGACCGATTGCATAGGCAAAATTAGATGACCACTCAATGTGCACCTTTGATTTTGGCTTTGTTCCTCTTCTCTCCACTTACTCAGTATAATATAACCATAGACTTTACTCAAGTAAATAGCGTCTACCAATTACTATATTAAAAAATATCTCCGAGCGGAGATATTTTTTGGTGAATTAACTTGCTGCAACTGCCTCAGGAGATGCTGCCGGAGCATCGGAATGCTCAAAGTCTTTGGTCGAGCCTCCGCCCATCACGGTCTGCTTCATCTTGCGGCGGACATCGCGGACTGCCTTCTCGCGCACGTAGTAGAGTTTTGCGCGGCGCACAGTCGAGCGCTTCACGAGTTCAATCTTATCAATCATCGGTGAGTATAACGGGAACACACGCTCTACGCCGACACCGCTTGCGACTTTGCGAACAGTGAAGGTCGCGCCCGGCTCTCCGCCGTGCTTCCTGGCCAAGACGAGTCCTTCGAATGCCTGGAGGCGATATTTCTTTTTTGCTGCATCTTCAAGCACCTTGACCCAGACGCGGACCATATCGCCAGCTCTAAATTCGAGCTTCTGACGTGCCTCCATGTTGACCGGAGAAAGTTTGATGATGTTATGTAGTGCGGTATTCATATTGATCTGTTCACGGACTCAAACCAGGCGAAAATCGCTTGTATACCCATAAGGAGAGTACTCGAACGTAGCCCGAAATTTAACATAGACCTCAAATATTTGCAAGAAACCCCGAACATATCAGGTATTTGGGTCAACTTCTCCGAAAAAACCCTTCGAAATTAAAGTTGTTCGAGGGCAACCTTGAAGTCAGAGGGAAGTGGAGCCTCGATGATGGCACGCTCACCGCGTGGAAGCGTGAGGGTAAGATGCGCTGCATGCAGTGCTAGACGCTTAAAGCCCAGCCCGGTGGCAGTCCCGTAGCGCTCGTCGCACAAAATAGGATAACCGAGGGAAAGAAGGTGTACGCGCAATTGATGTGTTCGACCGGTTTTCGGTGTCAGTTTAAGGAATGCATATTCACTGCCTGACTTGAGTACGCTGTAGCGGGTACTGGCTGGACGCATGGTGCCGCGCGCCTCTCCCCCGACGGTCCATTGTCTGAAGTCGGAGCGTGAACGACCGATGGGCTTATCTATCTCTCCCTCACTCGGCTCGGGAGTGCCCATAACAAATGCGTTATAGACTTTCTCTATCGAGTGATCAAGGAATTGGCGCTGTAAAAAATAGAATGTCTCATCGTTCTTCGCGATCAGGATTACTCCTGATGTTTGCCGGTCGAGCCGATGCAGGATACCTGCTCGAGGAACGTATCTTCCTGAATCGAGCGTATGCAGCCCGCCGACATCGGTAATCCCGGGATATCTTGCGAGCACCCAATCGGTAAGCGTCGGCTCTTCGGTGCGCCCATCACCGTGAACCACAAGACTGGCGGGTTTATTCACCGCGACAATATTGTCATCTTCATAGATGATGGGGACTTCCATACTACTCAGCATAGCGAGAGAAGGCCCGTCTGGCCAGTTCTTGTTGTAATTATTTGCCGAGTCGCCGTTCGCGAGCGCGATATGTCTCGAGCACATGCTCAAATTCCTCTCGGGTCAATTCTGGCCAATGGGTCTTAATGAAAACGAGTTCACTATAGACGCTCTGCCATGGAAGAAAGTTGGAAAGACGTTCTTCTCCGCTGGTGCGAATGATGAGATCGGGATCGGGAACCTCGCGCGACCACAGCAGCTGCGAGAATTCTTCCTCGGTGATCGTCGCTCGCTTGTCCTCGGGTATTCTATGGATGGCATCCACGATCTCGGCGCGGCCACCGTACGAAAGTGCAATACAGAACGTAAAACTTTCGCAGTCTTTGGTGCGTCGCTCTGAATCTTCCATCGCTTCCTGGATATCTTTTTCAAACCGCTCGCGCTGTCCGATAAATATCATGCGTATACCCTTTTCGATCGCCTCTTTGGTGTTCGCTTTGATCATTTGCCGGAAGATATCCATCAGATATCCCACCTCATCGGCTGCGCGGTTCCAGTTCTCAGTCGAAAATGCATAGACCGTGAGATGAGTGACGCCTGCGTCCTTTGCCCAATCAAGGATCTCGCGTGTCTTATTGTAGCCGGCGCGATGGCCCTCGAGCGAGAGAAGCCCTTTCGCTTTTGCCCACCTACGATTGCCGTCCATGATGATACCGATCGAAAATGTTTTGTCTGTCATATCAGTTTACAGAAGGATTATAGAAGAGGTAACTCCAAAAAAATAAAAAAGTAGCGCCGAATTCCCGATTCGCAATGTCGTTTCGTATTCAAAGCATTTAATAATGTATCGAAAAGTCTTTGTACTCTCCGCTAGCATCTCTCCAAGCAGGAGCAATAGTTTCAACACGAGAGAGGAGCGATCCCTTATGGAGGAGCGCAAGATATTCCTCAAGCGCAGCTTCTTCCCCCTCTGCGATGACAGTCACCGAGCCGTCATGCTCATTTTGGACATATCCGATGAGACCGAGTTTCTTTGCGTTACGCGTCGCAAAGTCGCGATACATGACCATTTGTACCCTCCCAACAATTTTCGCTTCAAGACGCTTTTTCATAGGTTCATTTAAGCACAAACGCATGATGTGCCCCAAGTAACCGTGCGGGAGTTCAATGTATACAAGTTACTTTTTGTGTCATGAATCACTAAGTTTTCTGAAACTATGTGCACTTCAGAAAACGTAAGTGTTCGCGCCCCACCTCGCGGTTTCGCCTGCACCACGGGAGTACTTCAAATCTCAAATCACTTCTCTCAAGAGATTTTGGTCGCTGACGAAACATCGCTGTGGCCGGACAAAACACAGAAAGCGCCGCAGGGCGCTCTCTGAATATGTTTTGTCCCCCCGCCAAGAATCGAACTTGGATCCAGAACTTAGAAGGTTCTTGTTCTATCCGTTGAACTACAGGGAGTACGGTTACACTATCGCAAAAAATTGCATATGTCGATGAAATGTTTTATTGTTCAGAAGTCGCGTTTTATGGGCGATTAGCTCAGTTGGTAGAGCAGCGCTTTTACACAGCGAAGGTCAGAGGTTCGAATCCTCTATCGCCCACAAGAAGGCCACCGCAAGGTGGCCTTTGTCGTGGACGAAGAAAGTATAGCTTTCGCTAGAGGAGTCGAAGCCGTTATCCCATATTTATGAGCGATTCTTATCGTGAATAAATGGGAAACGGATACTGCGCCTGTAAGGCGAGATTTCCTCTATCGCCCACAAATAAAAATAGCCCATCATCGGGTTATTTTTATTTGTGGGCGATAGGAAGCACCTGCGTGCTTCCGTAGAGGACGAGAAAACCTTGGTGATGTTTTGGTTTTACAAAACCAACAAGGTGTACTGCTCCCGTAGGGAGAGAGTCCTCTATCGCCCACACAGAATGAGAGCAGCCCCCATACGTTGAGTGCTGCTCTATTTATTTCAATTATCCTCACCTCGGCGGGACGGGAGAAGGAGGCGGGGTTACGTCGGAAGGTAATCACTGGGATGTTTCTTGGGTAGTTGTCGCAATCACCGACACGCCGACCCTGCTCTTATATAAGGGAGGTTTTGGAGGATTACGGAGTAGCTCGGTAAAGTTGATCTGTTTCTTCTGGTATAGACTAATGACCGATTCAAGCTCGGTGAGTGAGAGCGTCGGTCGTTCGATTTTGGACGGCACGTGGGTTTCATCTGCACTCATCGCCCACTCGTAGGTGAGATACCCGGTGACTCCAATAACGATGAGAGCGAAGAGTAGTAGCCAGATCGACGTGCGCCACAGAAGGTCTGTTTTCCCCATGATGTCGCCATGAAATCGGAACTTCGAGACGAGGTTCTTGTAGGAAAAATTTATGTTTTGCGTTTCCATGTTAATTTTTTGTTTGCTTTATGCCAACAAGGTCAAAAGAAATGCTTCCTGCCCATTGATCCGGCATCGCCGGCTTCCCGGGCTCCAGAGCGGTACTCCTGTTTATGCTCGTATCGAATTTATTGATTGTAACGCGAGACGGATACTCCTCGATGAGCCGCAAGAAATAAAACATCTGCGCCCATGTCCCCTTAAGACCGGCATCTGCATGAATGCTCTTGAGATTATCTTCGAGTTGGAAGCGTGAAATGTCGACCGCAAGTCCGGTGGTCGAAGCGCCAAGTTGTTCGAACGAATTCAAGAGCAGAATCTGATTTTCATCACTTGGGTCGATAAGGAATTTCTCAAGTTCATCGCGCTGCTTGCCGACTGAATTAATCGTCTGTCGCAATTCATTCAATTTTTTCCCTTTCAAAGCTTCTTGATTCAACAGATCGACAAGATGAGATTCTTTTTCTTTGATCTCGAGCATGGATGAATATCCATACCACAAAGCGCCACTGCCGAGGAGGTCTATCACGAGAAGAATTAAAAAGATGCTGAGTGTGCGTTTCATGCGGGTCAATTGAGAGTAATAGTAAGCAGGTAATCAATTTCATTTTTCTTCAGTAGAAAACTCTGGGGATATTTTGCGTCAACAATATGCGGGTTCACTGCTTTGTTGGAAAGGACCTTTTGGAACAATAGTAGTGATTCGCGAGTACTCCCAACGCCTGAGAGCTGAATTGCTACTGCTGCTCCTGTGCGAAGGTACGAAAAACGCGACACCGAGACTCCGTCGGGTTTCTGCGCAAGGAGAGAGATGAGCAGCTGCGTCGGAGGAGTTTCGGCAATTGTGCCTCCTTGCTTGAGGAGCGATATCTCCGACGTGATTGCATTCAGCTGGTTCTGAGCCAGGTCACCACCAGGAAGTATCTCCTTTTGCTTCTGGTCGAGTTTTTGGGTCAGGTCACTGACGCTGGAATTAAGGAGGAGATATGAGGGGATGAGTGAAACAAACAGCGACGCTTCACAAATCAGTACTACTGCAAGCATCACCACACCATAGCGCTGGTAAAATTCCTTGCGGAGTTTTTTCTTTTCGTGTTGGGGAAGGAGATTAATCATATGGCTATGACAAGAATACATTACGAAGCGCAAGGCCGATTGCTGCAGTATATCCGTGCGAGACATGCATCGAAAGCGGAGGAATATAAGTCTCAAATGATGCGACGTTGACCCACGGATTCGCTATCTTGACTTTCACATCGAGCGCCATGGCGAGGTACTCTGCGATTCCCCTGAGATTTGCACCTCCTCCCGTGAGGTATACGCTCTCGATGTTACCCCCCACCTTATCACCGTGATGTGTCTGCCAATAGGAATAGTGTCGCATGAGACGGGTGCGCAGATCGGTCATGACTGAAATGAGCGCGGTATGGACTCCTTCGTCCTTTGCGCCGCCCACGAGTCCGTGTTTCATCTTCATTGTTTCTGCTTCCTCGTAGCTGACCTTGAGCGCACGTTCTATTGATTGGGTAAGGTTGTGTCCGCCGATATCAAGCGACGCGGAAAACTGTACGACGCCATTTGCCGCGACGAAAATATCCGTCACCATCTTTCCAATATCGACCACGAGGAATGTGCCGTTATCTCCGCGCGGGACAATCGCACGCGCCATCGCCTGTGATTCAAACTCGAATGCCTTCGGGGTGATGCCGGTGCCGTGGAAAATATCGAGATACGCCTCAACCGCTGTGCGAGGAAGGACTGAGACTACGACATCCATCGTATCCTTACGATGCTGCGTAGGCTCGTCAATCAGCATATAATCGAACGTTGCCTCAGCCCCCGAGATGGGGACATACTCCTCGAGATGTAAATCTATTGAACCGCGGACATCCGCATCCGCAACGCGTGGGATGCGCATGTTGGCCAAATATGCCTGCTCTTCGGGAAGCGAGACATTGGCAAAATTCAATTTGTATTCGAACGCGAGTGAAGCAATCACATCCTGGAGTTTCTTCTTGTCTTCCACCTGTCCGCCAGCGATGATGCCGAGTGGGAAATTGCGCGATGCATAGCGGGTCACTTCGAGCCCGTTGCCCTTCCGTTCGAGTTCGATAAAGCGTACCGCATCAGCAGAAATATCTAAGCCCACCGCGGGCATGGCTAGGAATTTTGGTGCAGAAAAGAAAGACATCAGTATCAGTATATCGTATGTAGTATGGAGTATCTAGTATCAGGAGGAACAAAAAACGCTGTCCTTAGCGAAGTTTGCTGCCGGGGGGAGTTGCTTTGTCGGGGTGAAGTAGGACCGCGCCACCGTCCGCACTCCCGACCGCCAGAATCATTCCACTACTCACCAGCCCGCGCAGTGTTCTTGGCTCAAGATTGGTGACGAACGGACACTGTTTACCTATCAATTGTTCAGGCTGATAGTATTCGCGTATCCCAGAAAGTATCTGACGAATATCCGCTTCTTGTGTTATGGTGCCGTCTTCTTGGGTTGTCTGCTTCGTTCCGAAATCAACTTCAAGCCGCAAGAGTTTATCAGCGCCCTCGATGTATTCCGCCTTGAGTATGGTCCCTATCATCATCTCAATATTCTTAAAATCGTCTATGGTTGCCATGGTGAAGAGTATGCGCGTTAATTATGGGGGGTTACTATGGAGAAACTATATCACACCGCTTCGTGAGAGGTATCTCTCTTGGGATTAACCTTATCCAGATAGCTCTGAAGGACTATCGCTGCAGCTGAGGCGTCGTTCTGGTCATTGTCTCCCTGCAGATGCATCGCCTCGCGCGATGAAAGTACTTCATTCATGAACACCACAGGAAGCAGAGCTGTCTTTTTGAGATCTTCCGCAAAAGTGGTTATCTCTTCCATGATCTGATTGTGCTTGTTTTGAAAGTTAAGTGACTCTCCGATAACGATAGTATTGACCTTCTCATCCCTACAGATCTTCGCGATGTGCGCAGGAAGCGAGCGGGAATTGAGGAGTACCCGTAGCGGAAATGCCAAGAGCCCTCCATTGTCGGAGGTTGCGATGCCGACGCGCTTAGTCCCATAGTCGATGCCGAGATATTTCATTGTGTGTTGATTGAGATTAGTCTTTCGGGAAAGTCCCCGGGTACACCAGAGTGCGGAGGAGGTGAGATTCTCGGCCTACTGCCGCAATACCCTTTTCCGATTCGCTCAGAATAAGAATTCCTCATGAATAACGGAGAAAGGCTTCGAATATCACCGCGCGACTGAAGCAGTTCAGTCGCTTCCTCCGCAAATTAAAAAATAACTGAAACCAGTCAATTTTTAATTTGCGGAGGAGGTGAGATTCGAACTCACGGTACCTTTTGGGTACGGCGCATTTCAAGTGCGCTGGAATAAACCACTATCCGACTCCTCCGTGTTTTATAATTTTTTTAACCTACTTTTTTCCAAAAAATGTTCTTCGTAGTGACAGTTTGGACAAATGAGCTCAAGATTCTCCATGCGATTATCGTCATGATTTCTATTCTTATGATGCATATGTAATATTTCATATTTACCATAACCGCAGCGTTCACAAGATTTTCCCCTATCGTCCAACAGTCGTATTTTGAATGCACGTTGGGACACGACCATGTCTTTCGGCCTATTTATTTTATACGAAATACCCGCTCGGTGCCTGTTTGCACACTCCCTACTACATGTCTTTTTGTGCAAGCCAGACAAAATAGATTTTTTGCAAACAAGACAGGAAACTTCTTTTCTACACGAAATACCGTAACACCGCATACTACAAAAAACTTTTCCGTTGCCTTTTTCAATCTCACTTGGTCTCCGATAAATTGACTCCTTACAAACAACGCAATTAGTGTTGGGTTTTCTTTTATATTGCTCAGTCACTCATCCAGTATACCACACGCAAAAATGCATGATAGCATTGACCTACTATACCCAAAAATGAAAAAAGGGCAAAAATTAACCGGGAGAGATGCTTGCTTGGGGGGCATACATTTCACCTCCTCCGCCACAAAAGAATGGCTCAAATATGTGTGTCTTTAAAACCACACATCGCTTCACTCCAGTGATTTTGGTCGCTGCTTACCTGCGCGCGAGATTGAAAGGGTTTTCGCTATGCTATTTATGCTATTATAGAGTCCTAGAGATTGAAAACCGGCTGCTGATGTACGCTTGGCTTCATAGTAGGTGTCTGCTGCTGCGGACACAACCCACACCTCGTCTTCTTCTGGAGCTTCAGATGTCAATCTTGAGTAACCGATGAATCTCAGTACGGTATTGCCCTTCCGCACATTTCACTCCTTGTTTCCCCTTGGGGGTAACTTGCCTCTGCTTGGATATTTCTATGATAGAATAAATTAATGATGGAGTGGGACACACTTGAGCATTCGTATACTGAAAAGACCAATGATTGGTATGCCTCGGTGATTATCATCGCGGGCGCCGGAATCGGACTGGGATTTCTCCTGAGTAATTTTCTTATCGTCACACTCATCTTCATCGGCACAATCACGTTCATCCTCATGGCCGCGAGGCGCCCGGAAGAAGTGCATGTCGAAGTCCTGCGCAAAGGCATTCGCGTCGGTAACACACTCTATCCCTACAGTACGCTCGATGGTTTTTCAATCATAGACTACACCCCACAGCACCGACTCCTGCTCGAATCATCAAAGGTATTTATGCCGCTTATTGCTATCCACATCGCAGATGAGATAGACATCGATGACCTGCATGAAGAAGTCGGCCGATATCTTCCGGAAAAAGATCTCCACGAGTCACTTCCGCAGATGCTCATGGAGCGCATCGGCTTTTAGTCGCAATGTGATATTGTCGTTACTGGAATTTTGACGTTTTAGGTTTTTTCATGTTAGTGTGTCCCTACCACAGTACTGTGGCAAGAACTATCCGTCCTCGTCGTTCAATGGATAGGACAAAAGTTTGCGGAACTTTAAATATAGGTTCGATTCCTATCGAGGGCACAAAAGAAAAAAATCCCAGTCATTTGACTGGGATTTTTTTCTTTTGTGCCCTCGAGTACGGCACCTGCGTGCCGTACGCATAGGAATAGAAGGCCCCGCCGATGTTTCGGCTTTGCGAAACCGTCGGGGTGTACCGTCCATGTAATGGAAGATACTCCTATCGAGGAAACCCGATTGAGCATTTTTTGTCTCATTCGTGAACAGAAAATCCAATCGGGGTACTGACGCAGTAGGCGTCGATATTCCTATCGAGGCACCGCCATACTTGAAATCAAGAAAGCGAAGCTTACCTTAAAGCATTTATCCGTGCCTAAGTTCAAGTTTCTCTTTCACCTTCTGCCAATTGGGGTACTTCTTATCCAATAATTTCCAAAAATTCTTATCATGATTTTTGTGGACGAAGTGGCACAGCTCATGCGTTATTACGTAATCAATACTATCTTTTGACGAGTGAATGAGCGCAGGGTTAAGAACAATCTTTTGATTTTTGATCGAACTCCCCCAACGCTTCTGCATTGAGCGCACAAATAATTTTGGTCTATCAAACTGCGAAAAATTTTTGTGCACCGCATTTAACCTCTCCTCAAATACTGATTCAATCTTTTGCGCATACCACTCATCCAATAAATTCCTCGTATGCGCCCCCTCTTCGACATGCTTCGTGGTTTCAATGTACAACTTTCCACGAAGCAGGACTACGCGATCTGCTTTTCCTTTTCGCACAATGAGTTGATACTGGCGACCAAGATAGAGATGGCTTTCTCCTGAAACATACTCACGTTTATATTTCTTCTTGGTGAATTTCGCAAAGAATGCTAATTGCGTATTGAGCCACCGGCGCTTGCGTTTGATGAACGCTTCCATGCGTTCAAGCGGAAAATTCTCGGGATGCTTAAGCACAACAGACATGTCGGGATACACAGTGAGCGCAAGCGTTCGGCGTTCTTGCGGAACCAGTTCGCACGCGAAGCGTGCCGTTCCAACTTGAAAGGTGTTCACGCTCATACGCCAAAAATGTCGTGATTATTTTCTGCGAGTTGTAGCACTTTCTCAACAATCATTTTCATCTCTTCATTTGAGAGCGTTACGCCCATTTTGCCCTTTATCACGTCATACAAATAATCATCAATCTTGTTACGCATAATGCGTTTCACCTCAGCATTACGATACCAATCAACAATCATCTCAGTTTTTAGGGTTTCGTGAATTCCGAGTACAGCATCAATAATCTGTGTTTCCGTAAGATTATGACCCAAGAAATCTTTTGAGAGATTACGATAGAACACATCTGCACCGACAACTTTTGCAACACTCGGTGGAATACTGTCATCTTTCTTTCCGAGTACGTCCTCGCGCGTTTTCTTGAGTTGTTTGAGCGCCTCAATATCCGCCATCTTCCCTGCATGCATTTCATCTAATATCTCTTTAATTTTCTTTGAGAATGAGAGGTAAAACTCGGGGTCTTGGTCGATCTTTTCCATGATGGTGCGCTCGGTCTGCGCGGCGATAGCCTCTGCTTTTGAGGTATCAGAACCAAGCTTATCTACCGCATCGGTAAACGCTTGCGCATCAGAAATATTTACTTGCACGGTGAGAAGTTCAACACCCTCAGCATCAACATACTTATCGAGAATATTGATAAGTGACTGTTTGTATATAGAGAGGTCTACGCGATCTGCATAGCGTAATGCGACTGCCTTTCTCATCTCCATAAATTTCTTGAGTTCCATCGCGTACGTATCAACATGCTTGAATTCATGAACAAAGTCTTGAAGTGCCATACATTCCTTGAAGACGCGAATGAAGTCATTGAGCTGCGCATAGAAATCTTCGCGCTTCTCATCACTCCTCAGCATCTCCATGTACGCCTCGTCATCACGCGAGCCTGCAATTTCTTTGAACATGTCGTGCAGCGAGCCATAGCTTGCCTCAAGCTCACTCACTTTTGCACTCACATCAATCAGCGTGTGCTCCATGTCACCCTCCTCGAAATTGCCGAAGAGCTTCATTGCGGTCTTTAGATTCTTTGCATTCTCGGAGTAGTCGATCACGTAGCCCACAGTCTTGGGAAGTTTTTTGTTCTCAAACAAACGATTCACGCGCGCAATCGCTTGCAAGAGATTATGATCTTTCAAATCTTTCGCGAGATAAAGCACCGTATTGCGAGGTGCATCAAAGCCGGTGAGTAATTTATCCACTACGATCAGTATTTCGATACCGTCTTCATTGTTCTTGAAACTATCAACAACGGTGCGCTCGTAAGACTCGAGATTACGATGGTTGGCATCGATGGTTTTCATGTAGTCGGCAACCTCTTTCTTGTGGGTGTCTTCTTCGCTCACTATTCCGTTATCGTCAGAAATAACCACAGCCGTCTCTACTTTCCCGCCTATCTCAAAATATTTCTGAAATAAGATCGTAGAATATTTTGATGGGGCGACAATCTGCGCCTTAAGTCCTGTACCTTGAAATTCTTTTATGTAGTGGGCTTCAATATCCGCCGCGATCTCCGCAATGCGCGCTGGATTGTCTGCAATAACGCGCGAAGTCACATGCTGTGTTAATTGCTTCTTCTGTTCGTCATTCATTCCCTCCGTTAACTTCCCCATACGGCGATCGATCTGCTTCGCATTTTGGGTAAGCTCAACATATCGCCCTTCATAAATGAGCGGGAGAATGATCTTGTCGCGCAATGCATCGTCAATGGTGTATTTGTCTATGTAACCGCCAAATTTGAGATAGCTCGCACGCTCCTTTGCCATGAGTGGTGTGCCGGTGAACGCAATGAAGCAGGCATTGGGGATAATACGACTCATCTCCATATTGGCAATACCTCCTTGTGTGCGGTGCGCTTCGTCAACAAGCACAAAAATATCTTTTGAAGGATCAACGAAACTCGTTTTCTTTCCTGCGCGTTCAAATTTATGGACAAGCGTGGTCACGACATTGATCTCTTTGCTCTCTATCAAATCAAGCAACTGCTGCGAAGTACTTGCACGAATAACATCTTTCTTTAAGTTACATGCACGGAATGTGTCGGAAATTTGTTTATCGAGGTCTTTGCGGTCGGTCACAATCAGTACGCGGGGATTCTTGATGTGCGGATCTTCGATAAGGGCTTTGACAAACATCACCATCGTGAGCGATTTTCCAGACCCTTGGGTATGCCAGACAAGCCCACCCCCTCGACGCTCCCCCTCAGGACCCTGCTCAGTTTTCTCAACGCGGTCGAGCATCTTCTTGATCGCAAAGTATTGTTGATAGCGCGAGACCTTCTTAATACCTGCATCAAACAGAATGAAATTCTTTGTGAGGTCGAGCAGTCGCTTTGGCTCCATGAGTGCCAGCGTCGAAATATCTTGTGGAGTAGTGATGCGCTCAGTGATCTGTTTATGACCGAATGTTGTGCCATTCAAATCAGTGAGTAACTGCGCGTACACGGTGCCATCAATCTTCTGTGTGATGAGCTTCTGTACATTCGCGTCTGTCTCGCTCTCACTCGCTCCAACTTCGCGCCATGAGGCATAGAACTTCGGAGGCGTGCCGGTCGTGCCGTAGCGCATATCTTTGCCATTGGTACCGATCAGGAGTTGTGGGAACACATAGAGCTTTGGACAATACTCAGGGCTTTGATTGCGGTGCATCTGTGCAAGTGCTTCATCGGTCGCAACACTCGACTTCTTGTTCTCGATCACCACAAACGGAATGCCGTTTACGAAACAGACAATATCGGGGCGAATATTCGATTTTCCACTTGCATCGTATTCGACCGCAACATGAAAGGAATTATTCTCCGGATGTTCAAAATCAATAAATTTGAAGTTATATGAGCTACTCACTCCATCATGAAGCACTTTGATAGTCTTTCCCCCTGCGGTGGGCATAATGGTGTTGTAGACACTCTGGGAGGTGTCTATGAGTCCCTCAAATGGTGTATTTTCAAGCTCCTCGACGGCACTGCGCACATCGCTATCACTGAACGGATAGCGCACGCCATCAACCTCGTAGCTATTGATCTTCGCTAATCGCTCGAAAGCAATCTCTTTCAGGAGAAACTTGCTTGTGTCATTTCTGCGCTCCTTGAGCACATCCCCACGTGAGAGATACACATAGCCCATATTGATGAGCATCTCGACGAACGGCAGTTGTGACTGCCGCGCTTCGTCGAAGTTCGCTTTAATTGTTTCGGGGTTCATAATATTTTATTTGTTCTTACGCATATTGCGATGTGAGGCGCATTTTGCCGTCCTCTGCAACCATTTTCAACTGGTTAATTTTTGTAACCAGTTGACTCCCGTCATTTTTCAAGTTACTTTTGAGTACTTTCCAGTAATTCCTTGAGTCAGGACTTACCTCCAATGCTTGAATGATGTCCGTGACGGAAAATACCCAGATTTCCAACTCTTCGTTATACGACTTTCTGATCTTGTGCTTTTCGAATATTTCTATTTTGCTTATATTTTTCATAGTTTTTTTAATAGGGGGGTGGCAATTTGCCCCTCCCCTTTATGAGGTGGCTGCCGTAATAAGAGTGTTGGAGAAGAATTTGTTTTTGACATATTAGTAGGCTTAGTATACAATTATCTTACAAATCGCCACTCGGCGCTCCCCTCTTACGAGGGGTTATTTTTTGGAAAATTTCCAAAAATCGCGCTTTCACCATCTGAAAATCTTCAGGACTTAAACGACCCTTCTTGTAGTGCAGTCTGCGCACATCAAATACCCGCATTTGCGCAATCATTATCGCCTGCTTCTTGCCGCGAAATTCGATGGGGACATAAAAAGGATTCTCCTTTATCTTCGTGCTCATTGGTAATCCGTAAAAAAGATATTTATTAAACTTGTGGAGCACGAGCACGGGGCGATGGAAAAGCGCATTCTTTCCATTTGATTCATGCCCAACATTTTCTCCGACGTAGCACATCCACACATCACGCTCCCCGAACAAGAGATGATTGTCATCATTTTCATGTACTTTTTGTTTGAGCTGTATCCACTCGATAAATCGTTTTAGTGTTTCCATAATATTTACTTAATTGATTTGGGGGTGCGAATCGTGCCGGTAATGAGATTATTGAGGAGGAATTTTTTCTGCTCTTTGATGAGGGAAAGTTTCTTTTCGAGCTCGGAGATTTCCTTACTAGATGCGTCGAGAATGCTGGCAATCCTGTCTTGCTCTTCTGTTTCAGGAAGCTCAAAAGATAATTTTTCCAGATCGCTTTTATAAAGGTGGACAACGGAATTGCCTTGTCCCAACTGGCTAAATTTCTTTCTTGCCACTCCTGTGTTAAAAAAATATGAAAGAAATAAACTATGCGATTTTTTTGGAGTAAAGACTATAATATCGCCGCCAGCATAACAATCTTCCTTCGATAAATAGGCTACGGATTTACCAATTTCATCAGCCGTCTCACCTGAACCCGCAAAAAGAATATCTCCGTACTTTATTTTTTTTGTTGTAGGGACAACTCCATCAGGAATATGAGAGAAAACTTTTTCAATTTTGAAATTATATTTTGTATATAGCTCACCGTAGCGCACCACATTATGTCCTAATTCAGTCACCTCATCCTTCAAAACACCCATACCCTTGGAAAAACTCCCAACATCACTGAGTTTGATAAGCTCCCATTTGTTTGTGAGCTTCGGCAAGCGAATTTTACCTGTGAGCAGATTCTGCATCAGCCCTTTCTTGATCTCTTTTTTGTGTTTGATTTTTTTCGCAAGCACCTCAATCGCCTCGTCCCATGCTTCAAGAACTTTCACGATTCGGTTTTGCTCGGGGAGGGGGGGGAAGAATACATTATGTCTATGGACATCGTTTCTATTCAACGTTGGCACGCCTGAACCTGTCCCGAATCGAAGTAGCCCTAAGTTTTTGTAAAAATAAAATATGAACTTCGGCGAATTTCCCTTAAAATCTGTGACCCAAAGCGATGTATTATGTGGCCAAAAGTTTTCTTTAATGTAGTGCACTTGACCAAGTGTTCCAGAACGGCCAGTTACAACACCGGGGCCTTTTACTTTGTAGACATTGTGTTTGGCTAAAACACCGTTTGAAAAAACGACAGGATAATCCCCGTCTTTGATTTGTACAACAGGTAAATCAAAACCTCTTTGAAGAGGGGCAATCTCCTCGATCTTTGTCACTTCCCACCCATCAGGAATATTTTTTTGTGTTGGTTTGGTTTTCATGAATTAAAATGGGCTTTCATCATTGTCTATTTCTTCAATCAAATCTGATTGTCTCTTTGCTTTAATTTGATTCAATTTAACAAATTTATCCCAAGCTTTTTGGGTAATATCCTCTAAGTGTGGAACGACGTATCCATTCTCTCCCTCACAGAGAGAATTGAGGGGAGTTGATGTGAAAAATGATTGATATATTTCATGGTTTGAAATTGATGCTTTAATAATTGCTACATAATCATCTTTTGTAAGAATATCTTTATATGCCAACACGCTTTGAATTTTGCTTCCAGCCGAAACAAAGCTTTGACTGCTTACAAAATTTGAAACGGCATTGTTTTTTGATTCTTCACGCTCAATCTTTCTAAGTTTCTTTTGTTCCTCTTTGGTCAAATAATCTAAGTCTGACAAAGCTCGCGTCAGAGAGATAGACACTCCGGTTTTTTCTTTCAGTTCTCTCTCAAGCCAAGGATTGAATCCATCTTTACCCCACGCATTATCATCTCGCGCGATAAATATTAAAATTGATTTTTTTTCAGCTAATTTAAGTCCCTCAATTATCGACTCCCAAATTAATGCGTCACCCAATTTATTGTCATTAGGTG
Organism: bacterium; assembly: GCA_043743715.1. Classification (GTDB taxonomy): domain Bacteria; phylum Patescibacteriota; class Minisyncoccia; order Phycocordibacterales; family UBA6899; genus MHLP01. The sequence goes on from JAYTWK010000040.1 coordinate 19,947, forward strand.
GATTATTTTTTTCTAGACGCAATTGTGCCCTAGCGACAACTGAGTCAGTCTCTGGTATATATTCTGCTTCGTTAAACAAATCTTTAAGTTTTTGGTTTGCTTTGCTTTTTAGGTTCCGGTATTTCTTCTTTATCACTAGAAGCTCCTTTTGAAGCAAGGAAATTTCTTTTGCGATTTTCTTCTTTACACTTTTTAACTCAGCAGGATAATCGACCAACGCCTCCTCGTGTTTTTTAAGATCTGTATTTCGTTGCTCTATCTTCTTGTTAACATCTTTCATTTCATCATTGAACCAATTCTCGAATCGATTACGCTCTACTTCGTCTTTTACCTGCTGTGGTAGTAAAAGTTTTATGTGGTCTTTCTTAATAAGCCCATCTAGTAGATTTTTTATCTCATCAGAAAAACCCTCGTTCTTAGAGAAAATATGTCGATATTGATTTGTGTCAATAAATATATATTTCATGAGTTATTGAGCGTCTCGTTCTTCTACTGCTTTCTTTGCTCGCTCTGGCACACCCTGATAAAATGAGCTTATTGCTTTTGGCTCTGTAATCATTTTTTCTGCGATGAAATTTATCAACTCAAAAAGTTTGAGCACTCGTTCTGGCTCTTCTTCAAGATTAATCTCACCAGGATGAACAGCGTTGTTTCCTGTGATACGTAGTGCATCAAGTGATTTTTGAATTGTCGGATTCAGCCCTTTCTTTACAAGACTGCCTATATCATCATTGATATTTTTACCAGGTTCACCCAACTGCACACACAATTTTTGTAGTGCAAGTCTAAGCAGAGCGGCTGATGCACGCGGGGAATCATTGAAAACATTTGCCGCCTCAAGATAGTCATTTTGAATATCATCATTCAAATCTGAATTTGGTTGTTCAACTTGAATTTTCTTTGGATAAACAATTGAGGATTGAGACCAGACAACCATTCCATCACAATGCTCACAAATTGAAACCGTCCATTCTTCGGCAAGGTGCCCGGAGGTCGTTGTTAGCCCAAGAATGTTTGAGCGCTTTGTTACTTGATGGTATGAATTTTTTTCTGTGTATATATCACTCACCGCACTCAAGTGTGACCACCTTTGCTTTGCGTATACTCCACAATGAGGACAGTGAAATTCCCCTGTTGCGTGAAGTGGAGGGTAGTATTTTTCTTTACTCATGATTTTTATCCTTTAACTTCTTCGTCTTCTCAACCGTCTTCAACTCTTTTTTTCTTCGGGCTTCAACCTTCTTCAAATCCTCCTCTGCGGAGAGATGTTCCGGACGAATACCGCGAGAGAGGAGCGTCTGTCGCGTAGCTCTACTATTCTTCACCACCTCTTCTGTCATTTGATGCATGCCACGCAGATTTTTCTGTTTGATGTTGTGGTCGGTCATCGCAAGTGCGAAATCCTTCGCACGCAACTCAACATCGGTATCAAAATCGGCAAGTGCACGAGTCTGGGGAATGCCCTTACGCTTCTTGAGATCAATAACTGATATTCCTCCATAAAGCGCGGTGATATGTTTGTTCTTAAACGTCCCAAATTCAATGGGTAACTTGATGCCACGCTCGTATACCGTGGACTCAATCTTCCCTTCTGTTTCTTTAAGTTTGGCGCGAGATTCAAGGCGTTTACTTTCTTTCTCTCTTTGCTCCATTAATTCTTGTTTCCGCGTTTGTGTCGCGAAATACGTCTGTGCGAGCGCAACCTCAGGCTTGCGCGGGTCGCCATTTTGCGCAACGAGGTAGCAAGCGTAACGCGTGAGTAGTATCTCTTCTATTTCGCGCTTTGCACCGGAGCCTGTCGATACCATTTTGCCGGCGCCGGCAAAATGGTCTGTGATGGCAAAACCACTTGTTTTACATGACTCTTTTGCTCGCTTAATAGCATCCTGAAACTTAGCCCATGTGGTATAGCCAAGAACAAGCATGAGCTCGCGTGCAGACCAATACTCAGTGTCCTGCGCTGTTTTCTTGATATTATCAAGATCTTTTTGGATGTTTTGTAGTGCGATGTCCATATTATCCATTTTTATCCTTTAACTTATTCGTCTTCTCGACAAACTCATCAAAATCGGAGCGGAATTCTTTATCCTGCTTTTTCTTATACTTTGCATATTCTCCGAGCGCGAGAGTCTCCGCGACTTCGTGACTCACCTTCCCCGCATTTGTGAGGATGTCGTATTCACTGAATTTGAGGAATGCGTTGAGCTTTGCGGTCCAGTCGCGCATATGCATTGCTTTTCCGCGGGCTGCTTGCATTTCCGCGTAGTCGAGATACATATTGCCAATACGATCAAGATGCGCAATCTCATCTTTTGCTAGATAGTTTTTAGCAATGACCACATCGCTTGGCATAATTTTACCAGCAGGTGACTTGCGCCAAGAGGTAAGGCCCATTTTGTCTTTCTTGCTACTGACTCTTCTTGTGACAATTTCTGCTGCGGTCTGCCCCGTAATGGCAAAATGGAGCTTATTTTGTACGGTCGCAAAAAACTCATTGCTCTCAAATGCGCTCGGAGAGTAGTCGACTGCAGTGGCGTAGATATCGGTAATTTTCTGGTATATTCTTCGTTCGCTCGTGCGAATATCTTTTATTTCTTCGTACAATTCATCGAAATATCGCGCACTAAAGCGAGATCCGTATTTCATGCGATCGCTATCAAGTGCGTAACCTTTTTGAATATAACTTTTCAAAATATTTGTTGCCCACACACGAAACTCCGCACCTCTTTCGGAATTGACCCTATAGCCCACTGCAATAACAAGTTCAAGGCTGTAACAAATGACCGTTCTTGATATCTCTCTTTCGCCCTCTTGTTGAACTTGTAAGAAATCCTTACAAGTTGCTTTTTCATCAACTTCACCTTCTTTATATATGTTTTTAATGTGTTGGGTGATATTTTGTGGTGTGGTATTAAAAAGCTCCGCAATCCTTTTTTGCGAGAGCCACATGTTGTCAACATCATACAAAACCTCAATATTTACTCTTCCATCTTGGGATTGGTAAAACGCGATTTGATTGTCTGGTATTTTTTTCATACTCATTTTTTAGTTATGCTGATAATTTCAACCCGTGACAGCGTGTCATGACTTCTCTCCTCCTGGGGGACAACTTGTCCCCCAGTAGGATTAACTAATGTTTAACTTCTTCAAATATCCACTCATCTCTGCTTCAAGCTTCTTGAGTTCCGGCTCAAGCTCGGCGAGTGCTTTCAAATTCGCCTTGATGTCTATCGGTGCCTCCTCTACGAATGTGTCGACATAGCGAGTGATGTTGAGATTGAAGTCATTTTCTGCGACCTCCTCTGGATTCACCTTGCGAGAGAATTTCTCTATCTCTTTTCTGTCCGCATAGGTTTTGTACACCTTATCAATATTCTCGTCAGTGAGGATGTTCTGTGCCTTTGCTGATTTAAATTCTTTTGAGGCTTCGATGAAGAGTACGTCTTTACGCTTTTCATTTGCGCCTCCGACTTCACGACTGCGATCAATAATAAGGACTGCTACTGGAATACCTGTGGTGGTGAACAACCCTGCTGGTAAGCCAATGACTGCATCAATGATATTTTCTTTGAGCATCGCTTCACGAATCTTCCCCTCTGCCCCCCCACGGAAGAGCACGCCGTGTGGAACGATGACTGCAACACGCCCCGTCTTTGGCTTTGCAGTCTCGATCATGTGTGACACGAATGCGAAGTCACCCTTGTCCTTGGGTGGTACGCCGCGCCAGAAGCGTTTATACTGATCATCCTCTGCATTCTCAGCACCCCACTTTGCAAGCGAAAATGGAGGATTTGCGACAACCGTGTCGAATTTCATCAGCTTGTCGTTCTCTACTAAGAGCGGATTATTTAGCGTATCGCCCCATTCCAATCGTGCGGAATCTTTGCCATGAAGAAACATGTTCATGCGAGCGAGTTGGTAGGTAGAGCCGGTAGACTCTTGCCCATAGAGTGCGTAATTTTTTGATCCTTGTTTCTCTACCTCCTCTCCTGCCAAAAGCAGAAGTCCACCCGAACCGCATGCGGGGTCACAAATACGCGCGCCTTCTTTTGGCTGTGCGAGCATCGCAACGAGACGAGCGACTGCTTTCACTGTGAAGAACTCTCCCGCTTTCTTGCCTGCATCTGCACCGAAGCGCTCGATCATGTACATGTATGCGTTGCCGATCACATCTTCGTCGATCTCGGTGAGATCGATCTTGCTGAAATCTTGGATGAGATTGCGGAGCATCTTGTTACGCTGCTGAAGCTTGCCGAGCACAGACTCTGAATTAAAATCGACACTAAAGACACCTTCGAGCTTTGCGCGGTTTTGGTCTTCAATCTTCTGAAGTGCCTTATTGATCTCCTCGCCAATATTGTCTTCTTCGAGTTTGCTGAAAATATAATCGAATGAAGTGTTTGGGGGGAGATAGAATCGGTCTGCCTGCATCTTCTCTGCTATGCGTGCCTCGTCGTCACCAAAACGCTCCTTGTATTCTTCGTGACGCTTCTTTGAGAGATCGCTTAGGTATTTGAAGAAGAGCATCGTGAGTGCGTAATCCTTGTACACCCCACCATCAACTGAGGAGCGCGAAGAGTCTGCTGCTGACCAGAGCATTTTATTGAGGTCTTCCTGTGTATATTTCTTTGCGAGTTCCATATTATGTGTTGATTGTGTTAATAATGCTGTCGATAAGTTGATTGCTGAGAGTGACGCGTTCTTCGAGGAGTTTGTTTTGTTGTTTGATGTTCCTTTGTAATGCGACGATGTCTTTCTGTTTTTCGATTGGAGGTATCGCTATTTCTACTTCACCAAGTTCACTTCGAGGTATCGAGCGAACTGTTGCACCGGTCGCCCTATCTTGTAGCTCGCGCTGCACAGCATTTGAATTGAGATAGGCAACGAGATATTCCGGCAATACTTTTTCATTTTTTATTGAGTGCAAAATAAAGAGTGACGAAGATGCAATCACTGGACGATCCGCATCGCAGTCGAAGAGTGTCGCCTTGAATCCTCCGACGGTTGCTCCACGTGACGTGATGAGCACTTCCCCACGCTTCACAAATGCTTCTGACCGAGTAGAATCCATTGAAACAAGGGCAAGTGAAGTCGGGCTATCGAAGAATGAATCACTGGAAATATTGCGCGCCTGAATGACGCGAAAGTTCCCATCTTTATTTCCGACGATTGCTCCACGGAATGTATACCCAAGAGTAATATCGGCAAGTTCTCCTAACATTTTTACTTGCATGCATCTATTATACAGCAAAATAATACAAATTGCAAGCTTTTTAGTACATGCAGATACAATACTGCATAAAAGTCAATAAACATGCCCAACTACTCTATGAATATAGCCATTTCTGATAGAATAGTTTGATGGACGAGCAAAATACTCAAAATCCTGATCCTGTAACCCAGCCCGCCGGCGAGGCAACCACCCCTGTAATTGCGGAGTCAACCACAGAACAACAAACGGCTCATGTTGAGGCGCTAGCCGAAATTGCCCCAACTTCTATCGAACCCCCAACGGCTCAACTCCCACCAAATGAGCCGTTACCCAATCCTGCACTCACAGGCGAGGCGACGCAGTCGCCGAGCACTCCAGGAGCGGCTCCGGCGCAGCCGGAGCCTGTATCTGCATCGCAACCCGCCCCCAACCCTACGGGTTCTGTACACCCTTTGGATTTCTCGGAAGAAACCTCAAGGGGTCTTGCGGATCGGCCCCATTCAGAAATGGGTTCCCCTAGCCGATCCTCACCCGCGCAAGCGCCTGTCATCGTCATCCAGCAAAACCGTATTAAAGATTTCTTTGCAAAGGCAGCACAAGCGATACAGTTCAGAAAGCAAAAGAAACTCACAAAGATCATGGCACTCTTCCTGAAAAAGAATCACATCACCAATGACGAAGTGGAGAAACTCCTGCACGTCTCCGACGCAACCGCGACCCGCTATCTCTCGCAACTTGAGAAACAGGGCAAGCTCAAGCAAACAGGAAGAACAGGCAAAGGAGTGACGTATATAAAAATCTAAGGTTGAGGTTGTGTGATGTTCTGTATTTTGTTCGGAATGAGGCAGCTCACTCATCCACAACTTATCCACATTTTTATTTGATTCTTTTTTACTGTATCAGTAAAATTTCTCAATCAAATGTATTGACAATTTGTGTTACAAAGCACTAAATCATTTTTGATTATGTGTTTGCGCAGGATCTTTTCCGCAATGCGCATGAAGTGCAGTATTTTTGATGTTAATCATCATTTTATTGCATCATGAAATATCCTTTTTTAAAGAAGGTCATCGTGCTTGTTTCGTTCTTTGTCTTTTTACTTGGAGTAGCTACTTTTGGGCAAAGTGCCTTTGCGGCACCACCCGGCTCAACCTATGCACCGTCGGAAACACTGACCCCGACATGCAACCCCGGAACAGCAAATTGTACGGTGCGAGCGGCGGCTGCTGCCGGCACAAATGCGGACATTACGTCGCTTTCAGCGCTCACGACTGCTCTCTCGGTCGCACAGGGAGGAACAGGCACCACGACGTTTTCAGTGAATGGAATATTGTTCGGGAATGGGACATCATTTATACAAAACACACTTGCCGGAACGGCGTATCAAATTCTTCGCGTACCTCTTGGCGGAGGAGCACCCTCCTTTGGATCTATCGACCTCACACAGAGCGCAGCGGTGTCCGGCGCACTCTCGCTCTTAAATGGAGGAACAGGGACAACAACCGCCTCCGGTGTGCGCACGACGATAGGAGCGGCGGCGCTTGGTGCGAATTCTGATATTACTTCGCTCTCCGCACTTTCTACGGCACTTTCTCCAACTCAGGGAGGAACAGGGCTTAATTCGTTTAGTGCGGGAGACCTTCTCTATGCATCCGGAGTGAACACACTTGCGCGGCTCCCTGCGGGCGCAAATGGTCTCGTGCTCACTATGGCAAGCGGTGTGCCCTCCTGGGTCGCAAGTACAACCGGCGGAGTATACACGGCAGGAAACGGTCTCAGCCTTGCAACAAATCAGTTCACCGTGAACGAATCGCAATTGAACCTCAACAATATCACCGGCCCACTTTTAGTATCAAAGGGAGGAACCGGAGCAGTATCCACATCGACAGCACGCACAAATCTCCTCGCCGCAGCTTCGGGGGCGAATTCGGACATTACCTCACTCGCGGGACTCAGTACTCCACTTTCTCCGGCACAAGGTGGAACGGGTACTTCGACAGTCTTTACACAAGGGTCGCTGGTCTTCGCAGGTACGTCTGGAAACTTTGGGCAAAATAATGCCGGTTTATTTTGGGACAATGCAAACAGTCGGCTTGGTATTGGCTCGACATCACCCGCGTCTAAACTTGAAGTGAACGGCACCATTGCAGGAATACACTTGAAGGGAGTGGGTGCAACGCCGGGAATTGCTGCGGGGGCAGGAGCGGGGACGAGCCCCACTATCAGTGTGCGCGGGACAGATATTGCCGGCGAGATTACGCTCACCACCGGAACACTTCCCTCACTCTCTGCAACGGTACTTACGCTCACATTTGCCTCGTCATACAATACTTCACCGTTCATCTCACTCGTTCCCGCAAATGCACTGACTGCTCTTCTTTCTGGAGCGACGATGGTATTTCCCACAGTCGGTGCATCTACAATCTCGCTCACTTCCGGGGCGACCGCACTCACCGCTGCAACAACATACAAGTGGCATTACATGGTCATTGAGTAATGCTTATGAATTACTCACAAAACTACAACGATCATATCGGCCTTGTTCTTGCGTTTTTGTTTTTGTGTACCCCCTTTTCTGTTTTTGCGTCGACAACGGACGGCACTATCAACACGACAAATAAATATGCGTGGAGTGAACGGGTCGGCTGGATAAATTTCAACACAAGTGGAGGCAACGTACACGTGACCGACACCACACTGTCCGGCTATGCATGGAGTGAACACACGGGGTGGCTCAATCTCAGTCCATCGGGGAGTAACTTCGTCGCAAACAACGGAGAAGGTGTGTTGTCCGGCTATGCATGGGGTGAAGGAATCGGATACATCGATTTTGGCGCGGTGACCATTGATGCATCTGGGTACTTTCACGGATATGCAAGCACTACAGCGACCGGAAGGATCAGTTTTAATTGCCAGAATGGCGGCACGTGTGCATCATCTGATTTTAAGGTGCAAACTGATTGGAGGCCGGTAAGCGCACGTACTGCGCCCGCCGTCTCCTCGAGCGCAGGAAGCGGTTCATCCTATGATCCACCCCCTATCCCAAGTGAGCACGCGCTTCTTATTAATAGTGGCGCGACCTCAACGATGTCGCCCGATGTGACGCTGATAATTTCTGCTACCAATGCACGTGAGATGCTTCTTGGTAATGATCAGAATTTTACTGGTGCAGTCTGGGAAAATTATGCGACTATAGAAAACTGGAAATTGATTCCTGTGCTTGGGACTACCACTGTATATGCTCGATTTCGCAATCAAAACAATGTCACATCGTCCATTATTTCTCGCTCCATCATGCTCCTGCTTCAAGAGCAGAGCAAGGGAAACACGGGGGTGGCGAGCACTACGCTTTTTTTAGTGTCACCTGTGGTGACGAGGGTTGAGGAGACTCCGGCTACGCTCGCAAGGACGAGCCAGACAAACACAGAGACATGCGTACCCTATCTCAAAAAATATATTCGATTCGGAGGAGACAACGACATGGCGGAGGTGCGGAAGCTGCAACGATTCCTAGTGCAATATGAAGGAGTAACCGACCTTACAGAAACTGGTGCATATGACGAGAGTACGCAGGGTGCAGTTTTTCGTTTTCAGCAAAAATACAGGAGGGACATTCTCGGTCCTTGGAATCGTAGTGCGCCGACAGGATATGTTTACAAAACGACACTGAAAAAGATCAACGAAATATACTGCAGCAACGGATCAACAGGCACAGCAACTTCCCTTGACACTGCGGATCGTAGCAGTCTGGGATCGACCACTTGCCCATACTTCACCAAGCGACTCATCTTCAATTCGTCGCACTCAAAGGAAGTACCAAAACTTCAAGAATTTTTGAAGAATCAAGGGTTTTTGGATACACGAGTTGCAACGGGAACCACAGTCGACAAGACTATGGTCGACGCAATAAAAGCATTCCAGCAAAAATACAGGGGGGAGGCGCTTCACGATGGAAGCACGCTCACGCCCAGCGGATATTGGCTCGGATCAAGCATCTTGAAAGCAAATCAACTGATGGGGTGTGGTCTCAATGGCTCACACTAGACAGAAAACTCAACCACTCTGCACTGAAAGTGCAGAGGTTGGAATGCGGGGAATGAAATTCCCGGTCTCTATACTATTCGAGGATCATTGTTCCGGTGTCT